>NZ_JARJLT010000343.1 GCF_029335315.1 Pseudomonas citronellolis
TACCCCACGTCGCGCCCGGCCAGCTGGCGATCCAGCCAGTCCGGGTCCATCTCCGGCACCGAGGCCAGCAAGCGCGCCGTGTATTCGTGGTGTGGCGGCGCGAACACCGCATCGCGCGGACCCTGCTCGACGATGCGCCCCTGGTGCATCACCACTACCTGATCGGCCACGCTGCGCACCGTGGCCAGGTCGTGGGTGATGAACAGGTAAGCCAGGCCCATGTCGCGCTGCAGGCGCTCCAGCAATTGCAGGATGCCCTTGGCCACCACCTGGTCGAGGGCCGAAGTCACCTCGTCGCAGATGATCAGCCGCGGCTCGGCGGCCAGCGCGCGGGCGATGCAGATGCGCTGCTTCTGCCCGCCGGACAGCTCACCGGGCAGGCGGTCCAGGTACTGCGCCGGGGGCAGCTCGATCTGCTCCAGCAGCTCGCACAGCCGCGCGTCGCGCGCCTCGCCCCTCAGCCCCAGGTAGAAACCGAGGGCCCGGCCGAGGATCTCGCGCACCCGCTGGCGCGGGTTCAGCGCGGTGTCCGGCATCTGGTAGACCATCTGGATGTGGCGCAGGGTCTCGCGGCTGCGCTGGCGATAGTCCGGCGCCAGGCGCTCGCCCTGGAAGCGCAGCTCGCCCCGGCTGGCCGGCAGCAGGCCGGTGAGCACGCGGGCCAGGGTCGACTTGCCCGAACCGGACTCGCCGACCACCGCCACCGTGCTGCCGCGCGGCACCACCAGGTCGATGCCCTGCAGCACCTTGAGCGGCCCGTAGCCGGCGTCGACCCCGGCCAGGCTCACCACCGGCGTCTCGCTCGACGGCGCGCGCGGCTCGTGGCGCAGCGAACGTACCGACCACAGGGTGCGGGTGTACTCCTGCTGCGGCGCGGCGAGCATGCGCCGGGTCGGCGCCTCCTCCACCGCCTGGCCATGGCGCAGCACCAGGATGCGGTCGGCCATCTGCGCCACCACCGCCAGGTCGTGGGTGATGTAGATGGCCGCGGTGCCGAACTGGCGCACCAGCTCGCGGATGGTCGCCAGCACTTCCAGCTGGGTGGTCACGTCCAGCGCCGTGGTCGGTTCGTCGAAGACGATCAGGTCCGGCCGGCAGGCCATCGCCATGGCGGTCATGGCCCGCTGCAGCTGGCCGCCGGAAACCTGGTGCGGGTAGCGCAGGCCGATGCTTTCCGGCTCCGGCAGGCGCATGCGTCCGTACATCTGCACGGCGTCCCGGCGCGCCTGTTCGACGCTCGCCACGCGGTGCAGGCGCGGCCCCTCGACGTACTGGTCGAGCAGGCGCTGCGCCGGGTTGAAGGACGCCGCCGCCGACTGCGCGACATAAGCCAGGCGCGAGCCCCAGAGGTGGCGCTTGCGCGCCTCGGGCAGGCGCGCCAGGTCCTGGCCGTCGAACGCCACGCTGCCGGCGCTGATCCGGCAACCCGGGCGCTCGTAGCCCATGGCCGCCAGGCCCAGGGTCGACTTGCCGGCGCCGGACTCGCCGATCAGCCCGAGGACTTCGCCGCGATGCAGGTCCAGGTCGATGCCCTTGACGATCTCCTGCCAGCCCTCGTCGCCCTGCGCCTCGATGCGCAGCCCACGGATGCGCAGCAGCGGCGCCGCGTCTCGCTGTTCTCGTTCAATGCTCATCGCGCAGTCCACTCGTCAGGTGCAGGAACCAGTCCACCACGAAGTTCACCCCGATGGTCAGCAAGGCGATAGCTGCCGCCGGCAGCAGCGGGGTGGCGTCGCCGTAGGTAATCAGCGTGGCGTTGTCGCGCACCATCGAGCCCCAGTCGGCGGTGGGCGGCTGGATGCCCAGGCCGAGGAAGCTCAGCGCGCTGATGAACAGGAAGGTGAAGCAGAAGCGCAGGCCGAACTCGGCCACCAGCGGCGGCAGGATGTTCGGCAGCACCTCACGGAACATGATCCAGGCCGTGCCTTCGCCGCGCAGGCGCGCCGCCTCGACGAAGTCCAGGGCCACCACGCCGCTGGCCACCGCGCGGGTCAGGCGGAACACCCGGGTGGAGTCGAGCACGGCGATGATGGCGATCAGCATGGGGATGCTGGTGCCGAAGAAAGTCAGCAGCAGGAGCGCGAAGATCAGCTGCGGGATGGCCATCAGCACATCCACCAGGCGCGACAGCAGCTGGTCGGTCCAGCCGCCGCGCACCGCCGCGAGCAGGCCGGCGACGCCGCCCAGGACGAACGCCAGGCAGGTTGCCAGCAGCACGATGCCGAGGGTGTTGCGGCCGCCGTAGAGCAAGCGCGTGAGCATGTCGCGGCCGAGGTTGTCGGTGCCCAGCAGGAAGCTGGCGCCCCAGGGCTCGAACTCGCTGCCGACGATCTGCGATTCGCCGTAGGGCGCGAGCCAGGGCGCGAAGAGCGCCGCCAGGCCGAACGCCACTATCACCAGCAGGCCGAAGCGGGCGCTCCAGGGCGCCTTGCGCAGGCCGTGCCAGAGACGCCGGCAGAGGCCGGAGCGGCGCCGCGCGGGCAGAGTGCGCGAGGCTTCCAGGGTCAGGCTCGAATCGCTCATCGTGGGTGCCTCAGGCGCGGGTTGCTGAGCACCGACAGCAGGTCGGCGGTGAGGTTGAGCAGGATGTAGGTGGCGGCGAACACCAGGCTGCAGGCCTGCACCACCGGCAGGTCGCGTTTCTTCACCGAGTCGACCATCAACTGGCCCATGCCCGGGTAGACGAACACCGCCTCGACCACCACCACGCCCACCACCAGGTAGGCCAGGTTGATCACCACCACGTTGATGATCGGCGCCCAGGCGTTGGGCAGCGCGTGGCGCAGGATCACCCGCCAGCGCGGAACGCCCTTGAGCCGGGCCATCTCGATGTAGGGGCTGGCCAGCAGGTTGATCAGCGCGGCGCGGGTCATGCGCATCATGTGCGCCACCACCACCAGGGTCAGGGTCAGCGCCGGCAGGGCCATCTGCAACAGCCGCTCGGACAGCGGCTGCGCGGGGTCGACGCTGGCCAGGCTGGGCAGCCAGCCGGCCTTCACCGAGAACGCCAGGATCAGCAGGTAGGCGAGGAAGAACTCCGGGAAGGAAATGAAGCTCAGGGTCAGCACGTTGATGCAGCGGTCGAACACCCCGTTGCGCCAGATCGCCGCCAGGAAGCCCAGGCCCAGCGCCAGCGGCACCGCCACCACGGCGGCCAGCGCCGCCAGCCAGAGGGTGTTCGGCAGGCGCACGGAGAGCAGCTCGGCGATCGCCCGGCCGTTGGCCAGGGACTGGCCGAAATCGCCATGCAGCAGCGCCGCCAACCAGTGGAAGTAACGCAGGTAGAGCGGCTGATCGAGCCCCAGGGACTCGCGCAGAGCCGCCACCGCCTGGGGCGTGGCCGACTGGCCGAGGATCTCGGTGGCGATGTCCCCCGGCAGGAAGGACACGCCCAGGAGGATGATCAGCGACACCGCCAGCAGGCTCAGGCCGCCGAGGGCCAGGCGTTGCAGGAGCATCTTGGTCAGGGTCTGTTGCATCGCGAGCTACCTCCGCGGCGACGTCAGGCGAACCACCAGCGTTCGGCGGCGCGCAGGCCGTCCAGGTCCCAGTTGTTGCCCAGCTTGTCGTGGCCGATCTGGGTGGAGATACCGTCGACGTAGTTGGCGAACAGCGGGATCAGCGCGCCGCCTTCGTCGCGCAGCAGGCCCTGCATCTCGCCGTACATCTGCCTGCGCTTGGCCTCGTCCAGTTCCGAGCGCGCGCCGAGCAGCAGCTGGTTGAAGCGCGGGTTGTCCCAGAAGGTCTCGTTCCAGCTGGCGCCCTTGCCGTAGACCAGGGAGAAGGCCCAGTCCTCGGTGGGCTTGCCGCCCCAGTAGTCCATGCACCAAGGCTTCTTCATCCATACGTTCTTCCAGTAGCCGTCGTTGGGCTCGCGCACCACGTTGACCTCGATACCGGCCTTGGCCGCGTGCTCCCTGACCAGCACGGCGGTGTCCACCGCGCCGGCGAAGGCGGCGTCGGCGGCGCTGAGATCGACCTTGAGGCTGCTCAGGCCGGCCTGCTTGAGGTAGAAGCGGGCCTTGTCCGGGTCGTACTCGCGCTGCGGCAGGTCGGCGGCGAAGAAGCGGTAGCCGGGGCTGATCGGGTGGTCGTTGGCCACCTCGCCGTGGCCACGCAAAATGGTCTGCAGCAGGGCCTTGCGGTCCACCGCGTGCTTCAGCGCCAGGCGCACGTTGTTGTCGCGGAACAGCTCGGCGCGGGTGTCCATCGGCAGGCTGTAGTGCTGGCCGCCCTTGATCGAGGAAATCTCCAGCCGGGGGTTGCGCTTGAGCAGGTGCAGGGTCTTCAGGTCGCAGCCGTTCATGGCATGAATCTCGCCGGTGTTCAGCGCGTTGGTGCGCGCGCCGACGTCGGCGATGACCAGGAACTCCACCGAGTCGAACCAGCCGCGGTCGCGCTTCCAATAGTTCGGGTTGCGCTTGACCACGGTCTTCACTCCCGGGTCGAAGCTCTCGCGGATGTAGGCGCCGCAGCCGACGCCGGAGGTCGCGTCGACCTTGCCATCCTGCGAGGGCATCACCGGCAGGTGGTAGTCGGAGACCAGGTAGGGGAAGTCGGCGTTGCCGCCGTTGAGGGTGACGACCACGGTGTCCTTGCCGTCGGCGCGGATGTCCGCGATGGGGGCCAGGATGCTGCTGGCGGCGGACTTCGAGTCAGGCCCGCGATGGTGGTTGAGCGAGGCCACCACGTCGGCGGCTTCCAGGCTCTTGCCGTTGTGGAAGGTCACGCCCTGGCGCAGCTTGAAGGTCCACACCCGCGCGTCCGGCGAGGGTTCCCAGCTCTCGGCCAGCTCACCGACCAGCTCGCCGCTGTTGCTCACCTCGGTGAGGAAGTTGTGCACCGAGTGGCCGACCGACTGCATGTAGTTGTCGCCGTAGGTGCCGGGATCGAAGGAGTCGGTGGTCGAGCCGCTGGCGATGCCCAGCTTGAAGTGCCCGCCGCGCTTGGGCGCCGCCAGCGGCGTGCCGTCGGCGGCGAGGACGCGGCCGGCGTAGCTGCCGGCCAGGGCGGCGGAAGCGCCGACGGCGAGCATGCCGAACATGAATCCGCGGCGGTCGATGCGACCCTGGCGCAGTTGCTCCAGGAGCTTGTCGATGTCTTTGCTCATGAGGTTCCCCGTTATTGGAAGTCTTATCAGGTGGTGTCTCAGAACAGCGGCGCGCAGCCTCGCCGCGCGCCGGTACGCTGGTGCTCTCCCTCGCCGCTCAGAGGCGCGCGGTCACCGCCTTGACGCTGCAGTAGGCGCGCAGTCCCTCCAGTCCCTTTTCCCGGCCGAAGCCGGAGAGTCGGTTGCCGCCGAAGGGGGTTTCCACCCCGCCGGCGAAGTATTCGTTGATGTAGACCTGGCCGGCGACCAGATCGCGGGCCAAGCCTAAGGCCTTGCGCACATCCTGGGTATAGAGGCCCGCGGCCAGCCCGAAGGGCGTGGCGTTGGCCAGTTCCAGGGCCTGCTCGGGCGAGTCGGCGACCTGCACCGCCAGCACCGGGCCGAAGATTTCCTCCTGCACCAGGCGGTCGTCCGGCGCCAGGTCGTCCACCAGGGTCGGCTGGAAGAACCAGCCGGCGCCGCCGTGCGGATCGCCGACCACCGATCCGCCGGCCAGCACGCGACAGCCACGGGCGTTGGCGTCGTCGACGAAGGCGTGGATCTTCAGCAACTGCTCCATCGAGGTGATCGCGCCCACCTGCGGATTGCGCAGGCCGTGGCCCAGGCGCAACTGCCCGGCGCGTTCGGCCAGGCGCTCGACGAAGCGCGCATGGATCGAGCGCTCGATCACCAGCCGCGAACCGGCCGAGCAGATCTGCCCGGCGTTGGAATAGATGGCCCAGAGCACGTCTTCCAGGGTGGCCTCGAAGTCGCAGTCGGCGAGCACCACGGCCGGCGACTTGCCGCCCAGCTCCAGGGTCACGCTGGTAACGTTGCGCGCCGCCGCCTGCATCACCCGGCAGCCGGTGGCCACCGAGCCGGTGAAGGTCACGTGGCGCACCTTCGGGTGCGCTACCAGTGGCGCGCCAGCCTCCGCGCCGGTGCCGTTGAGCACGTTGCACACCCCCGCCGGCAGGCCCGCACGGTGCAGGATCTCGGCCAGCAGCAAGGCGCTCAGCGGGGTCTGCTCGGCGGCCTTGAGCACCGCCGTGCAGCCAGCCGCCAGGGCCGGCGCCAGGCTGCGCGCGGCGGTGGAGATCGGGTAGTTCCAGGGCACCACGTGGGCGGTCACCCCGACCGGCTCCAGGCAGGTGTAGGACACGTAGTCCGGCCCCAGCGGGATGCTCTCGCCCTGCAGCTTGTCGGCCGCCCCGGCGTAGTACTCGAACAGCCGCGCGGCGCTGCGCACGTCGGCCTGGGCCTCGGCCAGGGCCTTGCCGTTGTCCAGGGTCTCGATCACCGCCAGGCGCTCGGCGTTGGCGCGGATGCCCTCGGCGGCGCGCAGCAGGATGCGCCCGCGCTCGGCCGGCAGGCTGCGCCGCCATTCGCCACGCATGGCCGCGTCGGCGGCGCGCACGGCGAGTTCGACATCCTCGGCGTCGGCGGCGGCGACCCGGGCGAAGGGCTGGCCAAGGCCGGGGTCGAAGGTTTCCAGTTCGCTGCCATTGACCGAGGCGCGCCAGGCGCCGTCGATGAAGTGCCGCGACGGTAGCCCGGCCAGGGTGCCGCTGGCGAAGTATTCCTCGACCAGGCGTTGGGTCAGCTCGCTCATGCCGGCACCTCGCTGACCTGGTAGCGCGACTTCTCCAGCCACTGCGGGGCGATCTCCACGCCCCAGCCGGGCGCGTCGGAAACCCACAGGCGACCGTCCTCGATGCGGTACGGCGACTCCACGAACAGGCCGTCCTGCCAGGGGTAGTAGTCCGGTCCCTCGATGGAGAATTCCAGGTACTTGCCGGCGTTGGGCAGGGCCTTGAGGAAGTGCATAGTGAACAGCGTCACCAGCGACAGGTTGGCGCTGTGCGGGGTGCACGGCAGGCCGGCGTCGGCGGCCATGCGCGCGACGCGCAGCGAACGGCAGATGCCGCCGAGGTAGAGCAGGTCGGGTTGCACCACGTCCACCGCGCGCATCTCGATCATCCGCTTCCAGGTGCCCAGGTCGCAGTCCTGCTCGCCGCCGGTGACGTCGAGATCCAGCGCGCGGGTGACCTCGCGGGTCTGCTCCAGCTCCCAGTACGGGCAGGGTTCCTCGAAGTGCTCGACGCCGTGCTGCTCCAGCATGCGCCCGACCTCGATGGCCCGCGCCGGCGAATAGCAGGAGTTGCCGTCCACCAGCAGCGCCACGTCCTCGCCCAGGGCGCGGCGCATACAGGGCACTATTTCCTCGGTGCGCCCCGGCCACTCGTCGCGGTCGTGGCCGCATTCGCTGCCGACGCGGAACTTGAAGGCGTCGAAGCCGAATTCGTCGCGCAGCCGCGCCAGGCGCGAGGCCTCGCCCTGCGGGGTGATGTCGCGGCGCATCGACGAGGCGTAGGCGCGCAACCAGCCGGACTGGCCACCGAGCAGCTCGACCACCGGCTTGCCTTCCAGCTTGCCGCGCAGGTCCCAGAGGGCGGTGTCCAGGCCGGCGATGGCGCGGCACAGGTAGCTGCCGGGAAACTTGTGCTCGCGCTCGGGGATCAGCCTCACCAGCGCCTCGATGTCCAGGGCGTCGGCGCCCAGCGCCCAGGGCGCCACCTGGCGGTGGAAGATTTCCGCGGTGATGTCCGCGTGGTAGGTGGACAGCTGCCCCCAGCCCACCGCGCCGCTGTCGCTGGTCACCCGGACGAAACCGACGAACCCGTTGCAGAACGTCTCCAGTCGCTTGATGCGCATCATGCCCCTACCTTTGCTTGGTGGTCCGCCAGGATCATGTCCGCGGCCTTCTGCGCGACCATGATGGTCGGCGCGTTGGTGTTGCCCGAGGTGATGCTCGGGAAGATCGACGCATCCACCACCCGCAGCCCCTGCAGGCCGTGCACCCGTAGCCGTGGATCGACCACCGCGTGGCGCGAGTCGGGCCCCATGGCGCAGGTGCCGACCGGGTGGAACACCGAGCCGCAGCGCAGGCGGAAGTCGTCGAGGATCTGCGCGTCGTCCATGCCGTCCAGGTCCGGGGCGATCGCCTCGCGCACCAACGCGCGCAGGGCCCGGGTGCGCATCAGACGCTGGATCAGGCGGCCGCCGGCGACCACCGCGGCAAGGTCCTCGGCGGTAGCCAGGTAGTTGGGCTCGATGCGCGGCGGCTGGCGCGGGTCGGCCGATTGGATGGCGATGCGCCCGCGGCTGCTCGGCCGGCATGGCTGGAAGGAGATGATGAAACCGGAGAACGGGTCCGGGTTCATCAGCGGCCGCTTGCCCTCGGGCGCGGTGGAATAGGTCACCGGGTTGAAATACAGCTGCATGTCCGGCGCGGCGCTGTCCGCGCACGCGCGCACGAAACCGCCGGACTGGTTGACGCTCACGCTCAGCGGGCCGCGCCGGGTCAGCACGTAGCGCAGGCCGGCGGCGAGCTTGCCATGCAGCGGGTGCAGCAGGTCGTTCAGAGTCGGCTCGTTGGAGCGGTAGAAGTAGTTGATGCCGAGGTGGTCCTGCAGCTGCGCGCCGACCATTTCCTGCTCCAGCACCGGGGCGATGCCCAGGTCGGCCAACAGCCGCGCCGGGCCGACGCCGGAGAGTTGCAGCAACTGCGGCGAATTCACCGCGCCGGCGCTGAGGATCACCTCGCGGCGGGCGCGGGCACTGAGCAGCTGACCGCCCTTCTCGAACTCCACGCCCACCGCGCGGCGTCCTTCGAACTGCACCTTGCGCACCAGCGCGTGGGTCAGCAAGCGCAGGTTGCGCCGTTGCAGCGCCGGGCGCAGGAATGCGTCGGCCGCCGAGCAGCGTACGCCGTTGCGCGTGTTGATCTGGTAGACCCCGACACCTTCCGGGTTCGGCCCGTTGAAGTCGTCGCTGTAGGGCAGCCCGGCTTCCTCGGCGGCGGCGAAGAAGTGCTGGCGCAGCGGATGCAGTTCGGCGCTGACGTCGGACACGTAGAGCGGGCCGCCGGCCGCGGCGCGGCCCTCGGCGTCCACCCGGCGCTCGGAACGGCGGAAGTACGGCTGCACGTCGTCCCAGCCCCAGCCGGCGTTGCCACGCTCGCGCCAGCCGTCGAAGTCCACCGGCAGTCCGCGGCAGTAGACCATGGCGTTGATCGAACTGGAGCCGCCGATCACCTTGCCGCGCGGCCAGTAGCTGCGCCGCGAGGCGGTGGCCCGGTCGGGTTCGGTCTGGTATTTCCAGTTGACCCGCTCGTCGAAGAAGGTGCGGCCGTAGCCGATCGGCATGCGAATCCAGAAACGCCGGTCGCTGCCGCCGGCCTCCAGGACCAGGACGCTGGCCTGGCCGTCGGCGGAGAGGCGGTCGGCGAGAACCGAACCGGCCGAGCCACTGCCGACGATGATGTAGTCGAACTCCCCCAACAGCGCCATCTGCCACGCTCCGTAGCCGGTTGTGGAGTGCGACCTTTCGCCGCCCCCTTGTGCGTGGTCAAGATTCCGGTAACCCTTCCTTCAATACAAACAACAAAAACCGCGCCTTTGGGGCGAAAAAACTTAAGGCTTGAACATGGGCTACCACCTCCCCCACCTGCCCTGGCTGCGCGCATTCGAAGCCGCCGCCCGGCACCTGAATTTCTCCGCAGCGGCCCACGAACTGCACCTCACCCCGGCGGCGATCAGCCAGCAGATCCGCGCCCTGGAGCACTACCTGGGGTTCCAGCTGTTCGAACGCCTGGCGCGCGGCGTGCGCCTCACCGACATGGGCAAGGCCTACCTGCCGTCGGTGCGCAAGGCCTTCGACGACCTGTCGATGTCCACCGTCGGGCTGTTCGGCAATCGCGGCGACCGCGCCCTCACCGTGCGCTCCACCGCCGCCTTCGCGGTGCTCTGGCTGGCGCCGCGCCTGCAGGGTTTCCTCGACGCCCAGCCGCACATCGAAGTGCGCCTGCTCGCCGACATCTGGGCCGACGCCCTGGGCGCCGACCAGAACGCCATCGACATCCGCTTCGGCGACGGCCAGTGGGAGGGCTTCGATGTCGAACGAATCCGCAAGGAAGGCTCCATCCCGCTGTGCAGCCCGCAGTGGCTGGACCGCGCCGCCTCGCCGGAAGCCCTGGCGCGCCTGGCCCAGGACAACCCGATCCACATCATGGGCTGCGAGGACCTCTGGAGCCGCTGGTTCCGCGCCGCCGGGCACAGCGACTTCCGCGCCGGCAAGGGCATCCAGGTGGACACTTCGCTCACCGCCCTGGAACTGGCCAGTGCCGGTTCCGGCTTCGCCCTGGTGCTGCGCAGCCTGGCCCAGCCGTACCTGGACAGTGGGCGCCTGGTGGCGGCCTTCCCCGGCGAGCTGCCGATCGACCAGGCGCACTACCTCCTGCTGCCGCGCGGCGGCAAGCCGCCGAGCCCGGAGGTGCTGCTGTTCCGCCAGTGGCTGCTGGCCACGGCCAACGCCTGAGACGCCTCAGGAAGGCTGCAGCGCGCGGCGCGTCCGGTCTTCCGCTTGCGCCTCGGAACCCGGCTGCCGCACCCAGTGCGACGTGCGCAGGCCGATGTCGGCGGACACGAAGGGCGCGCCGCCGGTGGCGCGGTAGTGCGCCAGCGCCTTGTACACCCAGGGCCCGCCCAGCAACAGGATCGGCACGTTGAGCAGCACCATCACGATGTTCGACAGGTCCGACAGGCTCCACAGGTTGCCCAGCTCCAGCCCGGCGAGCACGGTGAGCGTGCCGAAGGGCACGAATACCAGGGCGCCGAGCGCGCGCACGGCGAAGATGAAGCGCGGCGAGCGGGAGATGAAGTTGGCGGATATCTCGGCGAACGACAGCATGCCCAGCAGCGTGGTGAAGGCGAACAGGCCGTAGCACAGGCACATCAGCACCCGCACCGCGTCGGCCAACGCCGCCGGCACCAGGCTGTGCACCGAGCCCAGGTAGAGGTTGATCTTCGAGGCGCGCAGCGAATCCCAGGCGGCGCCGTCGGTGGCGCCGGTCCACAGGTGCGCCATGACCACGATGAAACCGGTCAGGGTGCAGATCACCATGGTGTCGAAGAACACCCCCAGGCTCTGCACGAAGCCCTGCTCGCAGGGGTGGCGGTTATCGGCCACGGCGGCGGCCATGGTGATGGTGCCCTGCCCTGCCTCGTTGGACATCAGCCCGCGCTTGACCCCCTGGGCCAGCGCCGTGCCCATCGCCCCGCCGAACAGCGCGTGGGGCGCGAAGGCGCCGACCAGCACCTCGTGGAAGAAATACGGAACCAGCGGCAGGTTGATCAGGATGATCAGCAGCGACAGGCCGCAGAACAGCGCCGCCTTGAGCGGCACCAGCACGTCGGCGTAGGCCGCCACCCGGCGGATGCCGCCGAAGCAGATGAAGGCGCAGGCAGCCACCAGGCACACGGCGATGCCGTAGTACAGCGGCGACTGCCGCGGCGCCGGCGCGCCGTTCAGGGTGTCGGCGATGGTGCCGATGGCGGTGAACACGTTGAAGGTCTGCGGCGGCACGTTGAACAGCGCGTAGGTGATGAACGCCAGCGACAGCAGGATGCCGATCCAGCGGCGGTCGCCGAGCACGCGACGGCCGTAGAACGGCAGGCCGCCGACGAACTCGGTGCCCTTCTGCTCCTTGAACAGCTGCGCCAGCACCGACTCGACGAAGGCCGTGGCCATGCCGAAGAACGCCGCCACCCACATCCAGAACAGCGCCCCCGGCCCGCCCACGGCGATGGCCCCGGTGATACCGACGATGTTGCCGGGCCCGGCGCGCATGGCCAGGCCGAGCATGAACGCGGTCAGCGCGCTGACCCCGCCGCGGCGCTCCTGCTGGCGCAGCATCAGCCCGACGATGCGCCGCGGGCTCGCGCCCTGGATGAAGCCGGTGCGCAAAGTGAAGTAGATACCCACGCCCACCAGCAGCAACACCGCGAAGGAAATCTGCCCGAGCAGCGGAATACCGTTGTAGAACGCGAACTGGGTCGGAAAGGCCCAGAAGAAGTCGGCCACCGGGCCGAGGAAAGCGAAGAACGCATTGATCGACTGCAACAGCGCCTGCATGGAGCCGCACTCCCGTCTGAATGGTTCCTTACCCTCGCCCCGCCCGGGCACGCGGACAATTGCCCGAAAGCGTGAGCGGGGTATGTCATACCCCGCCCACTACGGCTCACTGCAGCACGGTGAACTCGATGCGCCGATTGCGCGCCTTGCCTTCCTCGGTGGCGTTGTCGGCGACCGGACGGCTGCGCCCGTAGCCCTTGGCGAGCAGTTGCGCGGGGTCCACGCCCAGCTCCTGCAGGCGTGCCACCACCGCGTCGGCGCGCGCCTGGGAGACCTGCTGGTTGGTCCGCTCGTCGCCGCTGTCGTCGGTGTGCCCGCCCACTTCCACGCGGGTACCGGCCGGCGCATGGCGGATCGCCTCGGCGGCCTGCGCCAGCACCTCGTCGCTGTCGCGGCTGATGCTGTTGGAGTTAGTGTCGAAGGTGATCCCCAGCTGGTTCAGCGCGCCCACCAGCTGGCCCCCGGTAAAACCCGGCTTGAGCTCGGCCAGGGCGGCCAGGGCGCGGTTCCACAGCCCGAGGAACTCGAAGCCACCGAAGCTGGCGCGGAGCTTTTCCGAGATGTCGATGCGCTGCGAATCGGTCAGCGCGGTGCTGTCCACGCGGATGCGCTCGCCGTTGAAACCCAGCTTGAGGCCGTCGACCTTGAGCTGCGGCAGCAACGCGAGCAGGCCGTCGAGCCAGGCGGCTGGCGAGGTGCCACCCTTCACGCTGACGTCACCGCTGATGTTCTCGGCGCCGTAGGCGGCCTTCAGGCCCTCCAGCAGGCGGGCACGCTCGTCGATGCTGGCGAGCTGGCCATTGATGACGACCTTGCCGGCACGGTTGTCGAGCATCAGCCGCGGCAGCTCCTTGGCCACCTCCGCCGGCGCTTCGTTCTTGACCGGCGGGGCCGCCACCACCTCGGCAGGCTGATGATTGCCGATGCACTGGCGCAGCAGCAGCGAAGCCGCCACCAGCAACAACAGCAGCAGCAACCACCACCAGCGCCTGGCCCCGGACTTGCGGGCGGCAACGACCGGCGCCGACGCGCCGCGCAGGGTCGGCAGCAGCGCGCTGACACCGGCCATCGTGCCCAGCAGGCCGGCCGGTGCGGCGTCGATCAGGCTGCCGTTCGCGTTGAAGCCGGCGAACAGTTTCGGCAGCAGGCTGCCGATGGCCGCGGCGGGCTTGCCGGCCGGCAGATCGAGTACCCGTCCGATGGCGTCCAGCGTGCCGGAGCCCAGCACACGCTCGACCTGGGCGCCGTCCAGTTCCTGGCGGCTGTCGCCGCTGAGCCAGCCCTGCACCAGGCCGCCCAGGCCCTTATCGTGCAGGCGCTGCACGAAGCCGAGCACACCGCCCTGGCCCTCATCGAAGATCAGGTGGCCGAGAATACCGAGCAACTTGCCCGAAGCATCCGCACTCATGGCGAAGCGACGGGAAACTTCCTCGACAAGTTGCCCCACGAACTCGTTTTGCATGATCGAATAATCCACAGAAATACGGCTAGAACCCGTGCCCAGGCTTGCACCAGGCACGCTGTCGCCCCGCTCGCCGCCTTGCGCGGCGCCCTTGCGGAAGCCCGGCCATGACAGCAAAGGGCCCCCACCGCGACCTATAGGGACAATCCGAATCGCCGCTCCACGCGCCCTGAAAACGCCCCTCCAGGCAGCCGCAGCCCGAGCGCGGAAGCGTCCCACAGCCGCTGGCGGCACCCCCTCATTCCCCTTCGGGCAGCGGCCTGCGAGCCTCGCCCAGGTACCTTCCGCCGCTTCCGCAAGGACCTCCCATGCAGCGCAGCCGCCCGGCGACACCCGCCCCCACCGGAAAACCGTGGCGACCTGTCGTCGCCCTGGCGCTGCTGCTGCTTACCGATCTGGCCACGGCTGGCCCGAGCGATAGCGCGGCAATAAAGGCGTCGGTGGAAGGCTTCGTCCGCCAGCTGTATCGCGGCTACCGCCTGAACGGCAAACCTCCGCGCCTGCACGAAGCGCGCGCCGGCGCCTGGCTGAGCGATGCGCTGCGCAAGGCGATTGCCGACAACCGCGTGGCGTTGCACGGCGAGCCGGGGCTGCTGCAGGTGGACCCGCTGTGCGCCTGCCAGCAGCACGACCTCAGGCTCGAAACCCTGGATGTCAGCGCCGAAGGTCCGGGACGCGCCAGGGCCAGCGTCACCTTCGTCAACCAGGAGTGGCGGCGGACCGTGCAGCTACGCCTGCAGAAAAGCGGCGGCAGCTGGCGCCTGGACGACCTCGCGCAGCCGACCATGCCGAGCCTGCGCCAGGCGCTGGAGCGGGAGACCCGGCAGGCCATCTCGGCCGACTACGTCTGCGGCAGGGGCGCGCACTGAGCGGGGAGTGTTCCCCGGAAACGAAAAAAGGCTGCCCTGAGGCAGCCTTTTTTCTGGGGTCCACCGTGGTGAACCGGATTGGAGCGGGAAACGAGACTCGAACTCGCGACCCCGACCTTGGCAAGGTCGTGCTCTACCAACTGAGCTATTCCCGCATCGACTCTTTTGCCCCCTTCGACTGGCGCCGAAGGCAAACGAAACGCTGAAACGAAAGAAGGCTGCCCTGCGGCAACCTTCTTCCCGTGGCCCACCGAGGTGGGCCGAATTGGAGCGGGAAACGAGACTCGAACTCGCGACCCCGACCTTGGCAAGGTCGTGCTCTACCAACTGAGCTATTCCCGCATCAACTTTCTTGCAACCTCTGGCTTGCGCCGGAGGATAACGCCATTTCATCTTTCGCTCACCGCCTGGGCGATGAACGAGAATTTGGAGCGGGAAACGAGACTCGAACTCGCGACCCCGACCTTGGCAAGGTCGTGCTCTACCAACTGAGCTATTCCCGCAATGGCGTCCCCTAGGGGACTCGAACCCCTGTTACCGCCGTGAAAGGGCGGTGTCCTAGGCCACTAGACGAAGGGGACGTGGCTCGGAACTTACAACGTTCTTACCGCTTCTTCGCGCCGCCTTTCAGCTTTCGCGTCGAAGTGGCGCGCATTCTAGGGAGCCTTTGGAGGGGCGTCAACCCTTCTGGAAAATATTTTTTAAATCAAAGACTTCTGGTCAAAATTTACGCCCCCGCTATGAGCAGTGTCAGCAAGCCATTACACTCGGGAAAAATCCTTCAGGGAGTTTCCAAGGTGTCGCCACTCGTCATCACCGCCCTGGTCGTCGCCGGCATCGTAATCCTGATAGCCATCGTCTTCATCAACCAGCAGCTGGAAAACCGCAAGTTGGAGAAGGCCCGGGAGAAGGCCGACCTGCAGGATCGCTTCCGCCGCTGCGGCGCCATCGCCGAAAGCCTGCCGGGCCAGTTCATCTCCGCCGACCTCAAGCTGCTGCTCAGCCGCTTCGAGCTGGGCCTGGGCGAGCGCCTGCTGAAACTGGAGAAGACGCCCCAGGTCGCCGAGCGCGTCGCCGAACTCCGGCAACTGGTCGGCCAGGGCAGCGCCATCCCGGTACGCAACGCCCCGCAACTGATCCTCACCGAAGCCAAGGCCAAGGAAGTGCGTTTCCTCTTCGAAGGCCTGCACGCGCAGATCACCCGCTTCGCCCAGGACGGCGAGCTGCCGCGCAACGACGCCCAGCGCTGGCTGAAGGAAATCCGCCACCTGCTCACCCAGCTACATATAGAGTTCTTCACCAACATCGGCCAGCAGGCCCTGCAGCAGGGGCAGGCGCGCCAGGCCCGACTGGCCTTCGAGCGCGGCGTGCAGTACCTGCAGAAGCAACCGGACCTGGGGCGCTACCAGGCGCAGCTGCAACAGATGGAGCAACAGCTCAACCGCGCCAACGCCCTGGTGCTGGAAACCAGCGCGCCCTCCCCGGAGGAGCACACCGAGCTGACCGACGGTCTGAGCGCCCTGGAAACCGACGACATCTGGAAGAAGAAGAATCTCTACGACTGAGGAGACCCGCATGAGCCTGACCCTCTACGGTGCCGCGCTTTCCCCCTTCGTCCGCAAGGTCCGCCTGTTCCTCGGCGAGAAAGGCCTGGACTACCAACTGGAGAACGTCGACCCGTTCAACCAGCCGGACTGGTATGCCGAGCTCAACCCGCTGCGACGCATTCCGGCGCTGCGCGACGGTGACATCGCCCTGGCCGACTCCAGCGTCATCTGCCACTACCTGGAAGAACGCGACCCCGGGCTCGCCCCCCTCTGCGGACAGGGCGCGCTGTCCCGCGCACGGGTCAACTGGCTGGAAAAGTACGCCGACTATGAAGTGGCCCCTCTGGCCACCTTCACCGTGTTCCGCAACCGCCTGCTGAAACCGCTGATGGGCAAGCTGTGCGACGAGGCTGCGGTGAAAGGCGCGATGCTGGAGAAACTGCCGCAGCACTTCGACTACCTGGAAGGTTGCCTGGCCGGCGTGGACTATTTCGTCGACGACAGTTTCAGCCTGGCCGACATCGCCGTCGCCAGCCAACTGGTGAACATGCGCCACGGCGGCGAGGGCCTGGACGCACAGCGCTGGCCGCGCCTGGCCGCGCACTTCGAGCGGGTGCTGCAACGCCCTGCCCTGCTGGGCATCCTCGAAGGCGAAGGACGGATCATCGACAAGATTCGCGCGCGCATCGCCCAAACCCCGGCCTGAGCCCAGCCACCCAAACGAAAACGCCGCTTCCCCGGCCGGGGAAACGGCGTTTTTTCATGCAGTCCGCCTGTAGGAGCGCGCCGCCCGCGATCGCGGGCATGGCCCGCGTCCACGCAGCGATCACACCATCAGCAATCGCTCAGGCGCAGGAAGATCGCCGCCAGGCGCTCGATGCCGGCCTGGTCCTCGGCGCTGAAGCGGCCGACGCTCGGGCTGTCGAGATCGAGCACGCCGATCAGCCGGCCGTCCTTGAGCAGCGGCACCACCAGCTCGCTGTTGGAAGCGCTGTCGCAGGCGATGTGCCCGGGGAAGGCGTGCACATCTTCCACCCGCTGGGTCTCGCGGGTACGCGCGGCGGCGCCGCAGACGCCCTTGCTGAACGGAATCCGCACACAGGCGACCTTGCCCTGGAACGGGCCGAGCACCAGCTCCTCATTCTTGTTCAGGTAGAAGCCGGCCCAGTTCAGGTCGCCCAGCTCATGGAACAGGAAAGCGGAAAACTGCGAGGCGTTGGCGATGAAGTCGCGTTCGTCGGCGAACAGCGCTTCGGCCTGCGCCGCCAGCAGCGCGTAGCCATCCAGCCCGGCGCCGGTTTGTTGCAGATCGATCATGGTTGTTTTCCTTCGAGCAATTGTCGGCCCACCCAGTAGCGGGCGAATTGATAGGCGCAACGGCCGTTGCGGTTGCCGCGCCCAAGGGCCCAGCGGATGGCTTCCCTCTCCAGCGCCTCGTCCCAGGCGTACGCCAGGCCGGACTTGCCGGCCAGCACCTGTACCCAGTGCCGCACCACGTCGAGGAAGTGCTCCTGGGTGAAGGGGTAGAAGGACAGCCACAGGCCAAAGCGGTCGGACAGGGCGATCTTGTCCTCCACCGCCTCGCTGGGATGCAGCTCGCCATCGACCGTCTTCCAGTTGTCGTTGTCGCTCTGCTTCTCCGAGACCAGGTGGCGGCGGTTGGAGGTGGCGTACAGCAGCACGTTGTCCGGGGCCTGCTCCAGCGAGCCGTCAAGCACGCTCTTGAGCACCCGGTAGTCGCCCTCGCCGGCGTCGAACGAAAGGTCGTCGCAGAACAGCACGAAGCGCTGCGGCAAGCCCTGCAGCTGCTCCACCACGCGCGGCAGGTCGGCCAGGTGGTCGCGCTCGATCTCGATCAGGCGCAACCCGGCGCCAGCCAGCTCGGCCAGCAGCGCACGCACCAGCGACGACTTGCCGGTACCGCGCGCGCCCCACAGCAAGGCGTGGTTGGCCGGTTGGCTGGCGACGAACTGACGGGTGTTGCGAGCCAGCTGCTCGCGCTGCTTGTCCACCCCGAGCAGATCGTCCAGGCGCAGGTCGAGGCTCACCTGCAGCGCCTGCAGGTAGCCGCTGCGACCGTCACGGTGCCAGCGCGCGGCCAGGCAGCGCTGCCAGTCGATGGGCGAACGCACGGCCGGCAGCAACGGCTCCAGGCGGGCCAGCACGCTTTCGGCGCGGGCCAGGAAATCATTCAGTCGGGAATCCACCGCACTCTCCATCCTCGGTACCGGCCCAGGAATATTCAGCCTGCGCACGCAGTTTTCCAGTCATATCACACAGATGGCACGCCCCCTGCCGACAGCTCATCGGCTTGGGCTATGCTAGGCGCCAGGAAAGCCCCTTCGAGGCGAAGTACCGCACCTCATGGATATTGCGCTCACCCATCGCCTCTCGTTCAAGCAGGCCAGCCTCACGGTGCTGGTCGCCTTCATCCTCGGCACCCTGCTCAGCCTCATCCAGGTGGGCGCCGATTATGCCAGCCAGGACGCCTCCATCAACCGCGAAGTGCGCGCCCTGCTGGACGTCAGCCACAACCCGGCGGCGCGCATCGCCTACAACATCGACGCCGAACTGGCCCAGGAGCTGGTGGTGGGCCTGCTGCGCTCGCCGGCGGTGATCCGCGCGGAAATCATCGACAGCGCCGACGTCGCCCTGGCCAGCGCCGCGCGCCCGGCCGCGGAAAGCAGCCTGCGCCCGCTCAGCGACTTCCTCTTCGGCCACATGCGGGTCTACGAGGAACCACTGTTCATCGAGCACCAGCCGCGCGAATCGCTCGGCGTGTTGCGCCTGGAGATCGACACCTTCGTCTTCGGCAACGACTTCCTGCGCCGCGCCGGCATGACCCTGATCTCCGGCTTCGTCCGCAGCCTGCTGCTGTCGCTGATCCTGCTGGTGCTGTTCTACGGCCTGCTGACCAAGCCACTGGTCAGCCTGATCCAGGTCCTCGCCCGCCACGATCCGCGCTCCTCGACGCGCCTGCGCCTGCCCTGCCCCCACGGCCACGAGCGCGACGAGATCGGCGTACTGGTGGAGGTGACCAACCGCCAGCTCAGCCACATCGCCGTGGAAATGGAGCAACGCCGCGAAGCCGAGGACCGCCTGACCCGCTACCTGGCCGAGCTGGAGAACATAGTCGCGGCGCGCACTGCCGAGCTCAAGGCGGCCAACGCGCGCCTGACCCTGTCCAACCAGGAGCTGGAGCGCGCCCGCCAGACCGCGCTGGACATGGCCCAGGCCCGCTCCAACTTCCTGGCCAACATGAGCCACGAGATCCGCACCCCGCTCAACGGCCTGCTGGGCATGCTCGGCCTGGCCCTGGACGGCCCGCTGAACCCCGAGCAGCGCCAGCAGCTGTCCATCGCCCACGACTCCGGCAAGGTGCTGGTTGACCTGCTCAACGACGTGCTCGACCTGTCCAAGTTCGAATCCGGCCAGCTCGAACTGGAACGCATCCCCTTCGACCTCGCCACCCTGGTCGAGGACACCGCCAGCCTGCTCTCGCAGAACGCCGCCCCGGCGGTGGAACTGACCTGCCTGATCAGCCCGGAGCTGCCGGCACAGCTGCAGGGCGACCCGACGCGGGTGCGCCAGGTGGTCAGCAACCTGCTGTCCAACGCCCTCAAGTTCACCCGCCTGGGCCGCGTCGACCTGCGCGTCGAACCCTGGCCCGGCGGCGTGCGCATCAGCGTCCGCGACACCGGCATCGGCATCGCCCCGGACGCCCTGCAGCGCATCTTCCAGCCCTTCACCCAGGCCGACGCCGGCATCACCCGGCAGTTCGGCGGCACCGGCCTGGGCCTGGCGCTGACCCGCAAGCTGTGCGAGGCCATGGACGGCGAACTGAGCGTCACCTCGCAGCCCGGCCTGGGCAGCGAATTCAGCGCCACCCTGCCGCTGCCGGCGCTCACCCCGGCCATCGCGCAGGCGCCGCTGAGCGGCCGCGTACTGGTGCAATGCGCCGCCGGCAGCGGCCTGGCCGAACTGCTGCAAACCTGGCTGCCACAATGGGGCCTGGAATACCGTCGGCTGGACATCGACGCCAGCCTGGCCGGCGTCGAGCTGGAAGTGCTGGTTTCCGACTGCCCGGACTGCGTGCTCGGCCTGCGCCAGCTGTTCAAGGAACGCCCGGTGCTGCTGGTCACCGCCTACGGCAGCTTCCTCGACACCGAGGTGGCGCAGCGCCTGGCGCCCTTGCGCCAACTGGCCCGCCCGCTCGGCCGCGCCGGCCTCTACCAGGCGCTGCAACAGGCGCTCAAGCACCCGCCCGCGCAGGCCCCGCGGCTACAACCGGGCACTGGGCGCGGGCAGTTCGCCGCGCGGGTCCTGCTGGTGGAGGACAACCCGGTCAACCAGTTGGTCGCCCGTGGCCTGCTGCAGAAGCTCGGCTGCCAGGTGAGCGTGGCAGCCAATGGCGAGGAAGCCCTCGCCGCGCTGGAGCGGGAAGACTTCGAACTGGTGCTGATGGATTGCAACATGCCGGTGATGGACGGCTACGAGGCGACCCGGCGCATCCGCCTCCAGCCGCGCTGGCGCGACCTGCCGGTGATCGCCCTGACCGCCAACGCCCTGCCCGACGAGCGCGAGCGCTGCCGCCTGGCGGGCATGGACGACTACCTGGCCAAGCCCTTCCACCGCGACGAGATGGCCGCCGTGCTGGAGCGCTGGGGCCAGCCGCGGGTGAACGCCTAGCCTTCGAGCGCGAGCAGTTGCCCGAGCAGCTCGTCGAGCCCCTCGCGCAGCTCGCCCATGGCGTCCAGGTCCAGCCCGCTGGCGCACAGCAGCGCCTCGCGCAGCGGCCCGACCCGGTCGCGCAGGGCGACGCCCGCCTCGCTCAGGCCCAGGTGCACCTCGCGCTCGTCGTGGCTGGCGCGCCGGCGCAGCACCAGGCCCAGCTGTTCCAGGCGCTTGAGCAGCGGGGTCAGGGTCCCGGAATCGAGCATCAGCCGCTCGCCCAGCGCCTTCACCGTCGGCTGCTCGGGCGCCCTGCCCTGCCACTCCCACAGCACCAGCATCACCAGGTACTGCGGGTAGGTCAGGCCGAGTTCGTCGAGCATCGGCCGGTAACCACGGATGATCGCCCGCGAGGCGGCGTAGAGGCGGAAGCACAGCTGGTTGTCCAGCAGCAGCGCCTGCTGGCTGGCGACGTCGCTCATCGCAGCAGCGCTTCGATCTCGGCGGACAGCTCTTCCGGCTTGGTCAGCGGGGCGAAGCGCTTGATCTGCTTACCGTCGCGGCTGACCAGGAACTTGGTGAAGTTCCACTTGATGCCCTGGCTGCCCAGCACCCCCGGCGCGCGCTTTTTCAGCTGCACGTAGAGCGGGTGGGCCTCGGCGCCGTTGACGTCGATCTTCTTGAACAGCGGGAAGCTGACGCCGAAGTTCAGCTCGCAGAACTGCGAGATTTCGCCCTCGTCGCCCGGTTCCTGCTTGCCGAACTGGTTGCAGGGGAAGCCCAGCACCACCAGGCCCTGGTCGCGATACTTCTCCCAGAGCTCCTCCAGCCCCTTGTACTGCGGGGTGAAACCGCACTTGCTGGCGGTGTTCACCACCAGCAGGGCCTTGCCGCCGAAATCGGCCAGGGTCTTCTGTTCGCCCTTGATGGTCGTGCAAGGGATGTCCAGCAGTGCGTCGCTCATGGGAAATGACTCCGGGAAAGTGGGGTGACAACAAAATAGCGCGCAATTAGATTGCACACAATCTATCAACCGATAAAAAAGGCCCGCCGGCGATCGGCGGGCCTTCCCGTCCTGCGGGCTCAGCCGCGCGGCACCAGCTTCAGCGACGCCGAGTTGATGCAGTAGCGCAGCCCGGTGGGACGCGGGCCATCCGGGAACACGTGCCCCAGATGCGCCTCGCAGGCCGCGCAGCGCACCTCGATGCGGTGCATGCCGTGGCTGAAGTCCTCCAGTTCGGCGATGGCCTCCTTCGATACCGGCTGGAAGTAGCTGGGCCAGCCGCTGCCGGAGTCGTACTTGGCGTCCGAGTCGAACAGCGGCACGCCGCAGCACACGCAGTGGTATACGCCCGGCGTCTTGGTCGCGTAGTACTCGCCGGTGAAGGCGCGCTCGGTGCCGCCCAGGCGGCAGACATGGAACTGCTGCTCGTCGAGCTCCTCGCGCCAGGTTTCCAGGGGCTTCTCGATCTTTTCCATCTCGGTACCTCGCAAGCTTGAAAAAAGCCCGACCGCGCCCTTTCGCGGGAATCGGGCCGCACGTATGATGCGTGACGTCATCGGCAATGCAGAATCTGCCGCGCAAGAGGGTTATGGCGGTAAAAACGCCTTTTTACGGGCAAGTTTTCGCTCATATCTCTTTCAACCAGGCGATTTTTCAGTTTCACAGCCCGGTCGCGCGATATTCCGCACCCTGTATTGACGCCAGTCTGTCACCCGCGTTACAGCCTGCCAAGCCGGGCACCGCACGCGGGACTCTTCATTTCGGGAACGCCACATCATGCAGGTCAGCAAATCGAACAAGCTCGCCAACGTCTGCTACGACATCCGCGGGCCGGTGCTCAAGCACGCCAAACGCCTGGAAGAGGAAGGCCATCGCATCCTCAAGCTGAACATCGGCAACCCGGCGCCGTTCGGTTTCGAAGCCCCCGACGAAATCCTCCAGGACGTCATCCGCAACCTGCCGACCGCCCAGGGCTACAGCGACTCCAAGGGCCTGTTCAGCGCGCGCAAGGCGGTGATGCAGTACTACCAGCAGAAGCAGGTGGAAGGCGTCGGCATCGAGGACATCTACCTCGGCAACGGCGTTTCCGAGCTGATCGTCATGGCCCTGCAGGCGCTGCTCAACAACGGTGACGAAGTGCTGATCCCGGCGCCCGACTACCCGCTGTGGACCGCCTCGGTGTCGCTGGCCGGCGGCAAGCCGGTGCACTACCTGTGCGACGAGCAGGCCGGCTGGTTCCCCGACATCGCCGACATGAAGGCAAAGATCACCAGCAACACCAAGGCGCTGGTGCTGATCAACCCGAACAACCCCACCGGCGCCGTCTACTCGAAGGAAGTGCTGCTGGACATCGTCGAACTGGCGCGCCAGCACAACCTGGTGATCTTCTCCGACGAAATCTACGACAAGATCCTCTACGACGAGGCCGTACACATCTCCACCGCCTCGCTGGCCCCGGACGTGCTCTGCCTGACCTTCAACGGCCTGTCCAAGTCCTACCGGGTGGCCGGCTTCCGCTCCGGCTGGATCGCCATCTCCGGGCCCAAGCACAAGGCGCAGAGCTACATCGAGGGCCTGGATATCCTCGCCAACATGCGCCTGTGCGCCAACGTGCCCAGCCAGCACGCGATCCAGACCGCGCTGGGCGGCTACCAGAGCATCAACGACCTGGTACTTCCCGGCGGCCGCCTGCTGGAGCAGCGCAACCGCGCCTGGGAACTGCTCAACGACATCCCCGGCGTCAGCTGCGTGAAGCCGATGGGCGCGCTCTACGCCTTCCCGCGTATCGACCCGAAGGTCTGCCCGATCCACAACGACGAGAAGTTCGTGCTCGACCTGCTGCTTTCGGAGAAACTGCTGGTCGTCCAGGGCACCGCCTTCAACTGGCCCTGGCCGGACCACTTCCGCGTGGTCACCCTGCCCCGCGTCGACGACCTGGAACAGGCCATCGGGCGCATCGGCAACTTCCTCAAGGGCTACCGCCAGTAATCGACTCCCGGCGACGGACGCGACCATGGACCTGCAGATCGACGACTTCTACAAGGACGCCGCCACCGGGATGCTCCTGCTGTACCAGGTATTCCCGCGCAAGATCGCCCTCTACGTCGAGGACCTGATCGGCCGCGAGGATGTCGACGAGTTCGGCCTGCCCAGCACCCGCCACCAGGCGTGCCTGAGCGCGCTGCTGTGGCTCGGAGAGGAAGGCTATCTGCGTTACGACAGCGCCATCCGCCACGAAGCGCTGGACCAGGCGGTGCTCAGCGAGAAGGGCTTCCTGCGCCTGAGCCGGGGCGTTCCCCGCGCCGTCGGCGACGAGCCCGAGCTGCCACCCAGCGTGCGTCGGCAGCAGGCAAGCCTGGCGCAGCAACTGCGCCAGGCGCTCGCCGAAGGCCATGGCGAGCGCACCGCGCGCCTGGCCCGGCTACTCTTCGAAGGGTAAGCGGGCCGCCAGGGGACATAGTTTGAAATAGACCTGAGTTGAATCGGCTCGGGCTCAACCGTATATACCCGGCATACTTGTCACCAATCCCGGACAGTCACGTCCTACAGCATTCGAAAAACCGCCCGCGTCGGCGGTTTTCCGTGTCTCAAGCCTCGAGGAGAAGCTTTTCGCCATGATGCGCATCCTGTTGTTCCTGGCCACCAACCTGGCAGTCCTGGTGATCGCCAGCATCACCCTGAAGCTGCTCGGGGTGGACCGATTCACCGGCCAGAATTACGGCAGCCTGCTGGTCTTCTGCGCCGTGTTCGGTTTCGCCGGCTCGCTGGTCTCGCTGTTCATCTCCAAGTGGATGGCGAAGATGAGCACCGGCACCGAAATCATCAGCCAGCCGCGCACCCGCCATGAACAGTGGCTGCTGCAGACCGTAGAGGAACTGTCCCGCGAGGCCGGCATCAAGATGCCGGAAGTGGGCATCTTCCCGGCCTACGAGGCCAACGCCTTCGCCACCGGCTGGAACCGCAACGACGCCCTGGTGGCCGTCAGCCAGGGCCTGCTGGAACGCTTCTCGCCCGAAGAAGTGAAGGCCGTGCTGGCCCACGAGATCGGCCACGTGGCCAACGGTGACATGGTCACCCTGGCGCTGATCCAGGGCGTGGTGAACACCTTCGTCATGTTCTTCGCGCGGATCTTCGGCAACTTCGTCGACAAGGTCATCCTGAAGAACGAGGAAGGCCAGGGCATCGGCTACTTCGTCGCGACCATCTTCGCCGAACTGGTGCTCGGCATCCTCGCCAGCATCATCGTCATGTGGTTCTCGCGCCGTCGCGAATACCGCGCCGACGCCGCCGGCGCCCACCTGGCCGGCACCAGCGCGATGATCGCCGCGCTGCAGCGCCTGCGCGCCGAACAGGGCGTGCCGGTGCAGATGCCCGACAGCCTGACCGCCTTCGGCATCAACGGCGGCCTGAAGCACGGCCTGGCCGGCCTGCTGATGAGCCACCCGCCGCTGGAAGACCGCATCGAGGCGCTGCGCAACGCACGCTGATCGCGCGACCGGCAAGCAAAAAGGGCGACCCTCGGGTCGCCCTTTTTCGTTGTTCAGTCCCGGCGCAGGCGGAACACCACCTCTTCCAGGCGGGTCACCCCGCTCTTGAGGAACTTCCAGTTCTCGCCCAGCACGTCCAGGCGCTCGCGCTCCTCCACGATCCAACCGGCGAAACGCTCGCGCACTTCGGCCGCCAGTACCGAGAATGGCGGGCCGGACATTTCCTGCTGCGGGTATTCCAGGGTGACCAGCAGCCCATCCTGCGGCCGCGGCAGGACGCCGTCGAGGTGCCTGGCGTAGTCCGCGCGCATGTCCGGCGGCAGCGCGATGAGCGCGGCGCGATCGTAGAGCGCCTGGCAACCCGCCAGGTGCTCGGGCGCCAGGTCGAAGAAGTCGCCCTGCAGAATCTCCAACGCGCCGTATCGATAGCTGAGCAGCGCCCCGCGCTGCTCCACTTGCGGCTCCCAACCGCGCTCGGAGAAGAAGTCGCGCACGGCACGCTCGGCCAGCTCGACACCCAGCACGCGGTAGCCCTGCTCCGCCAGCCAGACCAGATCGTGCGACTTGCCGCACAGCGGCACCAGCACGCAGGCACCCGCCGCGACACCCAGTGTCGGCCAGTGCCGGATCAGATAGGGGTTGACCTCGGCGAGGTGGAAGCCGATTTCATTGCGCGACCAGCGCGCCTGCCAGAAGTCTTCGTGCATGGGCTCCATTCCTGCGGCTGGCAGCGCAGGTACGCCACCGGGCCCTCCATGATCGCGCAGCGACGCGCCAATCGCCAGCCATCGACACAGCGGATGGTTATGGTCGAAAACCTATACTGGATTTCGATCTATCGCGGCGGGAACATAGCCTCATCCCGCTAGCGAGGTGTTCCATGCTGCCTACCCTGTTCATCTCCCATGGCTCCCCCATGCTCGCGCTGGAGCCCGGCGCCAGCGAGGCGCCGCTCAAGCGCCTGGCCGCCGAGTTGCCGCGTCCACGGGCGATCCTGGTGGTTTCCGCGCACTGGGAAACTCCCGACCTCAAGGTCACCGCCAGCCCACGTCCGGACACCTGGCACGACTTCTACGGCTTCCCCAAGGCGCTCTACGAAGTGCAGTACCCGGCCCCTGGCGCCCCCGAACTGGCGCAACGCGTGGTCGAGCAACTGGCCTCCGAGCAGATTCCGGCCAGCCTCGACCCCGAGCGACCGCTGGACCACGGCGCCTGGGTGCCGCTGAGCCTGATGTACCCGGCAGCGGACATCCCGGTGCTGCAACTGTCGCTGCCGACGCGCTTCGGGCCGCGCCTGCAGGACCGCATCGGCAAGGCGCTGCTGCGCCTGCGCGAAGAAGGCTTCCTGCTGATCGGCTCGGGCAGCATCACCCACAACCTCGGCGAGCTGGACTGGCGCGCCGGCCCCGACGCGGTCGAGCCCTGGGCCCGCGACTTCCGTGACTGGATGGTGGAAAAACTGGCGGCCAACGACGACGAGGCGCTGTTCGACTATCGCCGGCAAGCGCCTTCGGCGGTGCGCAGCCATCCCAGCGACGAACACCTGCTGCCGCTGTACTTCGCCCGCAGCGCCGGCGGCGGGCACCTGCACATCGAGCACGCCGGCTTCACCCTCGGCGCGCTGGGCATGGACATCTACCGTTTCGACTGAAAGACCGCGCAAAGAAAAAGGGCCGCATGAGCGGCCCTTTTTCGTTGCAGCGAAGGATCAGTACTTCTCTACCTTCGCCTGGTCCTGCAGCTGGCGACGGTAGGCCGAGAAGTCTTCCTGGCCACTGCGCGAGGCAAGGAACTGGCGGTACATGGCCTTTTCCTGGTCGTTCAGGGCCGCCGTCGGCTCGCTGACGCCGTTCAGGCGTACCAGCGCGTAGTCGCCGTTGCCCAGGGTCACGCCGGTGAAGGTCGGTTGCTCGGCCTTGGCCGGACGCGCCATACGGAACACTTCCTGGAGCAGCTGCGGATCGACGCCTTCCTGGCCACGGGATGCGGCTTCCACCACTTTCCAGGTCTGGCCGTTCTGCGCCTGGGCCAGCGGGGTCTTGCCATCGCGCAGGCTGGCCAGCAAGGCTTCGCCCTGGGCCTTGGCGGCGTCGGCGGCATGCTGGCGCTGCAGCACATCGCGGATCGACGCGGTGGCTTCTTCCTGGGTCAGCTGTTGCGGCTTGCGATGCTCCTTGACGCGCAGCACCACCACGGTCTCCGGGTCCAGCTCGATGGCGCCGCTGTTGGCGCCGTCTTCCAGCACTTCGGTGCTGAACGCCGACTGGATCACCTGGCGGTTGGCGGTCACGCCCTCGCCGCCTTCGCGACCGAAGGGTTTGCTGGTCTCGACCTTCAGGCCCAGTTCCTGGGCCGGCTGGGCCAGGTCGGAAGCCTCGTAGGCGGAGCTTTCCAGCTGCTTGGTGGCGTCGACGAAACGCTGCTCCACCAGTTGGCTCTTCAGGTCCTGCTCCAGCTTCGGCTTCAGGCTGGCGAAGCTCGGAACGTCCGGTGCCTGCACGCCCAGCAGCTTGATCAGGTGCCAGCCGTACTGGGTGCGCACCGGCGCGGAGACGTCGCCTTTGGCCTTCAGGCCATACAGCGCGTCTTCGAAGGCCTGGTCGTAGACACCGCGACCGGCGTAACCGAGGTCACCACCGTTGTTGGCGGAACCGACATCGTTGGACTGCTCCTTGGCCAGCTTGGCGAAGTCCTCGCCCTTGGCCAGGCGCGCCTTGATCTCTTCGATCTTGGCCTTGGCCTGGGCGTCGGTCTGCTTGGCGTTGACCTCGACGAGGATGTGCGCGGCGTCGCGCTGCTCGGAGAGGCCGGCGATTTCCTTCTGGTACTGGGCCTGCAGGTCCTCGTCCTTGGCGCTGACCTGGTTGAAGAAGGACGACTTCTTCAGTTGGATGAAATCGATCACCACCTGGTCGGGGCTCATGAACTCGGCCTTGTGGGCGTCGTAGTAGGCCTTGATGTCGGCGTCCTCGACCTTGGCCTTGGCCGGGTCGGCCTTGAAGGTCAGGGTGGCGAAGTCGCGGGTCTGCTTCTCCAGGCGGGCGAAGGCCTGCAGCTCGCCGTCGGTGACGAAGCCGGAACCGGCGATGCCGGCGCGCAGTTGGCCGATGAGCATCTCCTGCTCGAGCATCTGGCGGAACTGCATGCGGGTGTAGCCGTTCTGACGCAGCGCCTGGTCGAACTTGTCGGCGTTGAATTTGCCGTCGAGCTGGAATTCAGGGGTCTGCAGGATCAGTTGGTCGACCTGCTGCTGGGAGAAGGCGAATTTGTCGGACTGGGCGGCCTGGAGCAGCAGCTTGCGCTCGATCAGGCCCTTGAGTGCGGCGTCCTTGAGCAGTTTGTCGTCCAGGGTCGAGGCGTCGAAGTCCTTGCCCAGGCGTTGCTGCAGTTGGCGGCGCTGCATTTCCTGAGCCTGCTGCAGCTCGGGGATGCCGATGTCGTCGCCGTTGACCTTGGCAGCGACATTCTCGTGATGGGTCGCGCGAATGATGGCATCGAATCCGGTCAGCGCCATCAGAACGACGATGACACCGATGATGGTCTTGGCGATCCAGCCTTGGGAATTGTCCCTGATGTTTTGCAGCATGCGGCCCCCAAAAGCGGCCACGGCCTGCCGTCAGTGGCGGCGCGGCGTGGGTTATTTAATAGGCGGATATGAGAAAGGCGCATCCGAGGATGCGCCTTCTCGTAATTGGCGGAGCTAGCGAGCCTTGGCTCGCGACCCCCGGCGATGCGGGATGGTAACCCATCCTGAGCGCCGCTCCGCGGCCGACCCGACGCTAGGCCGGATCGGACAGGTCAAGTCCGGAAAGACGCTTAGTTGACAGCGTCTTTCAGGGCTTTACCGGCTTTGAAGCCCGGGATCTTAGCGGCAGCGATCTTGATCGGCTTGCCGGTTTGCGGGTTGCGACCGGTGCGGGCAGCACGCTCTTTGACAGCGAAGGTGCCGAAGCCAACCAGTACGACAGAGTCACCCGCCTTCAGGGCGCCAGTGACGGACTCGATTACCGCGTCCAGAGCGCGACCGGCAACAGCTTTCGGGATATCAGCAGATGCGGCAATTGCATCGATCAGTTCCGACTTGTTCACTCTAAGTCCCCTTATTTCTGTTGAGTATGTTTCTATGTGTTAGGTGTAAGCAAAAGCAGGTGCTGGTTTGCCAACTGACAAAGCAAGTGCCGCTTTATAACAAGGGCCCAAAAACAGTGTCAAGAAAGCCCCCCGGCTAATGCGTGCTGATTCGCTCCTTGGAATCAGACTCGCGTTTTTCATCCTTTGCAACCATCTCGGGAGCCGCATCGGGCAAGGGCTCCGGCGTGTATTGCAGCGCAATTTGCAGGACCTCGTCAATCCATTTAACCGGTTTAATAACGAGATCCGCCTTAATGTTATCCGGAATTTCCTTCAGATCACGGACGTTTTCTTCCGGAATGATCACAGTCTTGATTCCGCCACGGTGCGCCGCCAGAAGTTTTTCCTTCAGCCCGCCGATGGCCAGCACCTGGCCGCGCAAGGTGATCTCGCCGGTCATGGCGACGTCCGCGCGCACCGGGATCTGGGTGATGGCCGAGACCAGCGCGGTGCACATGCCGATGCCGGCGCTGGGGCCGTCCTTGGGCGTGGCGCCCTCCGGCACGTGGATGTGGATGTCGTGCTTTTCATGGAAGTCCGCCGGAATTCCCAGGCTTTTCGCGCGACTACGCACCACGGTCAGTGCGGCGGTAATCGACTCGGCCATGACGTCGCCCAGCGAACCGGTCTTGGTCAGCGCGCCCTTGCCGGGAACGATGGCCGACTCGATGGTCAGCAGTTCGCCGCCCACCTGGGTCCAGGCGAGACCGGTAACCTGACCGATCTGATCCTGCTGCTCGGCGAGGCCATAACGGAATTTGCGTACGCCCAGGTAGTCTTCCAGGGTCTCGACGGTCACCTTGGCTTCGATGCGCTTGGCCTTGGCGCCCTCCTTCACCGCCTTGCGGCAAACCTTGGCGATCTGCCGCTCGAGGCTACGCACGCCGGCTTCGCGGGTGTAGTAGCGGATGATGTCGCGGATCGCACCCTCTTCGAAGGTCAGCTCGCCCTTCTTGAGACCATTGGCCGCAGTCTGTTTCGGCACAAGATATTTCGAGGCGATGTTGACCTTCTCGTCCTCGGTGTAACCCGGCAGACGAATCACCTCCATGCGGTCCAGCAGCGCCGCCGGGATGTTCATGGAGTTGGCGGTGCAGAGGAACATCACGTCCGAGAGGTCGTAATCGACTTCCAGGTAGTGGTCGTTGAAGTTGTGGTTCTGTTCCGGGTCCAGCACTTCCAGCAGCGCCGAGGCCGGGTCGCCGCGCATGTCGCTGCCCATCTTGTCGATCTCGTCGAGCAGGAACAGCGGGTTGCGCACGCCCACCTTGGTCATCTTCTGGATCAGGCGACCGGGCATGGAGCCGATGTAGGTGCGGCGGTGGCCACGAATCTCGGCCTCGTCACGCACGCCGCCGAGCGCCATGCGCACGAACTTGCGGTTGGTGGCGCGAGCGATCGACTCGGCCAGCGAAGTCTTGCCCACGCCAGGCGGGCCGACCAGGCAGAGCACCGGGCCCTTGAGTTTCTTCACGCGCTTCTGCACGGCGAGGTACTCGAGGATGCGTTCCTTGACCTCGTCCAGGCCGTAGTGGTCGGTGTCGAGAATGTCCTCGGCCTTCTCCAGGTCGTGGCGCACCTTGCTCTCGGCCTTCCACGGCACGTTCACCAGCCAGTCGATGTAGGAACGCACCACGGTGGCCTCGGCGGACATCGGCGACATCTGCTTGAGCTTGTTCAGCTCGGCGTTCGCCTTGGCCATGGCCTCCTTGGTCAGGCCGGCGGCATCGATGCGCTTCTTCAGCTCGTCGACCTCGTTGTGGCCTTCGTCGATGTCGCCCAGTTCCTTCTGGATGGCCTTCATCTGCTCGTTCAGGTAGTACTCGCGCTGGCTGCGCTCCATCTGTTTCTTGACGCGGCCACGGATGCGCTTCTCGACCTGCAGCAAGTCGATTTCGGCGTCCAGCATGGCCAGCACGTGTTCGACACGGGCAGCCAGCTCGGTGATCTCGAGGATTTCCTGCTTCTGCTCGATCTTCAGCGCCATGTGCGCGGCCATGGTATCCACCAGGCGGCCGGGCTCGTCGATGCTGTTCAGCGAGGACAGCACTTCCGCCGGGACCTTCTTGCCCAGCTGCACGTACTGCTCGAACTGGCTCAGCAGGCTGCGGATGAAGACTTCCGACTCGCGCTCGGCGACCGGCGCCTCGTCGATGATCGACACTTCGGCGCGGCAATGCGCGTCGTCATCGATGAAACGCTCGACATGGCCACGCTGCTCACCCTCCACCAGCACCTTGACGGTGCCGTCGGGCAGCTTCAGCAGCTGCAGGACGGTGGCCACGGTACCCATGCGGTACAGGCCGTCTTCGCCCGGATCGTCATCGGCGGGGTTCTTCTGGGCCAGCAGGAGGATCTGCTTGTCGCTGGTCATCGCGGCCTCCAGGGCCTCGATGGATTTCTCGCGCCCCACGAACAGCGGGATGACCATGTGCGGATAGACCACTACGTCACGCAGGGGAAGCAGGGGCAACTCGACGAGTGTTTTCATGATATTCGGCTCTACAGCGGCACTTGGCCAAAAAGACGGGTCAGACCCTTGGACCTAAGATGGGGTTAGGCCAGGGAAAAAACAAGCGCGGTAGACGGGGAAAGAAAAAGGGGCCTTGCGGCCCCCTTATTCATGCATCAGGCGCAGCCTTGGCAGGCTGCTCGCTGTTCTCGTAGATCAGCAGAGGCTGCGACGAACCGTCGATGACGCTCTCGTCGATGACCACCTTGCTGACGTCGGTCTGCGAGGGGATTTCGTACATGGTGTCGAGCAGGATGCCTTCGAGGATCGAGCGCAGGCCACGGGCGCCAGTCTTGCGCTCCAGGGCGCGACGGGCGACGGCCTTGAGCGCGTCGGGACGGAACTCGAGGTCCACGCCTTCCATGTCGAACAGCTTGGCGTACTGCTTGGTGAGCGCGTTCTTCGGCTCGGTCAGGATCTGCATCAGCGCCGCCTCGTCGAGCTCGTCGAGGGTGGCGATGATCGGCAGGCGACCGACGAATTCCGGGATCAGGCCGAACTTGACCAGGTCCTCGGGCTCCACTTCGCGCAGGGCGTCACCGACCTTGCGACCCATCTCCTGGCTGCGCACTTCGGCGTTGAAGCCGATGCCGCCCTTGGTGGAACGGTTCTGGATGACCTTTTCCAGGCCGGCGAACGCGCCACCGCAGATGAACAGGATGTTGCGGGTATCGACCTGCAGGAACTCCTGCTGCGGGTGCTTGCGGCCGCCCTGCGGCGGCACCGAGGCAACGGTGCCTTCGATGAGCTTCAGCAGCGCCTGCTGCACGCCTTCGCCGGACACGTCGCGGGTGATCGACGGGTTGTCCGACTTGCGCGAGATCTTGTCGATTTCGTCGATATAGACGATGCCCATCTGGGCCTTCTCGACGTCGTAGTCGCACTTCTGCAGAAGTTTCTGAATGATATTCTCGACGTCCTCACCCACGTAACCGGCTTCGGTCAGGGTGGTGGCGTCGGCAATGGTGAACGGCACGTTCAGCAGGCGCGCGAGGGTCTCGGCCAGCAGGGTCTTGCCCGAGCCGGTGGGGCCGATGAGCAGGATGTTGCTCTTGCCCAGCTCGACGTCGTCCTTGCGCTCGCGCTGATTCAGGCGCTTGTAGTGGTTGTAGACCGCTACCGCCAGGGTTTTCTTCGCACGTTCCTGACCGATCACGTACTGATCGAGGATGGAACGGATCTCTTTCGGCGCCGGAAGCTTGTGCGCGCTGCTCTCCGCCTGTGCCTCCTGCACCTCCTCGCGGATGATGTCGTTGCACAGGTCCACGCACTCGTCGCAGATAAAGACCGAGGGGCCGGCAATCAACTTGCGCACTTCGTGCTGGCTCTTGCCGCAGAAGGAGCAATACAGCAGCTTGCCGTTGTCCTCGCCGTTGCGGGTGTCAGTCATTAGATCGTTCCAGTCGGATAGGCTTGAAACACAAGATGAAGGCAAATGCGGGCATTTTCAAGCCCGCGAAACGGCCGGTCGCCCGGCCGTGGTTCGAGCGGAGGGACTCAGGCTGCCGAAGGGCGCTGAGTGAAAACCTGATCGATCAGACCGTACTGCACCGCCTCTGCACCGCTCATGAAACGGTCGCGGTCGGTATCGCGGGCGATCACGTCCAGCGGCTGGCCGGTGTGGTGCGCCAGCACCTGGTTCAGGCGCTCCTTGATGAAAAGGATTTCCTTGGCGTGGATCTCGATGTCCGAGGCCTGGCCCTGGAAGCCGCCCAGCGGCTGGTGGATCATCATCCGCGAGTGCGGCAGGCAATAACGCTTGCCGGCGGCGCCGCCCGCGAGGAGCAGAGCGCCCATGCTGCAGGCCTGGCCAACGCAGATGGTCGACACGTCGGGCTTGATGAACTGCATGGTGTCGTAGATCGACATGCCGGCGGTCACCGAACCACCCGGCGAGTTGATGTACAGGTGGATGTCCTTGTCCGGGTTCTCGGCTTCGAGGAACAGCAGCTGGGCAACCACCAGGTTGGCCATGTAGTCCTCGACCTGGCCGACCAGGAAGATGATCCGCTCCTTCAGCAGGCGCGAATAGATGTCGTAGGAACGCTCACCGCGGGCGGACTGCTCCACCACCATCGGCACCAGACCACCGGCGGCCTGGATGTTCGGAACTTGCGGCATGAAAGTATTCGGCATGTCCGACGATCACTCCCTTATGAAAATAGATATGTCTCAAAGACATAAGCCAGCCCGAAGGCTGGCTTATGACGATCGAACGAGGCGTTGGATCAGGCCGCTGCAGGCGCTTCAGCAGGCTTGACCGCGTCTTCGTAAGATACCTGCTTATCGGTCACTTTGGCCTTCTGCAGGACAGTATCTACAACTTGTTCTTCCAGTACAACCGAGCGGACTTCGTTCAGTTGCTGGTCGTTCTTGTAGTACCAGGCGACCACTTGCTCGGGCTCCTGGTAGGCCGAAGCCATTTCCTCGATCATTTCGCGAACGCGGGCTTCGTCGGCCTTCAGCTCGTGCTGCTTGACCAGCTCGGCGACGATCAGGCCCAGGACCACGCGGCGCTTGGCCTGCTCTTCGAACAGTTCGGCCGGCAGTTGCTCGGGCTTGATGTTGCCGCCGAACTGCTGGACGGCCTGCACGCGCAGACGGTTCACTTCGTTGGAGATCAGAGCCTTCGGCACTTCGATCGGGTTGGCGGTCACCAGACCTTCCATCACCTGATTCTTCACCTTGGACTTGATGGCCTGGCGCAGCTCACGCTCCATGTTCTTGCGAACTTCGGTGCGGAAGCCTTCCAGGGTGCTTTCCTTGATGCCGAACAGGGCGAAGAAGGCCTCGTTCAGTTCCGGCAGCTTGGGCTCGCTGACGCCGTTCACGGTAACGGTGAACTCGGCGGCTTTGCCGGCCAGGTCGAGGTTCTGGTAGTCCTCGGGGAAGCTCAGGCTGAGCACGCGCTCTTCACCGGCCTTGGCGCCGACCAGGCCTTCTTCGAAGCCCGGGATCATGCGGCCGGAGCCCAGCACCAGCAGGGTGCCCTTGGCCGAACCGCCAGCGAAGGCTTCGCCGTCGATCTTGCCGACGAAGTCGATGTTCAGCTGGTCGTCGTTCTGCGCGGCGCGCTCGACGGCTTCGAAACGGGTGTTCTGCTTGCGCAGGATTTCCAGCATGTTGTCGACGTCGGCGTCGGCCACGTCGGCCTGCAGGCGCTCGACCTCGATGCCGTCGAAGCCGGCAACCTGGAATTCGGGGAAGACTTCGAAGGTGGCCACGTACTCCAGACCCTTCTCCTTCTCGAACACTTTCGGCTCGACGGACGGCGCGCCGGCCGGGTTCAGCTTCTGCTCGACCACGGCTTCGTAGAAGGTTTCCTGGATCAGGTCACCGAGGGCTTCCTGACGAGCGGAGGCTTCGTAGCGCTGACGGATCACGCTCATCGGCACCTTGCCGGGACGGAAGCCAGGAACCTTGGCGCGACGAGCGGTCTGCTGCAGACGCTTGTTGACTTCGGTCTCGATACGCTCGGCCGGCACGCCAACGGTCATGCGGCGCTCAAGAGCGGAGGTGCTTTCAACGGAAACTTGCATGGATATTCCTCGTGGCACAGACGTAAGCCGGTCCTTCCGGCTCCCAGAATCAAGGGCAAGCATTCTAGTCACAAGAAATGCAGAAGTCACCCAGGCTGGAAGCTACGGAATTCGCGGATGCGAGAGCTTCTGGACAAAAAAGATGGTGCGGACGGAGAGACTCGAACTCTCACAGCTTGCGCCACCGGAACCTAAATCCGGCGTGTCTACCAATTTCACCACGTCCGCAGGAACCGCAGAAACGAAAACGCCAGGCACTAGGCCTGGCGCTTCGGAATATGGGGTGGACGATGGGAATCGAACCCACGACACCAGGAGCCACAATCCTGTGCTCTACCAACTGAGCTACGCCCACCATATTACATGCTTGTTACCGAACGCCATTTGGCGCACCCGGCAGGACTCGAACCTGCGACCATCCGCTTAGAAGGCGGATGCTCTATCCAGCTGAGCTACGGGCGCTTTAGTGGCGGCAACCCTTGCTAAGCAGAACCAGTGGAAACCACTGAACCGGTTTGCACTGCCTTCTTGTCTTGCTTCAGGCTGTGCTCGGCAAGCGGGGCGCATGTTATCGATGAGCCCTAACCCCGTCAACGTTTTTTTTAAAAAAATTTCAAAGAGATAAAGGAGTTACGGCAAATCGGGGGCAGCCCGCCTTTGCCTTATCTGGGCGGCGTGCGAAAATGCGCGTCCTTTTTTCCCCGTCTCTATGGTTGCTTCTCCGACATGACCGCACAACTGATCGACGGCAAAGCGATCGCCGCCAGCCTCCGCCAGCAGATAGCCCAACGCGTCGCCGAGCGCCGCCAGCAAGGGCTGCGCATTCCCGGCCTGGCGGTGATCCTGGTCGGCAGCGATCCGGCCTCCCAAGTCTACGTGGCGCACAAGCGCAAGGACTGCGAGGAAGTCGGCTTCCTCTCCCAGGCCTTCGACCTGCCGGAAAGCACCACCCAGGAAGAACTGCTGGGGCTGATCGACCGCCTCAACGCCGACCCGGCGATCGACGGCATCCTGGTGCAGCTGCCCCTGCCCGCCCACCTCGACGCCTCGCAGCTGCTGGAGCGAATCAATCCGGACAAGGACGTCGACGGCTTCCATCCGTTCAACGTCGGCCGCCTGGCCCAGCGCATCCCGCTGCTGCGCCCATGCACCCCGAAAGGCATCATGACCCTGCTGCAGAGCACCGGCGTCGACCTTTACGGCCTCGACGCAGTGGTAGTGGGCGCCTCCAACATCGTCGGCCGCCCGATGGCGCTGGAGCTGCTGCTGGCCGGCTGCACCGTGACCGTCACCCACCGCTTCACCCGCGACCTGGCCGAGCACGTGCGCCGCGCCGACCTGGTAGTGGTGGCTGCCGGCAAGCCGGGCCTGGTCAAGGGCGAGTGGATCAAGGAAGGCGCCATCGTCATCGACGTCGGCATCAACCGCCAGGCCGACGGCAAGCTGGTGGGCGACGTGGAATACGCCGTGGCCGCCGAGCGCGCCAGCTGGATCACCCCGGTACCGGGCGGCGTCGGCCCGATGACCCGCGCCTGCCTGCTGGAGAACACCCTGTACGCGGCGGAAGAGCTGCACGCGTAAACAGCGCGCTCCGACACGAAAAAGGCCGCATCAGCGGCCTTTTTTCATGCTGGAGCAAGACAATACGTAGGGCGCATAACGCCTCAAGCGTTATCCGCCGCAACCCTCGGCACCGAAAACTTCGGCGGATAACCGCGAACGGTTATGCGCCCTACGGGAAATGCCCGGGCCGCGCGCAGGCAGAAAAAAGGCCGCATCAGCGGCCTTTTTCATTTCAGCGCGGGATCACTCGGCCAGGCGCCAGGTGGTGCCGCCCTTGCCGTCTTCGAGCACCACGCCCATGGCGGTGATCTCGTCGCGGATGCGGTCGGATTCCGCCCAGTTCTTCGCCGCGCGGGCTTCCAGGCGGGCCTGGATCAGCGCCTCGACCTTGTTCGCGTCGACCTTGCCGGTGGCGCCGGCCTGGAGGAAGGCGTCCGGCTCGAGCTGCAGCACACCGAGCAGGCCGGCCAGCTCGCGCAGCTTCGCCGCCAGGAGCGCAGCGGCCTGCAGGTCGGATTCGCGCAGGCGGTTCACTTCACGGGCCATCTCGAACAGCACCGCGACTGCTTCCGGCGTATTGAAGTCATCGTCCATCGCCGCGGTGAAACGCTCGGCAAAGGCCTCGCCACCGGCCGCCTCGACCTCGGGAAGACCGCGCAGCGCGGTGTAGAAACGCTCCAGCGCGCCTTTGGCTTCCTTGAGGTTGTCCTCGGAGTAGTTGATCGGGCTGCGGTAGTGGCTGGAAACCAGCAGGAAGCGCACCACCTCGGGGTGGTACTTCTCCAGCACCTCACGGATGGTGAAGAAGTTGCCCAGGGACTTGGACATCTTCTCGCCGTCCACGCGTACCGCGCCGGCGTGCATCCAGGTCGCCGCGTAGAGCTTGCCGGTGGCCGCTTCGCTCTGCGCGATCTCGTTCTCGTGGTGCGGGAACACCAGGTCCGGGCCGCCGCCGTGGATGTCGAAGGTCTCACCCAGGCAGCAGGTCGACATCACCGAGCATTCGATGTGCCAGCCCGGACGCCCGGCGCCCCAGGGCGACTCCCAGCTCGGCTCACCGGGCTTGGCCGCTTTCCACAGAACGAAGTCCAGCGGGTCTTCCTTGGACTCGTCGACCTCGATGCGTGCGCCGATGCGCAGGTCTTCGATCTTCTTGCGCGACAGCTTGCCGTAACCGACGAACTTGCCGACCCGGTAGTAGACGTCGCCGTTGCCCGGAGCGTAGGCGAAGCCCTTGTCGATCAGGGTCTGGATCATCGCGTGCATGCCGGCGATGTGGCCGGTGGCGCGCGGCTCGATGTCCGGGCGCAGCACCGACAGGCGCGCCTCGTCCTCGTGCATCGCGGCGATCATGCGTTCGGTCAGGGCGTCGAACGGCTCGCCGTTGTCCTGGGCGCGACGAATGATCTTGTCGTCGATGTCGGTGATGTTGCGCACGTAGGTCAGGTCATAGCCGCGCTGGCGCAGCCAGCGGGCGATGACGTCGAAGGCGACCATGACGCGGGCGTGGCCGATGTGGCAGAAGTCGTACACGGTCATGCCGCACACGTACATGCGCACCTGGTTGCCCACCAGTGGCTGGAAGGGTTCCTTGACCTTGCTCAGGGTGTTGTAGACGGAAAGCGCCATTTACTGCCCCCAGGAATCGCGCAGGGTCACGGTACGGTTGAAGACCAGGGCGCCGGCCTTGGAGTCCTTGCTGTCGGCGCAGAAGTAGCCTTCGCGCTCGAACTGGAAGCGATCCTCGGCGCTGGCGCTGGCCAGCGACGGCTCGGCGCGGCAACCCTTGAGCACCACCAGGGAGTCGGGGTTGATGTTGTCGAGGAAGCTGCCGCCCTCTTCCGACTTCTCCGGGTTGGCGGAACGGAACAGGCGGTCGTACAGGCGCACTTCGCACTCGACGCTCTCGGCGGCCGGCACCCAGTGGATCACACCCTTGACCTTGCGACCCTCGGGATTCTTGCCCAGGGTGTTCTCGTCGTAGCTGCAGCGCAGTTCGACGATGTTGCCGGCGGCGTCCTTGATCGCCTCGTCGGCGCGGATCACATAGCTGCCGCGCAGGCGCACTTCGCCACCGGGGATCAGGCGCTTGTAGCCGGCCGGCGGGACTTCCTCGAAGTCACCGGCGTCGATGTAGATCTCGCGGCTGAACGGCAGCACACGCACGCCCATGTCCTGCTTCGGATGGCGCGGCAGCTCGAGGTTCTCGACCTGGCCTTGCGGGTAGTTGGTGATGACCACTTTCAGCGGTTTGAGCACGCACATGGCGCGCGCGGCATTGGCGTCCAGGTCATCGCGAATGGCGAATTCCAGCATGCCGATGTCGACCAGGCCGCCGGCGCGGTTGACGCCGATCATGTCGCAGAAGCTGCGGATCGAGGCCGGGGTGTAGCCGCGGCGGCGATAACCGGAAAGGGTCGACATGCGCGGGTCGTCCCAGCCGTCGACGTGTTTCTCGTCAACCAGTTGCTTGAGCTTGCGCTTGCTGGTGATGGTGTAGTTCAGGTTCAGCCGGGCGAATTCGTACTGGCGCGGCTGCGCCGGCACCGGCAGGTTGGCCAGGAACCACTCGTACAGCGGGCGGTGATCCTCGAACTCCAGGGTGCAGATGGAGTGGGTGATGCCCTCGATGGCGTCGGACTGGCCGTGGGTGAAGTCGTAGCTGGGGTAGATACACCACTTGTCGCCGGTCTGGTGGTGATGGGCGTGGCGGATGCGGTAGAGGATCGGGTCGCGCAGGTTGATGTTCGGCGAGGCCATGTCGATCTTCGCGCGCAGCGAACGGGCGCCGTCGGCGAATTCGCCGGCCTTCATGCGGGCGAACAGGTCCAGGTTCTCTTCCACCGAACGCTCGCGGTACGGGCTGTTGCGGCCCGGCTCGGTCAGGCTGCCACGGTACTCGCGCATTTCCTCGGCGTTGAGGTCGCAGACGAACGCCTTGCCGGCCTTGATCAGGTCGACGGCCCAGGCGTGCAGCTGGTCGAAGTAGTTGGAGGCGTAGCGCACCTCGCCGGCCCACTGGAAGCCCAGCCACTTGACGTCGGCTTCGATGGCGTCGATGTATTCCTGGTCTTCCTTCGCCGGGTTGGTGTCGTCGAAGCGCAGGTGGCAGTCGCCGCCGAAGTCACGGGCCAGGCCGAAGTTCAGGCAGATCGACTTGGCGTGGCCGATGTGCAGGTAGCCGTTGGGCTCCGGCGGGAAGCGGGTGACGATCTTCTGGTGCTTGCCGCTGTCCAGGTCTGCCTGGACGATGGGGCGCAGGAAGTTGGCGGCGACAGTGGCTTCTTTCGAATCGGCGGTGGGCTTGCTCATGGTGTCCTTGATCGTTTCCGTCGTTCGGCCAGGGTAGGCCGGCCAAACCAAAGCGCTTATCATAGCCGAAGCTGTCAACCCCCTGACAGGCCTTCGATTTTCCCGACAGAGCGGAATTCCTCATGATCAAGCTGCACACCAACCATGGCGTCATCACCCTGGAACTCTTCGAAGACAAGGCCCCGGAAACCGTGGCCAACTTCAAGGAGTACGTGAAGAGCGGTCATTACGACAACACCGTGTTCCACCGCGTGATCAACAACTTCATGATCCAGGGCGGCGGTTTCGAGCCGGGCATGAAGCAGAAGAGCACCCGCGCGCCGATCAAGAACGAAGCCAATAATGGCGTCGGCAACAAGGTCGGCACCGTCGCCATGGCCCGCACCATGGAACCGCATTCGGCTAGCGCGCAGTTCTTCATCAACGTCGCCGACAACGACTTCCTCAACCACAGCGCGCCGACCGTGCAGGGCTGGGGCTACTGCGTATTCGGCCAGGTGGTCGATGGCATGGACGTGGTCAACAAGATCAAGGGCGTCTCCACCACCATGCGCGCCGGCCACCAGGACGTGCCGAGCGAAGACGTGATCATCGAGAAGGCCGAAATCGTCGAGTGAGTCGATGAGCGTCCTGTTCATATCGGACCTGCATCTCGAAGCGGAACGCCCGGACATCACCCGGGCGTTCTTGCATTTCCTGAGCACCCGCGCCCGCCAGGCCGAAGCGCTGTACATCCTCGGCGACTTCTTCGAAGCCTGGATCGGCGACGACGGCATGGACGAGTTCCAGCACGCCATCGCCCGCGCCCTGCGCGAAGTGGCCGACGGCGGCACGCGCATCTACCTGATGCACGGCAACCGCGACTTCCTCATCGGCAAGGCGTTCTGCCGCGAAGCCGGCTGCACCCTGCTACGCGACCCCAGCGTCATCCAGCTGAACGGTGAAAAGGTCCTGCTGATGCACGGCGACAGCCTGTGTACCCTGGACGTCGGCTACATGAAGCTGCGCCGCTGGCTGCGCAACCCGCTGTCGCTGTTCATCCTGCGCAGCCTGCCATTGGCCAAGCGCCACCAGCTGGCGCGCAAGCTGCGCAAGGAAAGCCGTGCGCAGACGCGTATGAAGGCCAGCGAAATCGTCGACGTGACCCCTGACGAAGTGCTCGCGGTCATGCGCCGTTACGGCGTACGCACACTGATCCATGGCCATACCCACCGCCCGGCCGTGCATGAACTGCAGCTCGACGGCAAGCCCGCGCGGCGCATCGTCCTCGGTGACTGGGACCGTCAAGGCTGGGCCCTGCAGGCCGACGCGAACGGTCTGCAGCAGGCGCCCTTCGCGTTGCAGGGCGAGCCTTCGGCGGGCTGACCCGGATCAATCTCATGGCCCCGGGCCAGCAGCTATGCTCAGTGCGTCGCCACCTGCGCACCCCGGGGACCACCATGAAAAACCACCTGCTGCTCGCCGCCTGCCTGCTGGCACTGGCCGGCTGCTCCAGCCACTACATCATCACCACCGCCGACGGCCAGATGATCACCACCGACAACAAGCCGCGCCTGGACAAGGACAGCGGCATGGTGCGTTTCGAGGACTCCGAGGGTAAGGAGCAGATGATCCCGCAGACGCAGATCCGCCAGATCATCGAGCGCTGAGGCGCCAAGAAGAACGGTCGGGCGTGGCGTTCCAGGGCCTCCCTGCAGGAGCGGGCCACGCCCGCGATCGCGCGCATGGCGCGCTCCTACCCAGAAAGACAACGCGTCAGGCGGCCTGCGGAATGCCGCTGTGGAAGCGAAACTCTTCGTCCGGCGAGCTGATCAGCTGCGCCTCGACCTCACGGATGTGCGCCACCCGCCGCTGGATGTCGGCCTCATCGCCATAACGCCGGGCCAGCGCCAGGTAGCCCTGGAAATGCCGCGCCTCGGACTTGAGCAGCGAGCCGTAGAACTTCGCCAGGTCGGCGTCCAGGTGATCGACCAGGGCGGCGAAGCGCTCGCAGCTGCGGCACTCGATGAAGGCGCCGACGATCAGGGTATCGACCAGCTTGTGCGGTTCATGGTTGCGCACCGCCGCGCGCAGGCCCGAGGCGTAGCGCCCGGCGGAGATCGGGCGCAGGCCGATGCCGCGCTTCTTGAGGATCGCCAGCACCTGCTCGTGGTGGCGCAGTTCCTCGCGCGCCAGGCGCGACATGAAATTCACCAGATCTTCATGGGCGCTGTATTTGGCGATCAGCGCCAGGGCCGTGCTGGCGGCCTTGAACTCGTTGTTCTTGTGGTCGATCAGCAGAACCTCCTGGTCCCGCAGCGCGGCCTCGACCCAGGCGTCGGGCGTGGCGCAACCAAGAAATTCGCGGATTTCGGACAACATGACGGGCTCCAATGGCTCATGGCCGGGCGCACGAAGGGTTCGCCAGCGGCCTGAAAGGCGGAGCATTATACGAATGCGCCGGCGCTCGGCCAGTTCCACTGTTGATATGCCTCAAGATCGGCAGTGCCGGAACCCGACTACAGTTGTTGCACATATACAAGCCACGCGCGCCAGGGAGACGACCATGCAAGCCATCCGCAGCATTCTCGTAGTAGTGGACCCCGACCAGCCCGACGGCCTGGCGCTCAAGCGCGCCAAGCTGATCGCCAGCGTCACCCAATCCCACCTGCACCTGCTGGCCTGCGCGAAGCAGGGCGACGCCAGCGCCCGCCTCGAGGAGCTGACCGCCAGCCTGCGCGAGGAAGGCTACAGCAGCAGCTGCCGGCAGGCCTGGCACGACAACCTGCACACCAGCATCATCACCGAACAGCAGGCCGAGGGCTGCGGCCTGGTGGTCAAGCAGCACGTGCCGGACAGCCCGCTGAAGAAAGCGCTGCTCACTCCGGACGACTGGAAACTGCTGCGCTACTGCCCATCCCCGGTGCTGCTGGTGAAGAGCGCGGCGCCCTGGGCCGGGCGCACAATTCTGGCGGCGGTCGATGTCGGCAACAACGACGCGGAGCACCGCGCGCTGCACGCCAGCATCGTCAGCCACGCCTACGACATCGCCGGGCTGACCCACGGACAGCTGCACGTAATCAGCGCCCACCCCTCGCCGATGCTCTCGGCGGCCGACCCGTCCTTCCAGCTCAGCGAAACCATCGAGGCCCGCTACCGCGAGGCGTGCAAGGCGTTCCAGGCCGAGTACGGGGTGGACGACGAACACCTGCACATCGAGGAAGGCCCAGCGGACGTACTCATCCCGCGCACCGCGCACCAGCTGGAAGCGGCGGTGACGGTGATCGGCACCGTGGCGCGCACCGGCTTCTCCGGCGCGCTGATCGGCAACACCGCCGAAGTGGTGCTCGACGCCCTGGAGAGCGACGTGCTGGTACTCAAGCCGGACGAGGTCATCGCCCACCTCGAGGAGCTGGCGGCGAAGGTCTGACCTAGGCGGCGGCGCCCGCCTCCAGCAACGCCCGCAGGCGGAGCCCCTCCGCCTTGCGGCAACCCACGTGCACCCGCTCCAGGCCGAGCCAGTCGGCCATCTCGCGCAACTGCCCGGCCAGCGCGCGCAGCCCTTCTTCGCCCAGCGGCAATTGCTCCTCGTGTACCGCATGCACGGCCAGGCGCCCGGCCGCCCGCTCGGCGCGCAGGTCGATACGCGCCGCGAGGCGTTCGTCGTACAGGAACGGCAGCACGTAGTAGCCATAGACCCGTTTGTGCTGCGGCGTGTAGATCTCCAGGCGGTAGCGGAAGTCGAACAGCCGCTCGGTGCGCGCGCGCTCCCAGACCAACGAGTCGAAGGGCGACAGCAGCGCGCTGGCCTTCACCTTGCGCGGCAACAGCGGCTCGCCGGCGACGTAGGCCGACTGCGACCAACCCTGCACCGCCACCTCACGCAACGCGCCCTCCTCCACCAACTCGGCCAGGCGCGCCTTGCTGTCGGCCGGGTCCAGGCGGAAGTAGTCGCGCAGGTCGGTCTCGCTGGCCACGCCCAGCGCGTTGGCGGCGTGCAGCAGCAGGCCGCGCTGGGCCTGCTCGGCGTCGGGCTCCGGCTGCGCCAGCAGGGCCGCCGGCAGCACGCGCTCGGGCAGGTCGTAGAGCCGTTCGAAACCACGGCGCCCGGCCACGGTCACCTCGCCGGCGGCGAACAACCATTCCAGCGCGTGTTTCTCGTCGCTCCAGTCCCACCAGGGCCCGGCGCGTTCGCTGCGCGTGGTGAGGCTGCCGGCGCCCAGCGCCCCTTGCTCGCGCACCGCCTGCAGCACCCGTTCGAGCACCTCGCGGTGCTCTTCGCCGAAGCGCGCCAGCTGCTTGTAGATACCCTGCCCCGCCGCCGCCCGACGCATGCGCCAGCGCATCAGCGGGTACAGCTCCAGCGGCAGCAACGAAGCCTCGTGGCCCCAGTATTCGAACATGCGCCGGTGCCGCCCGGCGCTCCAGGCGGCCTCGTCCAGCAGCGCCTGGGAGTAGTTGCCCAGGCGCGAGAACAGCGGCAGGTAGTGCGAGCGCACCAGCGCGTTGACCGAGTCGATCTGCACCACGCCCAGGCGCTCCAGCACCTGCTGCAGGTGCCGGCGCTGCACCTGCGCGCGCGGCTTGCGGGCGGCGAAACCCTGGGCCGCGAGGGCCAGGCGCCGGGCTTGCTTGAGGGACAGGCTATCGGTCATGCGGCGCGCTTCCTCGGCGGATCGAGGTTCGATCCTACGCCAAAGCCGCCAGCGCTGGCATCAAACGGACAAGGCTGCGGCGACGGGGGCGGGAAATGGCCGGGCGATGTTGAACGCTTCGGCGCTCGGCCCGCGCTCTTCGAGGCGTCGCAAGGCAGCCTGGGCGTCGGCAAGGGTCGGCAGCTGCCCCGCCGGCAACCACCAGAGCGCCAAAGTCGGGCCCGGCAGCTTGTCCATCCACTCCTTGCGCCGGCGCAGCACGGCGAGATGCTCGCCGCCATAGACGTAGTCGCGCAGCGCCTCCAGGGATTCCCAGAGCGACAGGTTGACGATGATCCGCGGATCGGCGAAGGCCTGGATGGCGGTGGCGTCACCGGCCTCGTCCTGCAGGCGCCAGACGAAGCCGGGGCTGGCTTCGGCGAGGGCGTTCACCGGGGCGAGTTGCTCGACGAAACCGCTCATCTGCGGGTGATCCAGAGCGAACCTGGCCCGGGCTATGTTGACCTGGGCCAGGTGGTAGCGTTGCGGCATGAGCTGTCCTTGGCGCGCATCAGCGACGCAGATGGTCGATCCAGAAGGGTTTCTCGGCTTCCTGCAGGATGTCGGCGCGGCTGAGGCCGATATCCTTGAGCGCCGAGTCACTGAGGCTGGCCAGCTGTTCGCGCTGCCGCGCCAGTTCCCGCCAGCGCCGGATGCGCATCAGCGCCAGGCGCCAGATCGGCGCGCCGGGGTGCAGCCAGTCACGTACCAGGGGTGCCGCTACGAATCCGAATTGAGCTTTCATGGTGCCGTCCTCCCTGTGGGGTTGGCGCCAGTCTCGCGCCGGGCGTAAGATCAATCCAACGAATCATTCTTATGCATCCCATCTCGGAGATTGATGTATGAGCAGCTTCCCCAGCATCGACAGCGAACTGCTGCGCACCTTCGTCGCCATCGCCGACCACGGCGGTTTCACCCGCGCCGCCGAGATGGTCAACCGCACCCAGTCGGCGGTGAGCATGCAGATGAAGCGCCTGGAGGAAGACGTGCTCGAACGCACCCTGTTCGAGCGCGATGGCCGCCAGGTGCGCCTCACCCCCGAGGGCCAGGTGCTGCTGGGCTACGCGCGGCGCATCCTGCGGCTGCAGGGCGAGGTGTTCAACACCCTGCGCCAGCCGCACATGGTCGGCGCGGTGCGCATCGGCACCCCGGACGACTACGTGATGCGCTTCCTGCCGGAGATCCTCTCGCGCTTCGCCCAGGCCTACCCGCTGGTGCAAGTGGAAGTGCATTGCGAGACCTCGTCGCAACTGCTCACCCGCAACGACCTGGACCTGACCATCGTCACCCGCGAACCGGGCACCGAGATCGGCCAGCTACTGCGCCAGGAGCCATTCGTCTGGATGGCCGCGGAAAGCTTCTGTCCGCAGGAGCAGCGCCCGCTGCCACTGGCGATGTTCAACACCAGCTGCTTCTGCCGAGCCTGGGCCTGCAACGCCCTCGAAGCCCTGGAGATCGACTACCGCATCGCCTACAGCAGCCCCAGCCTGTCGGCGCTGTTCGCCGTGGCCAGCGCGGGCCTGGCGGTCACCGCGCAGCTGCGCAGCCTGCTGACCGGCAACCTGCGCATCATCGGCGAGGAAGAAGGCCTGCCGACGCTGCCCTCGGCGAGCATCGTGCTGCTGCGCAATCCGCCGCGGCAGTCGCCGATCACCGACAAGCTGGCCGAATACATCGTCGAAGGTTTCGGTGGCTGAGGGGCGTCACTGACGCATCAGGAGCAGCGCGCAAACCACCAGGAACAAGCTGAAGGCCATGCGCAGGGCGCGCTCGGGCAAGGCGTGCGCCAGCTTCACCCCCCAGGAAATGCTCAGCAAGCCACCAGCCGCGAGGCAGGCGCCGATGCGCCAGTCGACGTGCCCGTGCAGCGCATAGGTGCCCAGCGCCACCGCCGTGCTGGGCGCGGCCAGGGACAACGCCAGACCCTGCGCCACCACCTGGCTGAAGCCGAACAGCGAGGTCAGCACAGGCGTAGCCAGCACCCCGCCGCCCACGCCGAAGAGCCCGCCCAGGGAGCCGGCACCGAGACCCAGCGCGGCGAACCAGGGTAGCCCCGGCGCGCTTTCCCGGGGCCGCTCGGCGAAACGCTGGCGCAGCAGCAGGTACACGGCCAGGGCCAGCAGAAACACCACGAAGGCCGTGCGCATGTGCGCCGCGTCGATGCGCAGCGCCAGGCTGGAAGCGAGGAAGGCGCAGAGCAGGCCGGTCACCGCCAGCACCGCCGCCCGCGCCGGGTCGATACGGTTGCGCCGGTGGTAGCTGCGCAAGGCCAGGAAGGCGTTGGGCACCACCATCACCAGCGCCGTGCCCTGGGCCAGTTGCTGGTCGAGGCCGAACAGCACGCCCAGCGCGGGAATCGCCAGCAGCCCGCCGCCGATGCCGAACAGGCCGCCGAGGCAACCCAGCACCAGCCCAAGAAGAAAATCCAAGCCCATTTCCAGCATGCGTACCTCCAGCATTCGGACGCCATGCTAGAAAACCGTCGCTGGATGGGAAACGCAAAGCCCAGCACAATAGCTTTGCGTTTCAAGCACAGGTATTTGCCATGACTCCGACCGCCCTGGAAGACCAGCTGGACCTGTTCCTCGACGTGCTCGACAGCGGCAGCTTTTCCGCCGCCGCCCGCCTGCGCCAGCTCACCCCGTCGGCGGTGGCGCGGCGCATGGACGCCCTCGAGCAAGGCCTGGGCAGCCCGCTGCTGGCGCGCACCACCCACGCGGTACGCGCCACCCCGGCCGGCCTGGCCTTCGCCGAACGCGCGCGGCGCATCGTCGAGGAACTGCGCCAGGCCCGCGCCGAGGCGGTGTCGCTGAGCACCGCCCCGGAAGGCCTGATCCGCATCGACGCGCCGGTGCCGTTCGGCCGCCGCCACCTGGCGCCGGCCCTGGCCGACTTCCTGCGGCTCAATCCCGGACTGGACGTGCAGCTGCGCCTGATCGACAGCTTCACCGACCAGCAGGGCGACAACCTCGGCCAGGTCGACCTGGTGCTGCGCATCGGCCCGCTGCCCGACAGCCGCCTGGTGGGAACCCTGCTCGCGCCCATGCGGCGTATCGTCTGCGCCAGCCCCGACTACCTGGCCCGGCATGGCCGGCCGACGTCGCCCCGGCAGCTGCCCGAGCACGTCGGCCTCGACTGGGAAGGCCTGGCGCCGCCGCTGGTCTGGCGTTTCGCTGTCGACGGGCGCCTGCAGCACCTGCGTCCCCGGCGCCTGCGGCTGACCACCAACAATGGCGAGACGCTGGTCGAAGGCGCCTTGCAGGGCCTGGGCCTGGCGCACCTGCCAACCTGGATGTGCAGCGAGTACCTGGTGCGCGGTGAACTGCTGCCATTGTTCTGCGAGCAGGGCCTGCCGGAGCCCGAGCCCGGCGGGATCCACGCTCTGCGCCTGGAGCGCGGCCCCCACCCGCGCAGCCAGCGCCTGCTGGCGTTCCTCGCCCAGCGCTTCGGCTTCCCGCCGCCCTGGGATCGCGACCTGGCGGAGCATCTCGGACAGGCGCAACTGGCCAAGAAATAGCCAGCGCGCTAAATTAATGTGCAATCACCTATTCCGGAGGCCGCCATGAACTCCCCCCTGGCCAACTGCGAAGCGCTCAAGCTCGACAACCAGCTGTGCTTCGCCCTGTACTCCACCTCGCTGCAGATGACCAAGGTCTACAAGCCGTTGCTGCAGGCATTGGGCCTGACCTACCCGCAGTACATCGCCATGCTGGTGCTATGGGAGCAGGACGGCATCACCGTCGGCGAGATCAGCTCGCGCATGCTCACCGACCCCGGCTCCCTCACCCCGCTGCTCAAGCGCCTGGAAGGCGAAGGCCTGATCACTCGCACGCGCAGCGCCAGCGACGAGCGCGTGGTGGAACTGCGTCTCACCGACAAAGGTCGCGACCTGCGCCAGCAGGCCGAGAGCATTCCCGCCTGCATCCTCACCGCCAGCGGGCTCGACCTGGAACAGCTGGGCGAGCTGAAGAAAGAGCTGGTGGGCCTGCGCGGCAGCCTGCAAGGCTCGAACTAGGCGCTTATTCCCGAATTCGCACAGATTTATCGCGAATTCTTCCGACAAATATCTTGCGCACAAAATAACTCGGCACTAATCTCTGCCTCACGCACTTACTTATCGCGCAAAACATTAACGAGCAAACAGAATCCCGGAGAGACCGCCATGCAAACCATCAAAGCCCTCTACACCGCCACCGCTACCGCCACCGGAGGCCGTGACGGCCGCGCCATCTCCTCCGACGGCATCCTCGACGTGAAGCTGAGCACCCCGCGCGAACTGGGCGGCCAGGGCGGCAACGCGACCAACCCCGAACAACTGTTCGCCGCCGGCTACTCGGCCTGCTTCATCGGCGCCCTGAAATTCGTCGCCGGCCAGAGCAAGCGCCAGCTTCCCGCCGACGCCTCGATCACCGGCAAGGTCGGCATCGGGCAGATTCCCGGCGGCTTCGGCCTGGAAGTGGAACTGAACATCAGCCTGCCGGGCCTGGACCGCGCCGTCGCCGAAGAGCTGGTCGCCGCGGCCCACCAGGTCTGCCCGTACTCCAACGCCACTCGCGGCAATATCGACGTGCGCCTGAACGTCGCCGTCTGACCCCACCCTCGCCCACGGAGAACATGCACATGAAAGCGTTCGGCAAGACTCTGCTCGGCAGCCTGCTGGCCCTGGCCATCGGCAACGCCTTCGGCGCCGGCAGCCCCGGCGTCCAGCACGATACCCAGGCGTTCCTCGAAGTCCTGGAAGCCGGCGGCGGCAAGCCCCTGGAAACCCTCGCGCCGAAAGACGCCCGCGCGGTCCTGACCGGCGCCCAGGCCTCGGTCAAGGTCGACCTGTCCGGCACCACGATCAGCGAGAAGACCATCCAGGCCGACGGCCAGCGCATCAAGCTGACCATCGTCCGCCCGGCCAACGCCAAGGGCAGCCTGCCGGTGTTCATGTTCTTCCATGGCGGCGGCTGGGTGCTGGGCGACTATCCGACCCACGCCCGGCTGATCCACGACCTGGTGATCAGCTCCGGCGCGGCGGCGGTCTACGTCGACTACACGCCCTCCCCCGAGGCGCACTACCCGGTAGCCATCAACCAGGCCTACGCGGCGACGAAATGGGTGGCCGAACACGGCAAGGACATCGACGTCGACGGCACACGCCTGGCGGTGGCCGGCAACAGCGTCGGCGGCAACATGGCCGCGGTGGTCGCGCTGATGGCCAAGGACAAGGGCACGCCCAAGCTGCGCTTCCAGGCCCTGCTCTGGCCGGTGACCGACGCCAGCTTCGAGACCGCCTCGTACAACCAGTTCGCCCAGGGCCACTTCCTCACCAAGCCGATGATGCAGTGGTTCTGGAACAGCTACACCACCGACCCGAAACAGCGCGCCGAGATCTATGCCTCGCCGCTGCGCGCTACCAGCGCACAGTTGCAGGGCCTGCCGCCGGCGCTGGTGCAGACCGCCGAGTTCGACGTGCTGCGCGACGAAGGCGAAGCCTACGCCCGCAAGCTCGACGCCGCCGGCGTGGCGGTCACCGCCGTGCGCTACAACGGCATGATCCACGACTACGGCCTGCTCAACCCGCTGGCCCAGGTCCCCGCCGTGCAGGCCGCCCTGCGCCAGGCCGGGGAAGAGTTGAAGGTGCACCTGAAATAACACCTTCGGAAAAAACAGTAGGCGGAAACGAAAAAGCCCGGCATCTGCCGGGCTTTTTCTGTCACACGAAGGCTTAGGCCTTGACGCGGGACTTGTACTCGCCGGTGCGGGTATCGATCTCGATGGAGTCGCCGATTTCGCAGAACGCGGAAACCTGCACCTCGGCACCGTTCTTCAGGCGGGCGGTCTTCATGACCTTGCCGGAAGTGTCGCCACGGACGGCCGGCTCGGTGTAGACGATTTCACGAACGATGGTGGTCGGCAGTTCGACGGAGATCACCTTGTCGTTGTAGAAGACCGCTTCGCAGACGTCGGTCATGCCGTCTTCGATGAAGGTCAGCACGCCTTCCAGATCGTCTTTCTCGATCTCGTACTGGTTGAACTCGTTGTCCATGAAGACGTAGAGCGGGTCCGCGAAGTAGGTGTAGGTCACTTCCTTGCGGTCGAGGATGATCGGCTCCAGCTTGTCGTCGGCCTTGAACACGGTCTCGGTACCGGCGCCGGTCAGCAGGTTCTTCAGCTTCATCTTGACGACGGCGCTGTTGCGGCCGGATTTGTTGAACTCGGCCTTCTGGATGACCCAGGGGGCGCCATTGATGTTGGCAACCTGGCCTGCGCGGAACTCTTGAGCGGTTTTCATACGAATATCCGATTTGGATGGGTGACAAAAAACAGGGGACGTATCATAGCCAATTTGTATAAAAACGCACCAGCCCCGTGGCGAGATCCGCCTCCGCCGCCCGCTCGGCGCTCCAGCGCGCGGCCCAATCCCGCCAGCCAGGCGCCTGGCGTTCCAGCCCGGCCCAGGCCGTGGCCAGGTCGCCACGCCCGTTCCAGGCTTCCCAGAACCGCACGAGCGCACCCCTGAGCGCCTCGTCCATACCCTCGGTGTAGAGAGCCAGGAAGGCTTCCAGCTTGTCCAGGTGAACGCCCTCCTCCTGTTCATAGATGTGCCAGACGAACGGCTTGCCCGCCCAGAGCGCGCGAACGAACGAATCCTCGCCGCGCACGGCGTTGAAATCGCAGCTCCACAGCAGCAGGTCATAGTCCTCCTGGCGGACGAACGGCAGCACCTGGACGCGCAGGTGGCCGCGCCGCAGGCATTCGCCCACCGTCAGACCCGGCACGCCGAGCCAGCGGGCGACGTCGCCGAGCACTCGCCCTTCGGGCACCAACAGCAGCGTAGCGCGCGCGGCGCCGGCCAAGGCGTCCAGCCACGACGGCAGCGCCGCGTTCTCATAGGCGAACAGCGAGAACAGGCGCTCGCCCTCCTCTACCTGCACGCCCTGGGCGGCGAGAAACGCCCCGGCTCGCGCCGGATCGGCCTGGAAGGCGTCGCGTCGCTCGATCAGCCGCGCCTCGCGCAGCAAGCCGCCGACGCCCTGGCCGAAACCGGGAAAATAGAAGAACTTCTGCAGCCCGCCGGGCTGCAGCGACGGCAAGCCATGGCAGGAGGCGACCCAGCCCTCGGCGCTGAGGTATTCCAGGTTGAGCCACAGCGACGGCCGCGGTCGCCGCTGCATCGCCTCTACATAGGCCGGCGGCAACGGGCAGGCGAAGGCCTCGATGACCACGTCGGCGGCCGGCGTGTCCTGCCAGAGGGCCGGCCACAGGCGAACGTCGACGCCCGCCTGGACCTGCCGCGCCGCGCCGACGTCGGCCTGCGGGCACAGGCGCGCGAAGGAATGCAGATCGTCGACCCACAGGCGCACGTCCTGGCCGTGCTCGCCGGCCAGCTGGCGCGCCAGGCGCCAGGTCACGCCTATGTCACCGTAGTTGTCCACCACGCAGCAGAATATGTCCCAGCTCGCCATCGCACTCGCCTGTCCAGGTAAGCCGCCAGTGTAACAAGGCGGACGCCCGCGATTTCCCCCCGGCCACCTTAAGCCGATGAATCCGTTGAAAAAACATTTGCCTTTAGGAAAGCCTTTGAGTAAAGTGCGCGCCTCGACAGACACAGCGCTGTCGAAACACGGTGAGGTGTCCGAGTGGCTGAAGGAGCACGCCTGGAAAGTGTGTATACGGGAGACCGTATCGAGGGTTCGAATCCCTCCCTCACCGCCACATCTAAAAGCCCGGTTGACTGATGAAGTTAACCGGGCTTTTTCGTTTCCGCTCGACGCAGCTGCAATGTCCTCTCAATTGGCGACCGGTGTAACCCGCCAATAGTTCCCCCAGACTTTCGTCCTATCGCGATTAAGCATTAGTTCGACGCGCTATACTCAAGCACCTTGTCCACCTCCTGACTATCTCCGTCAGCCCCGGCGCAGGGGCACCCGAGACAGTTTGCACATTTTTTGCACAACTTCCGTGACAATTAACTGTTCAACCGGGTCAGGCATAAAAAAAAAGTGCCGTACTTGCGCTTGGTCAGTTTACTTACTACAAGTAATGAGTACTATGTAGGCCGGCTAATTTCCCAGTCCCATGGGAAATTGCTTTAATGGAAATGTCCACCTTAAGGGGAACACGATGAACAACGTTCTGAAATTCTCTGCTCTGGCTCTGGCTGCTGTTCTGGCCACCGGTTGCAGCAGCCACTCGAAAGAAACCGAAGCCCGTCTGACCGCTACTGAAGACGCCGCTGCTCGCGCTCAAGCCCGTGCTGACGAAGCCTACCGTCACGCTGACGAAGCGCTGGCCGCTGCTCAGAAAGCCCAGCAGACTGCTGACGAGGCTAACGAGCGCGCTCTGCGTATGCTGGACAAAGCCAGCCGCAAGTAATAGATCTTCGGATCTGTTGGAAAGCCGACCTTTCGAGGTCGGCTTTTTTATTGCCTGGTGTTTTCCCCGGGCAAGAAAAAACCCGCGGACCTTCGGCCAGCGGGTTCTTCGTTACGACGCAGAAGCGATCAGGGCAGTTGGGTCGGCTCGCTGGCCGCCATCGAGGCCGGCGCCGGCTGCTGCGGCTGGGCGATGGCCACCGGCAGGCCGTCTTCGGCGGCCACCACTTCACGCACCACGTTCCAGTCCATCTGCATCTGGTTGGCGATGTCTTCGCGCTTGAGCAGGGCGTTGATCACCGCGGTGTGCTTGTCCACCACCGACGGGTTGCCGTGGTCGTCGATCGGGGTGTGGGCCTCGAGGTAGATCTTGCCCTCGCTGCGACCGAACTTGTACGGCTCGTTGATGATGCGCACCGACGTGCCGACCGGCACCAGCGGGAACAGCTCGGTCACGTCGCCGTTGTACATGCGGAAGCAGCCGTGGCTGGTGCGGGTGCCGATGCCGAACTTCTTGTTCGAACCGTGGATCAGGTAGCCCGGCACGCCCAGAGCCATCTTGTACGGCCCCAGCGGGTTGTCCGGGCCCGGCGGGATGACGGTCGGCAGCGGGTCGCCGTCGGCGGCGTGCTCGGCGCGGATCGAGGCCGGCGGATACCAGGCCGGATCCTTGGTCTTGGCGACGATGCTGGTGTGAGCGATCGGCGAACCCCAGCCCTCGCGACCGATACCCAGCGGGTAGGTGTAGACGACGTTCTTGCCTTTCGGGAAGTAGTACAGGCGGTACTCGGCAATGTTGATCACGATGCCTTCGCGCGGACCCGGCGGCAGGATGAAGCGGGTCGGAATGATGACCTCGGTGCCCACGCCCGGCAGCCAGGCGTCGACGCCCGGGTTGGCGGCGATCATTTCCTGGTAGCCCAGGTCATAGGTCTGGCCAAGGTCGGCGAAGGTATCTTCGTACTTGGCCTTGATTACCTGCACCTGGCCGACGATATCTTCGCCGGGCGCCGGCAACGGCAGCTCGAGGGCAGAAACGGGGCCGGCCGAAAGCAGCGCGGCGAAAGACAGCGAGCAGGCGGCAATTACGCGCGACAACATCCGAGGATCCTTGACGAGAACAGTTGGCTGAGGGGGCAATAGTGTAACACTCAGACCCCGTTCTCCGGGAGAGTTCAAAGCAGCCAGGCGAAGCGCTGGCCGCGTTTCTCCAGATCAAGACGTTTCAGGCACTCCGCGCACAGCCGGCGATCGCGCAGGAAATCGCGCCGCGCCTCGCGCCAGAGCGGTTGCGCCGGCAGCAGCCCGCCGCACAAGGTGCGATCACCCGAAGTCCCCAGCTCCAGTTGCCGGGCGACGAGATGCACGCGCACCTCACGACAGGCGAACAGATCGAGCTGCGAGTCGGGTTCGATCAACTGGTAGGCGAAGAGGGTCCAGGCGGGGCGGGACATGGTGGCTCCTGAAGGGTGCGCAAACATACTGGAAAGCCCCCGCGCGGGGAAGCCTCGCGAAGCCTCCAGTGACCTACAGCAGAGGCTTGAGCTGCGGCCAGACGTTGTCGAGCAGGCGCGGCTGCGCCACCGCCGCCGGATGGATGCCGTCGGCCTGCATCATCTGCGGCACCCCACCGACGCCTTCGAGGAAGAACGGCACCAGCGGCACCCCGCCCTGCTCGGCCACCTGCCGGTAGACCTGGGCGAAGGCGCGGGTGTAGCGCTCGCCATAATTGGGCGGCAGCTGCATGCCCAGCAACAGCACCTTGGCCCCGGCCTGGCGCGAGGCCGCGACCATCGAAGCAAGATTCTGTTGCAATTGCTGTGGCGGCTGCCCGCGCAGACCGTCGTTGCCGCCCAGCTCGATCACCACGACGCTCGGCTTGTCCGTGGAAAGCAGCGCCGGCAGGCGCGCCAGGCCGCCCGCGCTGGTGTCGCCGCTGATCGAGGCGTTGACCACGCGGTAGTCCAGCCCTTCCTGTTTCAGGCGATTGTCCAGCAGGGCGACCCAGCCCTGGCCGGTATCCACGCCCAAACCGGCGCTGATACTATCGCCGACGACCAGCAGCGTCTGCGCCGCGGCTTGCTGGGCGACCAGCAGCAACGCCAGGCAGACGCTCGATAGCCATGCACGCATCGGACCCTCCATGAGCGAAAGCATTCTCACCGCGCGCAACCTTAGCAAGGTCGTCCCCAGCGCGGAAGGCGAGCTGACCATTCTCCACGACCTTTCCCTGGCCCTGCAGCGCGGCGACAGCCTGGCCATCGTCGGCAGCTCGGGCTCCGGCAAGTCCACCCTGCTCGGCCTGCTCGCCGGCCTCGACCAGCCCAGCGGCGGCAGCGTCGAACTGGCCGGGCACCGCCTCGACGACCTCGACGAGGACCAGCGCGCACGGGTCCGCGCGGCCCACGTCGGCTTCGTGTTCCAGTCGTTCCAGCTGCTCGACAGCCTGGACGCGCTGGAGAACGTCATGCTGCCGCTGGAACTGGAAGGCCGCGACGACGCCCGCCAGCGTGCCCGCGCCCTGCTCGAGCGGGTCGGCCTGGGCCAGCGCCTGACCCATTACCCGCGCCAGCTCTCCGGCGGCGAGCAGCAGCGGGTGGCGATCGCCCGCGCCTTCGCCGCCGAGCCCGACGTGCTGTTCGCCGACGAACCCACCGGCAACCTCGACAGCGCCACCGGCGAGCGCATCAGCGACCTGCTCTTCGAGCTGAACCGCGAGCGCCATACCACCCTGGTCCTGGTCACCCACGACGAACGCCTGGCGCACCGCTGCCAGCGGCAGATCCGCCTGGAAAGCGGCCACCTGATCGACCACGCGGAGCCCTGAACCGATGAAGTCGCTGCCGCTGTCGCGCCTGTGCGGCCTGGCCCTGCGCCAACTGCTGCGCGAATGGCGCAGCGGCGAGCTACGCGTGCTGTTCTTCGCCCTGCTGGTGGCGGTGGCCGCCAGCTCCGCCATCGGCTACTTCAGCGCCCGGCTGAACGGCGCCATGCTGGTTCGCGCCGCCGAATTCCTCGGCGCCGACCTGGTGCTCAGCGGCACCCAGCCGGCCACCCCGCAACAGATCGACACGGGCAAGCGGCTGGGCCTGCGCCACGCCTACAGCGTCGAGTTCTCCAGCGTCATCGCCACCGACCAGGGCATCCAGCTGAGCAGCGTCAAGGCGGTGGACGACGACTATCCGCTGCGCGGCGAACTGAAGAGCGCCCCGGCGCCGCTGGAAGCCGAAAGCCCCGGCGGCCGGCCGCAGCCGGGCGAGGTGTGGGTCGAGGCGCGGCTGCTCAACAGCCTCGACCTCAAGGTCGGCGACAGCGTCGAGATCGGCCGCCAGGACCTGCGCATCGCCCGCGTGCTGACCTACGAGCCGGACCGCGCCGGCGACTTCTACAGCCTCACCCCGCGCGTGATGATGAACCTGCACGACCTGCAGGCCACCGGCGTGGTGCAGCCGGGCAGCCGAGTACGTTACCGCGACCTCTGGGAAGGCGACGCGGGCGCCCTGCAACGTTATCGCAGCACCGTACAGCCGGGGCTGGCCGCCAACCAGCAACTGCTCGACGCGCACCACGGCAACCGCCAGATCGGCGACGCCCTGGAGCGCGCCGAGCGCTACCTGAACCTCGCCAGCCTGGCCGCCATCCTCCTCGCCGGAGTGGCGGTGGCGCTGTCGGCCAACCGCTTCGCCAACCGCCGCTTCGACGCCAGCGCCCTGCTCCGCTGCCTGGGCCTGTCGCGCCGCGAGGCCCTCCTTCTATATGGCCTGCAACTGTTCAGCCTGGGCCTGGCGGCCAGCCTGCTGGGTGCCGCCATCGGCTACCTGGCGCAACTGGGCCTGGTGACCCTGCTGGGCGACCTGCTACCGCCGCAGATCCCGCCGGCCGGCGCCTTCCCGGCGATCGCCGGGGTGGCCACCGGGCTGGTGGCCCTGGCCGGCTTCGCCCTGCCACCACTGGCCGCCCTCGGCCGCGTGCCGCCACTGCGGGTGCTGCGCAGCGACCTGCTGCCGGTGCCGATGCGCAGCTGGCTGGCCTATGGCTGCGCGCTGCTGGCGCTGGGCCTGATCATGTGGCGACTGAGCCTGGACCTGCGCCTGACCCTGGCGCTGCTCGGTGGCGGCGTGATCGCCGCGGCCATCCTCGGCGGCCTGCTGCTGCTCGCGCTGAACGGCCTGCGCCGCCTGCTGGCGCGCGCCAGCCTGCCCTGGCGCCTGGGTCTCGGCCAACTGCTGCGGCACCCGCTGGCCGCCGCCGGGCAGAGCCTGGCCTTCGGCCTGATCCTGCTGGCCATGGCGCTGATCGCCCTGCTGCGCGGCGAGCTGCTGGACACCTGGCACGCCCAGCTACCGGCCAACGCGCCCAACTACTTCGCGCTGAACATCCTGCCGGCGGAGAAGGACGCCTTCGAAAGCCGCGTGCGCGCCCTGTCGCCCAACGCCGAGGGGCTGTTCCCGATGGTCCCCGGCCGGCTGGTCGCGGTGAACGGCCAGCCGGTGCAGACCCTCAGCGAGGATGTGCGCAGCGAACGCGCCCTGCAGCGCGACCTGGGCCTGACCTGGGCGCAGCAGCTGCCCGCCGGCAACCAACTGGTCGCCGGCAGCTGGTGGAGCGCGCAGGCGAGCGAGCTCCCCGGCGTCTCGGTCGAGGAGAAGCTCGCCGCCAACCTCGGCATCAAGCTCGGCGACCGCCTGAGCTTCAACGTCGCCGGGCAGACCCGCGAAGTCCGGGTGCAGAGCCTGCGCTCGGTGAAGTGGGACAACTTCCAGCCGAACTTCTTCATGGTCTTCCAGCCCGGCACCCTCGCCGACCTGCCGGTGACCTACCTGACCAGCTTCTACCTGCCGAGCGCCGACCAGCGCAGCGCCATCGAGCTGGCCCGCGCCTTCCCCACCGTGACCCTGCTGCCGGTGGACGTACTGCTGGCGCAGCTGCGCAGCATTCTCGACCAGGTCACCCTGGCCGTGGAGTACGTGCTGGTGTTCGTCCTCGCCGCCGGTTTCGCCGTGCTCTTCGCCGGCCTCCAGGCGACCCTCGACGAGCGCCTGCGCCAGGGCGCCCTGCTGCGCGCCCTGGGCGCCGGACGCGAGCTGCTGCAACGTACCCGGCGCAGCGAGTTCGCCCTGCTCGGCGCGGTCAGCGGGCTGCTCGCGGCCCTGGGCTGCGAGCTGATCAGCTTCCTGCTCTACAGCCAGGTCTTCCAGTTGCCCTGGCGGCCTCACCCGTGGCTGCTCGGCCTGCCGCTGCTGGGCGCTGTGCTGGTGGGCGGCGCCGGCCTGTTCGGCACCCGCAAGGCGCTGAGCCTGAGCCCGCTGCGCCTGTTGCGCGAAGGCTGATAGACTCCGAAGCCCCCTCCCGCCAAAGCCGGAACCCCACCGCCCCATGAGTCGCTATCGCCCGCCGCGTACCGCCGGCACCCCGTTGATCACCCCCGAAGGCGAAGCGCGCCTGCGCGCCGAACTGCACGAGCTGTGGAACGTGCGCCGGCCCCAGGTGACCCAGGCGGTGAGCGAGGCGGCCGCGCTCGGCGACCGCTCGGAGAACGCCGAATACATCTACGGCAAGAAGATGCTGCGCGAGATCGACAGCCGCGTGCGCTTCCTGCGCAAGCGCCTGGAAAACCTCAAGGTGGTGCGCGACCGCCCGGGCGACCCGAACAAGGTCTACTTCGGCGCCTGGGTGACCCTGGAAGACGAGGACGGCGAGCAGGCCCGCTACCGCATCGTCGGCCCGGACGAGCTGGACCTGCGCAGCAACCAGATCAGCATCGACTCCCCGCTGGCCCGAGCCCTGGTGGGCAAGGAGCTGGACGCCGAGGTGACGGTGCGCAGCCCGGCGGGCGAGAAGCTCTGGTTCGTGGTCGAGATCGACTATCCCTGACCCAGGCACACCAACTCCGCAGGAGCGGGCCATGCCCGCGATTCGCACGCATGGCGTGCTCCTACGAAGAAAGCGGAGCGGGTTACAGCGCCGGCGGGCGCCGGGTGATCAGGCCCTGGCGGGCGACGCGGGTCAGTTCGTGGACCAGGGTTTCCAGTTCCTCGGCGCACGGCGCGTGGACCACGGCGAAGTCGAAATGGTCGCTGGGGAAGCGGGCGATCTCGGCGAGGCCACTGGCGAACTGGATGAGGAAGGTGCGCGAGCCCTGCCAGCGTTTCGGCCAGCCTTCGAGGTAGCGAACCAGGGTCGGCTGGTGATTGCCGCTGAGGAGGATGCGCGGGTTGCGCCGCAGCAGGCCGGTAGTGATGGGGGCCAGGCGCACTTGGGGATTGGCACGGGTCATGAGTGTCATGTCTCCGCCTCTTGGGTCCTGCTGGACGCGGCGAGAGGCACACCGAACCAGCGCTTTAGCGGTATTTCGACACCAGCCGGTGTCCGCGCCCCGCAAGTTGCTACTTAAATCGGCGCTGTGCGGCATCCTAGAGAAGCCCCGACGATACTGTCAAGGCGACTTCCGGATGACGAGAGCCCCCATGAGCACCCCACCCCTGCGCCTGTTCTTCGCCCTGCCCTGCCCGGACGAAATCCGTGCGCCACTGGCGGCCTGGCGCGACGGCTTGGCCATCGACGGCCAGCCGGTAGCGGCGGCCAACCTGCACCTCACCCTGGCCTTCCTCGGCGCGGTGCCGCGCGCCCGCAAGGCCGAACTGCTGGCTTTGGGCGCGAGCATGCCGCGCATACCCTTCGAGCTGCGCCTGGAGCGCCTGGAACTGTGGCGCAACGGCATCCTGCACCTGGCGCCAGCCAGCATCCCCGAAGCGCTGCCGAGCCTGGTCCACGCACTGCACGACACCTTGCGCGCCGCCGGCTTCGAGATCGAGCGACGGCCCTTTCGCCCGCACCTGACCCTGGCGCGGCATTGTCGCCGCGCACCGGACGGCGCGGCGCAATTCGCCTGGCCGGCTCGCGAGCTGGCGCTGTACAGCTCGGAAAACGGCCCGCACGGTACGCACTACCGCACCATCGGGCGCTGGCCGCTGGACGGCGAGGCGACGTTCAGCCGCGATTGAGCGCGGCCCAGCCCTCGGCGTAATCGAGGAAACGACGCAGGCCGGCGGTGGGGTACTTGTCCACATGCAGTGCGCGGAAGAAGGTGCGCCGCAAGGGCCCGAGGGGATTGTCCAGGGCGACCAGCTCGCCACGCGCCAGCTCGTCCGCCACCACCCGCCGCGACAGGCAACTGATGCCGGCGCCGCTGGCCACCAGGTGCTTGATCGCCTCGGCGTTGCTCACTTCCAGCGGCGCCGACAGGCTGCCCAGGCGCGGCAGCACTTGCTGCTCGAAGGTGACGCGGGTACCCGAGCCGGCCTCGCGCAGTACCCAGCGCGCCGCCGCGAGTTGCTCGAAGGTCAGCGTCGCCTGGCGCGCCAGCGGGTGATCCGGTGCGGCGACCAGCAGCAGTTCGTCCTCCACCCAGGGCAGCAACTGCACCTGCGGATGCTGGATGGGCGCCTCGATATAGGCTACGTCGAGGCGGAACTCGCAGAGCGCGGCGAGAATCTCGCGGCTGTTGGCAACCTGCAGCTGCAGGCGGCTGTCGGGCAGCTCGGCGAGGAAGCCGGCCATCACCTGCGGCAGCAGGTAGCCACCGATGCTGCGGCTGGCGCCTAGCGCCAGCTGCACCGGCGCGTGCTGGAACAGGGCTTCCAGCTCCGCGCTCTGGTCCAGCAGCGCACAAGCCTTGGGATACAGCGCCCGGCCGTTGTCGTTCAGCGCCAGGCGCTTGCCGCTGCGGTCGAACAGCCGCGTCTGCAGGGCCCGCTCCAGCTCCTGCAGGGCCTGGCTGGCCGCCGATTGCGAAAGCGCGATGGCCGCCGCGGCCTGGGTGACGTTGCCATGCTCGGCGATGGCGGCGAAGGTGGCGAGCTGGCGGAGGGTGATGCGCGGGCCCATATCGACAAAACCGTTTGATCCAATAAGAACAATCCGTTTTTACACTAAGCGAGCGGCGCGCACCATGACTGCACCTTACACAAGGAGCCCGTCATGCCTACCTTCCTGCGCCGCATTCCCTACCTGGTTCCCGGTGCGCTGCTGTGCCTGCTGATCGCCGCCGGCGCCAACCTCCTGGTGCGTATCCCGGCCATCCAGCACCTGGGCCTCGGCGGCCTGACCCTGGCCATTCTCCTCGGCCTGCTGCTCGGCAATCTCGGCGCCGCGCGCTTCGGCGGCCTGCGTCCGGGCGTGGAGCTGTCGCGCCAGCAACTGCTGCGTCTGGGCGTGGTGCTCTACGGCCTGCGCCTGACCTTCCAGGACATCGCCGCGCTCGGCCCGGCGGCCCTGGTGATCGACGTGCTGATGGTCGCCAGCACCCTGCTGATGGCCGCCTGGATCGGCGTGCGCTGGCTCAAGCTGCCGCGCGAGAGCGCCCTGCTGATCGGCGCCGGCAGCGCCATCTGCGGCGCCGCCGCGGTCATGGCCAGCAGCCCGGTGCTGCGCGCCCGCGCCGAGCACACCGCCGTGGCGGTAGCCACCGTGGTGCTGTTCGGCACCCTGGGCATGCTCCTGCAACCGCTGCTGTTCGCCCACCTGCCGAACCTGTTCGGCAGCCCCAAGGCCTTCGGCATCTTCACCGGCTCGACCATCCACGAAGTGGCCCAGGTGGTCGCCGCCGGCCGCGCCATGGACCCGGCCGCCGCCGACGCCGCGCTGATCAGCAAGATGCTCCGGGTCCTGCTGCTGGCCCCGGCCCTGCTCTGCCTGGGTCGCTTCGGCAGCGCCGAGAGCGCCAGCGAAGGCAAGCGCCGCGTACAGGTCCCCGGCTTCGCCGTGGCCTTCCTGCTGGTCACCGGCCTGCGTTCGCTGGGCCTGATCCCGGAAAGCTGGCTGGCGCCGCTGCAACAGCTGGACGACGTCCTGCTGGGCATGGCCATGGCCGCCCTGGGCCTCGCCACCCGCCTCGGCGACCTGCGCAAGGAAGGCCCCAAGCCGCTGCTGCTGGGTGCCGGGCTGTTCATCTTCCTGTTGGTAGGCGGTGCGCTGATCAATGGTGGGGTGCAGCACCTGCTGGGTTGAACCGCAGACAAAGAAAAGGGGCGGATGCCATTGGCACCCGCCCCTTTTTCGTTACCGGGTCGATCAGTTGGACAGCTTGCGATCCAGCGAGAACGGGCCGGCCCCGCTGATGAGCAGCGCCACGCTGATCATGATCAGGGTGAAGGCATACTCGAAGCCGTTTTCGGTGATGAAGAAACCGTTGGCCAGGTGCACGCTGAACACGGCGACCAGCATGGCGACGATCAGCGGGATGCTGGCCAGACGCACCAGCAGGCCCAGCACCAGGAACAGGCCACCGAAGAACTCCGCGCTGCCGGCCAGGGTGGCCATCAGGTAGCCCGGGGTCACGCCCAGCGACTCCAGCCACTGCGCCATGCCGGCCAGGCCGGGGCCGCCGAACAGGCCGAAGAGCTTCTGCGAACCGTGGGCCATGAAGGTCAGGCCGGTGGTGATGCGCAGAACGGCGAGACCGGCGCCGGCGTTGGTGGAGAGGATGGATTTGACGAGAGCGTTCATGGTGCGTCCTTGTGCAGAAGTAGTGGGTGGGGCAACCGTTGTTGCTTGAGAAGCAATATAGACCATTAATTAGATATAAAAAGCGCAAAAAAACGCTAAAACATATCGAATAGACTAATCACTTCTGGACGGATGCCACCCGCTGCCGGGACTCCAGGCCATCGCGCTCCCGCTGATAGGCAAGATAGTACTTATTGATGCTGCTGACGTAGTTCACCACGCCCATACCCACTTCCTCGGCCGCCACGCGTTCCACCTGGAAGAACCAGCGGTCCGGGTTGAGGCCCTGGCGGCGGGCCTCGGCGCGCAGGCCCTGGACCCGCTCGGCGCCGATGTTGTAGGCGGCGAGGATGAACGCCAGGCGCTCGCGCTCGTCCATGCGCGGGCTGTTGAAGTAGTCGCGGCGCAGCATGGCCAGGTACTTGCTGCCGGCCTGCACGTTGTTCTCCTGCCCCTCCACCGAGCCGAGGCCGACGCTGCGCGCTGCCGCCGGGGTCACCTGCATCAGCCCGGTGGCGCCGGATGCGCCGCGCGCGCCGGGGGTCAGGTTGGACTCCTTGAAGGCCACCGCGGCCAGCGCCAGCCAGTCGATGCGGTACTGCTCGGCGTAGCGTTGCAGGGTCGGGCGCACCGCTTCGAGCTTCTTGCGGTCGCCCTTCTCCAGCGGGTTGCGCACCTGATAGGCGTGCCGGTAGAGGCGCTGGAAGTTGCCGTCCTGCTCGGCCGGCGCGTGGTAGTCCTTGAGGAAGCGGTCGAGGCTGGCGTGCAGCATCGAGGCGTCGCGGCGCACGTACCAGGTCATGCTCTGGCGGTTGTCCAGCACCAGGTGGCGGTCGACGCGCAACTTGGTGAAGACCTTGGACCAGCGTTCGGCGATCGGCTGTTCCACCACGGTGCAGGGAAAGATGCCGGCCTGGACCATCTCCATCACGTCCTCGACGGCCAGCGACGGGTCCACCCAGTCGATGCCGATGGGCGCCAGGTGCCGCTGCGCCAGGCGTTCGTTGACCTGCTGGATGGCTTCGCCGGCGGCGCTGCCGGGGGACAGCGCGATGCGCTTGCCGGCCAGTTGCTCGAGGCGGGTGTAGCGTTTGTTGCCCTGGCGCGAGACCAGCACCAGCGGCACGTCCTGGCGCCACGGCAGGCTGGCGCTGACGTCCTGGCCGTCACGCGCCACCAGCACTTCGCCGGGCGCCACCAGGTCGCCCTCGCCGCGCTGCAGCGCGGCCAGCAGTTGGTCCTTGGCCTTGGGGATGAACTTCAGGGTCAGCGGCTTGCGGCCGGAAGCGGTGTCGTTGAGGTACTGCTCGAAGGCGCGCAGGCGCTTGTATTCGACGCCGATCGGCTCGCCCTTGATCTCGCCGGAACTGTTGCGGCTCTGGTTGACCAGCACGCGCAGCACACCGCTGCTGCGGATGCTCGCCAGGTCGCGGGCACCGGCGCTTTCGCGCTGCCAGCTGTCCGGCTGACTGGTCAGGCGCGCGGCCGCCGGCAGCGGCAGCAGCGCCAGCAGGCAGAGAGAGAGCAGCAACAGTCGCGTCATCCAGGTCTCCAAGAAGTGGTCATTCGCCGGCGGTCCACCAAGGACCTGTCCACGATCTGCTGCGCATCGGCATAACTGCGTTGAAAACAGACGAGTAATGCTCATTTAGAAATCTAAACTGCGCTTCCTCGTCCGCTCTCGCCTAGTTCTGCTCTAGCTCGCGAGATCGTGAAACAGGTCCTGAGAAACCGGCGTCCTCCACAAGTTCCCGGCCTCGAAAAAGGGGCGCGAGAGTCTCACAGGAGGAGACTGAAGCCAATCCGAAATTCCCGAAGCACTTTCATAAGTGCATTCAACAGGCTGTTTTTTAAGACTTTCTTAAGAAAACAGGGGATTCTGCTATGCTGCTCGCCCGAATCCAGGGAAGAAACATGCAACTGATCGACATTGGCGTCAACCTCACTCACCCGAGTTTTGCCAACCAGCGCGCGGCGATCGTCGAGCGCGCGCTCGCCGCCGGCGTCGCGCAAATGCTGGTGACCGGCACCAGCCTCGACGAGAGCGAAGCCGCCCTGCGCCTGTGCCGTGAACTCGACGAGAGCGGCCAGCGGCTGTTCAGCAGCGCCGGCGTGCACCCGCACGACGCCTCGCAGTGGAACAGCGCCAGCGCCAAGGTCCTGCGCGGCTTGTTGGCGGAGGACAGGGTACGCGCGGTCGGCGAGTGCGGCCTTGACTTCAATCGGGATTTCTCGCCGCGCCCGCAACAGGAAAAGGCCTTCGAGGAACAGCTGGCCCTGGCCGTCGACCTGCAGCGCCCGGTGTTCATCCACGAGCGCGACGCCGGCGAACGCCTGCTGGCGATCCTCAAGGAGTTCCGCGACCGCCTGCCGGCCGCCGTGGTGCATTGTTTCACCGGCGAGCGGCGCACCCTCTACAACTATCTCGATCTCGACCTGCACATCGGCGTCACCGGCTGGGTCTGCGACGAGCGCCGCGGCACCCTCCTGCAGGAGCTGGTGCGCGAGATTCCCCAGGGCCGCCTGATGCTGGAAAGCGACGCGCCCTACCTGCTGCCACGCAGCCTGCGCCCCAAGCCCAGGCACGGGCACAACGAGCCGGCCTTCCTCGCCGAGGTGCTGCGCGTCGTCGCCCTGCATCGCGGCGAAGCGGAAGACGAACTGGCCGCGCACACCACGGCCTGCGCCCGGCGCTTCTTCGGCCTGCCGGAAATCGCCTAGGCGGACCGCGAATACCCCTCAAGAATGTCCGGGTTGCGTCGTTAACCTGAGAGGCGAAGCTGCCTTTGACCCCGGTCAAGGCAGCCTTCTTCCCTTTCACGAGAATGAAGGCCAAAAGCCACCATTCCCCGCACAAGAAGCATTCCATGGGCGCCTGGATCCGCGATATCTCTCTGAAATACAAGTTCTGGGCCGTGAACGCGGTCGCCTTCTTCACCACCCTGATGCTGGTGCTGTTCGCCATGAACCAGGAGGTGGACGCGCGCAACCAGGCGGCCCGCCAGAACGCCGAGGCCCAGGCCCGCCTGCTGCAGGGCTGGCCGGCCGGCGCCGCGCTGCCCGGCGTCCAACAACTGCTGAGCTTCGCCGCCGACAGCGCGCCGCAGTTGCCTGGCGTGGATACCCAGGCCCTGGCGCGCGGCAACGGCTGGGTCGACCTGGGCGGTGCCGCCAGTCGCCTCGGCCCGCTGGCCGGCGCCTGGGTACAGGACCTGGGCAACGGCCAGCGCGTCGCCGTGCTCGCCCCCGGCGCCGACCTCTGGCAGGTCTTCGAGGAACGCGCCCTGGCCTACGCCGGCGCCGTGCTGGTGCTGATGCTGGCGCTGCTGGCCTCCTCGCAGCTGCTGATCCGCTTCATCCTCACCCACCTGCTCAAGCTGCGTGACGTGATGCTCCACGTCGAGCGCAGTGGCGACCTCTCCGCCCGCGTGCCGCTGGACAGCCGCGACGAGGTCGGGCAGATGGCTACCGCCTTCAACGCCATGCAGGCCGGCTACCAACGCGTGGTCGGCACCGTGGCCCAGGCCGCCGGGCGCCTCGACGAGGGCGCGCGCAGCCTGGCCCAGAGCATGGGCAGCGTGCGCCAGGGCATGCTCGGCCAGCAGAGCGAGACCGACCAGGCCGCCACCGCGATCAACGAGATGTCCACCACCGTGCACCACATCGCCCAGCACGCCGCCGACACCCGCGACCAGTCGCAGGAAGCCGACCGCCTGGCCGGCGCCGGGCAGCAGGTGGTGGGCCGCGTCGGCGAGTCCATCGCCGGGCTGTCCCAGGGTGTGCAGCAGACCGCCGAGATGATCCAGCGCCTGGCCGAAGACAGCCAGAAGATCAGCGGCGTGGTCAACGTCATCCACGGCATCGCCGAACAGACCAACCTGCTCGCCCTCAACGCCGCCATCGAAGCCGCCCGCGCCGGCGAGATGGGCCGCGGCTTCGCCGTGGTCGCCGACGAAGTGCGCAACCTGGCCAGGCGCGTGCAGGACTCCACCGACGAGATCACCCAGATGATCGGCGCGCTGCAATCCGGCACCCGCGACGCGGTGGAATTCATGCAGGAAAGCTCGTTCAAGGCCGACGGCTGCGTCGAGCAGGCCCAGGAGGCCGGCGAGGCGCTGGCAGCGATCGCCGGCGCGGTGGCGCTGATGCGCCAGAGCAACACGCAGATCGCCGTGGCCGCCGAGCAGCAGAGCCAGGTGGCCGAGGAGATGACCCGTTCGGTGGTGGGCATCCGCGACGTCACCGAGCTGACCGTGCAGCAGACCGTGGACTCGGCCGGCACCAGCCACGAACTGGCCGAACTGGCCGGCGAGCTGAGCAAGGCGATCCGCCAGCTGCGCCTCTGATCCCGCCCTCGCATCGCAGCGGCCCGGCACTGTCCGGGCCGTTTCGTCTGCGCCTATCGCGGCGATAGGCGATAGTCATTCGCCGCCCCGCCGCGGCGGACCTAGACTCCCGGCAAAGGCCCATCCCCGCATGGGCTCAACCGGAAAAGGAGTCCGCCCATGGCCAAACGTCACCCCAACCTGTTCGCCTGGCAGTGGCAGGGCTACGCCGCCAACCACCGCAACCCGACCAACCTGGCCCTGCACCTGGTCGCGGTGCCGCTGTTCATAGTCGCGGCGCTGGTGCTGCTGGGCGGCCTGTTCGACCTGAACCTCGGCAGCACCCTGCTGGGCGTCATCGGCCTGGTCGCCTCGCTGGCCATCCAGGGCCGCGGGCACAAGCTCGAAGAGCAGCCCCCGGAGCCCTTCAGCGACCGCAAGGACGCCGTCGGCCGGCTGCTCGTCGAGCAGTTCGTGACCTTCCCGCGCTTCGTCCTCAGCGGCGCCTGGTGGCGCGCCTGGCGTAACCGCCGGCGCTGAACGCTAGCCGAAGATGGTCGCGGTCTGCCGCGAGATCGCCAGCAGCTGGCCGTCCTCGGTCCAGCACTGCGCGGCGATATGCCCGTAGCCGTCGCGGGCGTGCTCGATGCTCGCCAGGTAGCGGCACCAGCCGTTGGCCGGCATCGCCGGCTGCGGCTGGACGAACTCGATGGTCCAGGTCAGCGAGCTGGACGGCGCCGGGGTCTTGAGCATCGGCAGGGTCGCCGGCGGCCAGGCGTCGATCAGCGCCAGCAGGTGGCCGATCTCCATCGGCTCGTCGCCCACGCCGTCGCCGCGGAAGCGCATCCAGCCGCCCATGTCGCGCGAGGTGCTCGACGAATACGGCATGCCGCCGACCGCCCAGCGCATGGCGATATGGCGGGTGAACTCGGGCATCAGTTTGCGGATGAAGGGCAGCTCCGGGCAGTCCTCGGCCGCCTTGAAGTCCGGTGCCGGCAAGCCCTCGACCTGCACCACCGACTCGCGCGACAGGCCGAAGCTGGCCTGGGCCAGAGTCACCACCTGGCCGTTCTGCAGCGCACGGCAGAACACCTGGCTGACCGCCTTGCCCTCGCGCAGCACCTCGGCCTGGAAGTTCACCGGCACTTCCGGCTCCACCGGGCCGACGAAGGTGATCGCCAGCGAGCGCAACGGCCGCCCCGCCTCGGCCACCGCGGCCATGGCCTCATAGGCCAGCGCCGCCACCAGGCCGCCGAAGCTGGCGCGCCCCTGGCCCCACGGCGCCGGGATCACCACGGCCTCGGGCGCCGCGCGCACCGCCTGGATCAATTCGGGAAATGTCATCGCCGCCTCCTGCGGAATCATTCACTGCGGCGATCTTAAACAAGACGGAGGTGCGACAGGCACCTCTCTTTCGGGTTGGGCCGCGCACCGGGCCGTCAGGGAATACCCCGACATGCACGGGGTTGATGGAGCCTCAGCCGAGTGCCTTGAGCAGGCGCTCCAGGCTTTCGTCGGCGTCGCGTTCGGCGAGGTCGTGCAGGGCGTTCCAGTGCGGTTGCAGCGGCATCAGGTCAAGCTCGCGCTCGCTGCGAATCAGCCACTGTTCATAGTCGTGCCAGGTGCCCAGCGCGGTTTGGGCGTCCTTCAGCGGCACCAGCACTTTCTGCGGCAGGGGCGAATCCTTCGGGTAGGCTTCCAGCGCGTAGCGCACGCGCTTGATCAGCAGGCGCAGGCGATGGCGGTCGTGGGCCGGGTCCTTCAGCGCCGCGCGCAGCTTTTTCCATTGATTGGCCAGGCGCTTGTGCACCTGGGCGTGCAGGCCGACCAGCACGCCGTGGCGCTCGGCGGTGCGCCAGAGTAGCGGCCAGCCGTCGAGCAGGCGCAGCAGGCGGTCCCATTGCGGGCTGGCGAGCAGCGCCACGTAGCCCGAGATGAGCGCGGGGCGGCGCAGCGCCACGGCCTTCTCCAGGCCCTCGGCCTGGAGCACCGGCAGCAGCACTTCCAGATCACGCAGCGGGCCGCTGAGGCGCCCGACTTCCGCCAGCGCCGCTTCGATTTCGTCGATGCCGGGCATGCCGTGGGTCGGATGCAGCAGGCTGCGCAAGCGCCGCACGGCGATGCGCAAGTCGTGCAACGCCTCGCTGTCGGAGGCCGCGCGCACACGCGCCGCGGCGGCGAACAGCGCAACCTCCTGCTCGATCACATGGGAGACCAGATAATCGCTGAAGGTGGTCACGGCGTACTCCTTGGTTGCCTGGAATCTATCAGGTTAGCTGGAGGCCTGCGCGCGGCAAGCGGTCGCCCGTGGCGGATGGTCGCAAGGCGTTTCACGGCCCGCGCCCCGGCAAGCGCCAGGGCAACGCGCGGCGCAGGCGCGCGAGGTGTTCGCGCAGCTCGCCGGGGGCGGACGCGGCGCCGCCGTAGCGCTGGCGCTCGAAGGCCCGTGCATAGGCGGCGATGGCCTCGGCCTGGGCCGGCAGCGCGCGCCCGGCGCGTTCGGCGAAGGCACCCGGCCCTTCGCCTGCCTGGCGGCGCAGGCCATGGCCGGCGAGCAGGCTCTCGAAGCGTTCGAAGCTGCGCAACTGGGCGTCGCGCACCTGGCGCCAGGGCTTGAACAGCAGCAGCGCGAGCAACCCCAGGGCCAGGCCGCCGCCGCCCACCAGGATCACCCCGACCCACAGGCTGTCGCTGCTGCCGAACCAGGCGCGCAGCAGCCCGGCCTGCTGGTCGGCCTGGTAGCCGAGCACCAGGCGCTGCCAGTCGTAGTTGAGGTTGTCCCAGCCCAGGCGCAGCTGGCTGAGCAGGCCGAAGCCACCGTAGCGCAGGCGCGCGAAGGGCGAATCGGCGAGGAAGCTGCCCTCCTCCTCCAGCGCCGCGCGCAGGCCGCGTTCGATGCGCGAGGGGGCGACCTGGAAGGTCGGGTCGACGCTGCGCCAGCCGCTGCCCGGCTGCCAGTACTCGACCCAGGCGTGGGCGTCGAACTGGTGCACCAGCAGGTAGTCGCCGGCCGGGTTGAGCTCGCCGCCCTGGTAGCCGGTGACCACCCGCGCGGGTATGCCGGCGGCGCGCAGGACGAAGGTCATGGCTCCGGCGTAGTGCTCGCAGAAGCCACGCCGGGTGTCGAACAGGAAGCCGTCGATGCGCTCCTCGCCGGTGGCCGGCGGGCGCAGGGTGTAGGCGTAGGGCTCATCGTGGAAGTGCCGCAGCACCGCCTGCACCAGCGCCTCCGGCTGCGCGTAGCGGGTGCGCAGCTCGGCGGCCCAGGCGCGCGTGCGCGGGTTGCCACGCGGCGGCAGTTGCAGGTCGCGGCGCAGCGTCGTGGCGCTGCTGTCGGGTTCGCGCAGGGCCTGCGGCCAGGAGCGCGCGTGGTACATCAGCACTTCCTGCACCGGGCGCTTGCGCTCCAGGCGGAAGTCGCTCATCAGCCGCGCATCCTCGGGGCCTTCGCCGGGCACGTCGAGGGCGTACAGCCACGGCCGCGAAGTGGGCTGCATGATCACCTGGTAGCCCAGCGCCGGGCCCTGCCGCCGCCATTGCGGGGCCTGCTCGGCGCGGCCCTGCCAGGACTGGGTCCAGCGCCGGCCGTCGAAGTTTTCCAGGGTCAGCGCGCGCCAGTACAGCTGTTCCTGGGGCGGCGGCGCGCCATCGAAGGTGACCCGGAAGGCCAGGTCGGCGGACTGGCTGAGTTCGACGAAGTCGCCCGGCTCCATCGAGTCGCCGAGCCCGGTGCTGGCCTGGCCGCCGGGCAGCGGCAGCGACCACAGCGGGCCGAGCCGGGGGAACAGCACGAACAGCAGCAGCATCAGCGGCAGCGCCTGTAACAGCAGGCCGCCGGCCAGGCGCAGGGTGCGCCAGGGGCCTTCGGCGAAGTTGCTCTGCTGCAGGCCGATCAGCGCCGCCAGCAGCGCGGTGACCGGCAGCAGGCTGAACAGCGCGGCGAGCATGCTGGCGTCGAACAGGTAGCTGGTGGCCACGGCGAAGAAGCCCAGCAGGATCAGCACCAGGGCGTCGCGGCGGGTCTTGAGTTCCACCAGCTTGATCACGAAGGCGGCGATCAGCAGCACCACGCCGGCGTCCAGGCCGATCAGCGAACCGCGCGACAGCCACACGCCGACGCCGGCGGCGATCACCAGGGCCAGCTTGGCCAGGCCATTGGGGTAGCCGGCGCGCATGCGGTAGACCTGCACGCGCCAGGCCGCGCAGCCGAGCCAGAAGCCGACCACCCAGAACGGCAGGTGCGCCAGGTGCGGCAGGATCACCAGGGCCTGGGCCACCAGCAGCCAGGTCAGGGCGATGCGCGGGATCGACTGCGCGTTCATGGCCGCTCGCCGAACAGCGCCAGCTCGCGCAGGCAGGCGTCGCGCTGGGCGTCGCCGACGGCCACCGGCAGCAGCACGCCGGGCAGGCGCAGGCCGAACGGCTGGCCGCGCCGGGACAACTCCAGGACCCAGTGGCAGAGGCACGACAGGCGCGACTCGACGTCACCGCCGAGCAGACCGAAATCCAGCCACAGGTCGCGCCCGCTGAGCGCGGCGAAGTCCTTCACCAGCAGGCCCTGGCCACGGGAGTAGGCCTTCCAGTGCAAGCGCCGGCGCGAGTCGCCGCTCTGGTATGGGCGCAGGCCCTGGAAATCGTCGGCGCCGCTGCCGACCACCTTCAGGCCCTCGTCGTCCTCGTCGCCGCGGCCGCCTTCCAGCGGCAGGTCGGCGGCCTGCGGGCGCGGGTAGACCAGCCCGGCCTGGTCGAGGTCGAGCCAGCTCCAGGCCACCAGCAGGCCGAGCGGGAAGCGGCTTTCCACCCGCAGGCGGCCGGGGCGCAGCCAGCCCCGGCGCTCGGCCGGCAGGGTCAGCAGCAGTTCCTCGGCGCCGTTGGCGCGGACGTCGGCGTACTCCAGTTCGGCTTCCGACCAGCCCAGGCCGATGGCTCGCCGTTCGCGGCCCTCGCCTTCCAGGCGGACGCGGAAGCAGACCCGCTCGCCGACGAACACCGGCGCCGCGCCCAGGGCGGTCAGGCGCAGGCCGCCGAGGTTACGGTAGGTGTGCAGGATGGCGACGATGAACAGTGACAGCAGCAGGAAGGTCAGGCCGTAGGCCAGGCTGTTCTGGTAGTTGATGGCGGTGAGCAGCAGCAGGATCAGCGCCACGCCGAAGGCCACGCCCTGCCCCGAGGGAATGATGAAGATGCGCCGCTGGTTGAGCTGCAGTGAGGGCGACGCCGGGATGCGCCGGGCGATCCAGCTCAGCCACAGCGGGCGGACCTTCACCAGCATGCCGCGGCGCTCCCGCTCATAGCGCCGGGACTTCGCGTTGCAGCCACTGCACCAGGGCGCCGCCGCCGTGCCCGGAGGGGTCGGCCTGGTCGCGCAGGCGGTGCCCGGCCACTGCCGGCAGCACCGCCTGGACGTCCTCGGGAATGGCGTAGTCGCGCCCGGCGAGCATGGCCCAGGCGCGCGCCGCCGCCAGTAGCGCGAGGCTGCCGCGCGGCGACAGGCCGAGGGCGAAGGCCGGCTGGCTGCGGGTGGCCTCGGCCAGGCGCAGCACGTAGTCGACCAGGGCGTCGCTGACGAGCACCTTGGGCACCTCGGCCTGCAGCGCGGCCAGCTCGGCGGGCGTTAGGATCGGCTCCAGGCGCGGCAGCAGGTCGCGGCGCGCCTCGCCCAGCAGCAGCGCCTTCTCCGCCGCGCGCCCCGGGTAGCCGAGGGACAGGCGCATGAGGAAGCGGTCGAGCTGGGATTCCGGCAGGGCGAAGGTGCCGCCCTGGGTCACCGGGTTCTGCGTGGCGATCACGAAGAACGGCTCGGGCAACGGCCGGGTGGCGCCCTCGATGGTCACCTGGCCCTCCTCCATGGCCTCCAGCAGCGCGCTCTGCGCCTTGGGCGTGGCGCGGTTGATCTCGTCGGCCAGCACCAGCTCGGCGAAGATCGGCCCGGGGTGGAAAACGAACTGCCCGCTGTCCTTGTCGAACACCGAGGTGCCGAGGACGTCGCCGGGCAGCAGGTCGGAGGTGAACTGGATACGCTGGAAGCTCAGCCCCAGCACCCGCGCCAGGGCGTGGCTGAGGGTGGTCTTGCCCATGCCCGGCAGGTCTTCGATGAGCAGGTGCCCGCGCGCCAGCAGGCAGGTCAGGGCCAGGCGCACCTGGACCTGCTTGCCCAGCAGGATCCGGTCCACCGCTTCCAGGCATTTCTCCAGCTTGCCGCGCATCCTCACCTCGTGCCGAGCAGACGAAAGCTTCGATCCTACTGGCCCGCCGCCGCAGCGAACAGGCCGCCCCACCACAAACTGTGACGGCGCCGGCTCAACTGGCCAGCAACCGCTCCACCAGCCAGCGCGCCGCCGGGCCGAGGCTGCGCTGCCGCGACCAGACCACGTCGACCGCCACGCTGCGCGGCCAGCCGGGCACCTGCAACGGTTGCAGGCGGCCGTGGGCGAAGCGCTGGTTCATCCAGGTCGGCAGTTCCACCCAGCCGAAGCCGAGCACCGCCATGTCGAGCAGCAGCAGGTAGGTCGGCGCCGACCAGAAGCGCCCGCCCTGGGGCGGCTCGGCGTCGTCGATGAAGGTATTCAGGCGCAGGTTGCGATGGCCCAGCAGGTCGTTGCGCTCGACCTTCTCCAGCTGCGCCAGCGGGTGCTCACGACTGACGAACAGCCCGAACTCCGCGCACTCGCCGAGGGTCGCCGAGCCGATGTCCGGCGGGTAGCTCGGCTGCGCGGCGAGCAGGCCGAGCACGGCGCGGCCCTGGCCGACCAGGTCGATGACGTCGCCGTGCTCGGCGATCAGCCACTCGAACTCGATGTCCGGGAACAGCTGGTCGATCTCCGCCAGGCGCTTCTCGAAGGGTTCGGACTGGTAGGTATCGGACATCGCCAGGGTCAGCCGCGGCTCCATCCCGGCCGACAGCTGCCCGGCCAACTGGCCGAGGCGGTCGTTGGCCATCAGCACTTCCTCGACGCGGCCGAGCAGGGCCTTGCCGGCCTCGGTCAGCTTCGGCTGCCGCGCGCTGCGGTCGAACAGCTCCAGGCCCAGGTCGATCTCCAGCCGGGCGATGGCCTCGCTCACGGTCGACTGGCTCTTGCCCAGCTTGCGCGCGGCGGCGCTGAAGGAGCCGAGGCAGGCGGCCTCGGCGAAAGCCTGGAGGGATTCCGGGGAATATTGCATGGGGCGCCTCGTCCATCGGTTTAACCGATGCTAGCCAACTTCGAAACAACCCTTCAACCGATGAGAATAGCCGCCACTCGGCCTGCTTGGGCCCCCACTGCCCGGAGTCACCCCATGAGCCCGCAAAAATCGCTGAAGGAACGGCTGTTCCACGCCGTGCTTTTCGAATTCATCGCCCTGGTCATCTGCGCCCCGACCCTGGCCTGGCTGATGGGCCAGCCGCTGGCGCACGTGGGCGCCCTGACGCTGATGTTCTCGCTGATCGCCACGCTGTGGAACATGGTCTACAACGCCCTGTTCGACCGCGCCCAGCGGCGCATCGGGTTCAGCCGCACGCTGCCGGTGCGGGTGCTGCACGCCTCGCTGTTCGAACTGGGCCTGATCTTCATGCTGGTGCCGCTGGCGGCCTGGTGGCTGGGCGTGGGCCTGCTCGAGGCATTCATCCTCGATATCGGCCTGATCCTGTTCTTCCTGCCCTACACCATCGTTTTCAACTGGGTGTACGACGCGCTGCGCGCACGCTGGGTCGAGCAGCCGCGGGAAGCGCTGGCGCGCTGAGAACGACAGGCAGGGCACGCCCTGCGAAAGATCGCGGGCAGGGCCCGCTACGGGATTCTGGAATGGAACGAAAAAGGCGGAGCAGGTCACCCTGCTCCGCCTTTTTCATGCCCGGGCCGGTCAGACCAGCGAGGCGACGATCGCGGCCAGCGCCGCGGCCGGGTCGGCGGCCTGGCTGATCGGGCGACCGATCACCAGGTAGTCGGAGCCGGCGTCCAGCGCCTGGCGCGGGGTAAGGATGCGGCGCTGGTCGTCCTGGGCGCTGCCGGCCGGGCGGATGCCCGGGGTCACCAGTTGCAGCGCCGGGTGCGCGGCTTTCAGCGCAGGGGCTTCCTGGGCCGAGCAGACCAGGCCGTCCATGCCGGCCTTCTCGGCCAGGGCGGCAAGCCGCAGCACCTGCTCCTGGGGCTCGACGTCCAGGCCGATGCCGGCCAGGTCCTCGCGCTCCATGCTGGTCAGCACGGTCACGCCGATCAGCAGCGGCTTCGGGCCATTGAAAGCGTCCAGGGTCTCGCGGCAGGCGCTCATCATGCGCAGGCCGCCGGAGGTGTGCACGTTGACCATCCACACGCCCATCTCGGCGGCGGCGCGCACGGCCATCGCGGTGGTGTTGGGGATGTCGTGGAATTTCAGGTCGAGGAAGACCTCGAAGCCACGCCCGTTGAGGGTCTCGACGATGCCCGCGGCGCAGCTGGTGAAGAGTTCCTTGCCGACCTTGACCCGGCACAGTTTCGGGTCGAGCTGGTCGGCGAGCGCCAGGGCGGCCTCGCGGGTGGGGTAATCCAGGGCGACGATGATCGGGGTCTGGCAGACGGACATGGGCTCTCTCGCGGGGGGAATCTGAAAACGCCGCGCATTGTCGCAGAAAGCGCCGACGCCGGCAGCCTCCGGCGACGCGCTGCCCTCCCCGGCTTCAGACGCTCAGACGCTCGCGCAGGCGGCCGAGCATGCCCAGCAGGCTGCCGACCTTTTCCCGCTCGCGCTCCTCGCGCGGCACCTCGGCCAGCCGCGCCACCTGTGGCTGCGGTTGCCCGCGCCAGAGCTGGGCCTGCTCGGCGGCGGCCTTCAGGCCCTTCTCGAAGAGGCCACGGCGGATCGGCTTGGGCAGGTAGCGGAAGATCTGCGCCTGGTTGATCAACGCCAGCAGGTCCTGGGTATCGCGGAACGGCGTGATCACCAGGCTGAGCAGGCGCGGATGGGCCTGGGCCAGGGACTTGAGTAGCGGCGCGGTGTCCTCGCCGGCGAGCTTCAGGTCGCTGACCAGAATGTCGATCGGCTCGGCGTTCAGCCGCACCAGGGCCTCGGCCAGGTTGCGCGCGCGGTGCAACTGGTGATTGCCGGCGCTGCAGAAGTCACCGACGCAGCTCAGGGTGTCGGCGTCGTCGTCCAGCAGCAGCACGTTCAGCGGCGCGGCCAGCCGGCTGATGGCCTGGAGGTCGGCCGGCGGCGCCTGGCGCCCGGCGATCTCCGCCGCCTGGCGCAGGGTGAAGGCCATTTCCTGCGGGTCCCAGGGCTTGGTCAGGTAGCGGAAGATGCCGCCGTTGTTCAGCGCTTCCACCGCGGCGTCCAGGTCCGAGTAGCCGGTGAGCAGGATGCGCAGACAGTCCGGGGCGATCTCGCGGGCCTGGGCGAGCAGCTCCGAGCCGCTCATCTGCGGCATGCGCTGGTCGCTCACCAGAATCTGGATCGACTCGCTGCGCAGGCGCTCCAGGGCACGGCGCGGGTCGGTCTCGGTGAGCACGTCGTAGTGCCGGCGGAACTGCATCGCCAGGCTGCGCAGGATGCGCTCCTCGTCATCGACGAAAAGAATGCGGGTCAGCCCGCCGGGCTGGGCCTGGCCGGTCTGCGGCAAGGACTTGAGCGGCTGGATCATGTCAGGCACTCCGTTTCAGGTCGCTGGCCTGCGCGCGCGGCAGGCGGATGAGGAAGCGTGTGCCGCGCCCGGGTTCGGAAGCGACGCGGATGCTGCCGCCGTGGTCCTGGATGATCTTGTAGCTGATCGACAGGCCCAGGCCGGTGCCCTGGCCCGGCGGCTTGGTGGTGAAGAAGGGGTCGAAGATGCGCGCCATGACCTCGGCGGGCATGCCCTGGCCGTTGTCCTGCACGGAGACGAACACCGCTTCCTGGTCGGCCCAGGTCTTCACGTGGATGTGGCCGAAGCCGCGCATGGCCTGGGCGGCGTTGGTGAACAGGTTGAGCAGCACCTGGTTGATCTGCGACGGCGCGCAGGCGATCGGTGGCAGCTCGCCGAGCTGGCGGACGATCTCGGCCTTGTCCTTGATGCTGTTGCGGGCGATCAGCAGCGCGCTCTTCACGCACTCGTTGAGGTCGACCTCCTCGCTCATGGCGCGGTCCAGGCGGGCGAAGTCCTTCAGCCCGCCGACCAGCTCACCGATCTGCGCGAGGCCGTAGGCGGTGTCGCCGAACAGCTGGTCGAGGTCGCCCAGCAGTTGCTCCAGCGAGGCTTCCCGGCGCGCCTGCGCGGCGGCCTGCAAGGCCTGGTCGAGACGTTCCTCGTCGCAATCCGGGTCGCCCAGGCAATCAGCCAGGTGGCCCTGCGCCTCGGCCAGCTGCAGCAGCGGCAGGAGCTGCTCGCGGATCAGCTCGACGTTGTTGCGCACGTAGCCCAGCGGGGTGTTCAGCTCGTGGGCGACGCCGGCGACCATCTGCCCGAGCGAGGCCATCTTCTCCGATTGCACCAGCTGCGCCTGGGATTCCTTGAGGTCGACCAGGGCCTTGCGCAGCACCCGGTTGCGCTGGGCGATGCGCGCCTCCATGGCCTTCAGCAGGTCGAGCACGGTGCCCAGGCCGAGGTAGAGGCCGTCGCCGTCGACCAGGATGAAGTCCTCGGTGATCGGGTACTTCAGTTGCGCGGTGACCTGCTGCGCGGCCTGCTCCAGGCTGGCGTCGATGGCCACCACCAGCGGGCTGGCGTTCATCAGGTCGCGCACCGGGCGGCGGCCCCAGAGGTCGCGGCCGAAGCGCTGCATGAAGATGTCCTGCAGCGTGTAGCGGCTGGCCAGGCCCAGCGGGCGGCCCTGCTCGTCCACCACCGGCAGCGACAGGTAGGCGCGCTGCTCGGCGCTGAGCAGGCGGTCGGCGACGTCGCTGACGCTCATCTGCGCCTGCAGGGGTTCCACGGCACGCAGGAGCTCGTGCAGGGCGCTGGTGGTCATCGACGGACTCCGCTGACTGAAATGCTCGTCAGTCAACCAGCGCCAGATTGCCATCATGTGACAGCGGTCGCGCTCCACGGGGATTTCATCGAAGCGTCACGCCAGCGCAACAAAGGCCGGCATCGCCGCCCGAAAATGCACGACGTAGCGCGCCCTTGCACCGCGACGAGGCACGAACGGCCGGCGAACAGTCGCGAAAACGACGCCATCCCCCACTTTGCGACGCGTTTTCCGGCGCTGGCACGGGCACTGCACGAATTCCCCGGTCGTGTCGCTGACCCTTCCGGGAGAACCCTCGATGAGCACGCAACTCAAACCCACCCTCGGCACCCTGCACCTGTGGGGCATCGCCGTAGGCCTGGTGATTTCCGGTGAATACTTCGGCTGGAGCTACGGCTGGGGCGTGGCCGGCACCCTCGGTTTCCTGGTCACCACCCTGGTGGTGGCGACCATGTACACCTGCTTCATCTTCAGCTTCACCGAGCTGACCACCGCCATCCCCCACGCCGGCGGCCCCTTCGCCTACAGCCGCCGCGCCTTCGGCGAGAAGGGCGGGCTGGTGGCCGGGCTGGCCACGCTGATCGAGTTCGTCTTCGCCCCACCGGCCATCGCCATGGCCATCGGCGCCTACCTCAACGTCCAGTTCCCCGGCCTCGACCCGCGCCACGCGGCCCTCGGCGCCTACGTGGTGTTCATGACCCTGAACATCCTCGGCGTGAGCATCGCCGCCACCTTCGAGCTGGTGGTCACCCTCCTCGCGGTGGTCGAGCTGCTGGTGTTCATGGGCGTGGTGGCGCCGGGCTTCAGCTTCAGCAACTTCGTGCTCAACGGCTGGGCCGGCTCCCAGGGCTTCAGCGGCGAGGCGGTGGGCGGTATCTTCGCCGCGATCCCCTTCGCCATCTGGTTCTTCCTCGCCATCGAGGGCGCGGCCATGGCCGCCGAGGAAGCCAGGGACCCGAAGCGGACCATTCCCAAGGCCTACGTCAGCGGCATCCTGACCCTGGTGGTGCTGGCCATCGGGGTGATGCTGTTCGCCGGCGGCGCCGGTGACTGGAAGGCCCTCTCGGGGATCAACGACCCGCTGCCGCAGGCGATGAAGATGGTGGTCGGGGAGAACTCCGGCTGGCTGCACATGCTGGTATGGATCGGCCTGTTCGGCCTGGTGGCCAGCTTCCACGGCATCATCCTCGGCTACTCGCGGCAGTTCTTCGCCCTGGCCCGCGCCGGCTACCTGCCGCGCGGCCTGGCCAAGCTGTCGCGCTTCCAGACCCCGCACCGGGCGATCCTCGCCGGCGGCGTGGTGGGTATCGCGGCGATCTACAGCGACAGCCTGATCAACCTGCAGGGCATGAGCCTGACCGCCGCGATGATCACCATGAGCGTGTTCGGCGCCATCGTCATGTACATCATGAGCATGCTCAGCCTGTTCAAGCTGCGCCGCAGCGAGCCGGACCTGGAGCGCAGCTTCCGCGCCCCGGGCTTCCCCCTCGTGCCGGGCATCGCCCTGGCGCTGGCGGCGCTCTGCCTGGTGGCGATGGTCTGGTACAACCTGACCATCGCGGCGGTCTTCGCCGCCTTCATGGCCGCCGGCTTCCTGTACTTCCAGCTGACCGCCGCGCACCGCGCCAGCGCGCCGGCCGACGCCATGCTCACCGGCGCCTGAAACACCGGCGCTAGCGGCGCGCGGCGCTGACAAGCCGCGCGCCCGGGTTTATGGTGAAGGCCTGCCCCCACAGGAGAACGCCATGCCCTGGTACGCCTGGTTGATCATCGCCCTAGCCCTCGGCTCCATCGTCGGCGGCCTGCTGTTGCTGCGCGACAGCGCCACCAAGCTGCCGCTGAGCGAGGAACAACTCAAACGCATCCACCAGCGCAACGCCGAAATGGACGCCCAGGACGCCCGCGACGAGCAGCGCTGAGCCCCTCCCCCGGTGGCGGCCGACGGCGCCGCCACCGTAGTACTGAAGTGCCATTCTCCAGACCATCCCCTGTTCCAGGCGTGGATTAGCGGAGCCGAATTGCCTAGACTCCGGCCCGTTGATGGAGAAGACGATGCTCAGGAAGCTCCTTCCGCTGTTGCCAGGCATGCTCCTGCTCGGCGGTTTCGCCCTTGGATTCGTCCAACCCCTGGGGCTATTGATCGGCGCGGTTTTCGTCGCCTGGACAGTTTTCGGCGAGCAACGCCTGCCTTGGCCGCTGTGGTGGTCGATCTGCCTGCTGGCCAGCGTCGCCCTGGCCGCGCACCAGTTGCCCGGCACCCAATCCTGGGTCCTCTGGCCGTCGCGGCAATTGTCCGTCGACGCGCCCGCCTACGCCCTGCACCTGTCCTGGGACAAGGCCCTGGTCGGCGTCACCCTGCTGGTGTGGTGGCTGCGCCGGCCACCCCTGCAGGGCGCCTCGCTGGACTACGCCGGCATCGCCGTGGTCGCCACGCTGTTCGCCGTGCCGCTGCTCGCCGCGGCCTCGGGCCTGGTGGTGTGGAGGCCGAAATGGCCGGAAGGCCTGTGGATCTGGCTGCTGGTGAATTTCGCGGTGATCGCCCTGACCGAGGAACTGATCTTCCGTGGCCTGCTGCAGACGCCCCTGGTCGAGCGCCTCGGCGCCCCGGCGGGGATTCTCCTGGCCAGCCTGCTGTTCGGCCTGGCGCACCTGCCCTTCAGCGGCAAGTTCGCCCTGGTCGCCGGCCTCGCCGGGCTGGGCTACGGCCTGGCGCTGCACTTCAGCGGGCGGATGCTGGTGTCGGTGCTGCTGCACGGGGTGATCAACAGCATGCACCTGCTGCTGCTCAGCTACCCGCTGCACCTGGGCATCGAGTGATGTCTCAGGCGTTCTTGTAGACCAGCAGCAGGGCCTGCTCGGCGAGGTCGTCGAGGGTCATGCTGCCGTCCTGGCGGAACCAGGTCATGGTCCAGGACAGCGCGCCGGTGAGGAACCGCCGCAGGATGAACGGGTCGCCCTCGCAAACACCGGCGGCCAGCGCCTCGCCGAGCACGTCCAGCCACATCTGCTCGTAGATGTCGCGCAGGCCGAGGATGTAGGCCTGGCCCTCCTCCGACAGCGAGCGCCATTCGTAGACCAGCACCGCCATCGCCTCGCCGGTGCCGCCCATGATCGACTGCAGCTCGCAGCGGATCAGCGCCAGCAGGCGCTCGCGCAGGTCCTCGGCGTCGGCCAGGGCGGCGCGCATCAGTGCGGTGTTGTAGAGGATGGTCTCCTCCATCACCGAGCGCAGGATCTCGTCCTTGCTCTTGAAGTGATGGAAGATGCTGCCGGACTGGATGCCCACGGCGCCGGCCAGGTCGCGCACCGTGGTGCGTTCGTAGCCCTTGGCGCGGAACAGGTGGGCGGCGGTCTGCAGCAGCTTGCCGCGGGCGCTCTCCGGGTCGGTGACCTGCCCGTTCGCCACCAGCTCCAGCATCACTTCGCGCGCTTTCCGATCGTCCACGCTCTGCTCTCCCCTCATCCGCCCATTGACTACGACTGTTCATGGCGACTTCGCAATCGCCACGCAAGTGCTTGTGCTTACAGGTGAAATGTATGCCTGCGGGAACAACCAAGCAAGCGCTTGGGCACACCTTGGCCATACCTTGGTCAGGGCCTCTGGCGGATATGTCCTCTTTTCAACCAAGCGCTTGCTTGGTAATGTCGAAAACATTCACGGACGTCACGGGCAGAACAATGAACAAGACCGTACGCATCGGCTGCGCCTCCGCCTTCTGGGGCGACACCTCCACCGCCGCCGCCCAGCTGGTGCGCGGCGCGCAGCTGGACTACCTGGTATTCGACTACCTCGCCGAAATCACCCTGTCGATCATGGCCGGGGCGCGCCTGAAGAACCCCGAGGCCGGCTACGCCACCGACTTCGTCGAAGTGCTGGCGCCGCTGCTCGGCGACATCGCCGAGAAGCGCGTCCGGGTGATCAGCAACGCCGGCGGGGTCAACCCGCAGGCGTGCGCCAAGGCCTTGCAGGCCGCCTGCGAGAAGGCCGGCGTGGCGCTGAAGATCGCCGTGCTGGAAGGCGACAACCTGCTACCCCAGGCCGGCGAACTGGCCAAGGCCGGTACCCGCGAGATGTTCAGCGGCGCGGCCCTGCCGCCCATGTGCGTATCCATGAACGCCTACCTGGGCGCGCCCGGCATCGTCGAAGCGCTGAAGCTCGACGCCGACATCGTGATCACCGGCCGCGTGGTCGACAGCGCGGTGGTCAGCGCTGCCCTGGTACACGAGTTCGGCTGGGCCTGGAACGACTACGACAAGCTGGCCCAGGCCGCCCTGGCCGGGCACATCATCGAATGCGGCGCGCAGTGCACCGGCGGCAACTTCACCGACTGGGAAAGCGTGCCGGACTACGAGCACATCGGCTTCCCCATCGTCGAAGTGCAGGCCGACGGCGATTTCGTCGTGACCAAGCCGGCCGGCAGCGGCGGCCTGGTCACGCCGTTGAGCGTCGGCGAGCAGATGCTCTACGAGATCGGCGACCCGCGCGCCTACCTGCTGCCCGACGTGGTCTGCGACTTCACCGCCGTGCAACTGCGCCAGGACGGCCCCGACCGCGTCGCCCTCAGCGGCGCCCACGGCCTGCCGCCCACCGGCCAGTACAAGGTCAGCGCCACCTACCCCGACGGTTTCCGCTGCACCGCCAGTTGCCTGATCGCCGGCATCGACGCGGTGAAGAAGGCCGAGCGGGTGAGCCGGGCGATTATCGCCAAGACCGAGGAAATCCTCGTCGAGCGCGGCTGGGGCCCTTATCGCGAAGTGAGCGTCGAACTGCTCGGCAGCGAAGCCACCTACGGCCCCCATGGGCGCCGCCAGGACAGCCGCGAGATCGTCGTCAAGCTGGCCGTGCGGCACAGCCGCAAGGAAGCCCTGGCGCTGTTTTCCCGCGAGATCGCCCAGGCCGCCACCGGCATGGCGCCGGGCCTGACCGGCATCGTCGGCGGACGGCCGACCGTGTACCCGGTGATCCGCCTGTTCTCCTTCCTGGTGGACAAGGCGCGCTGCCAGCTGGCGGTGCGCATCGGCGAGCAGAGCCACACCGTGGCCCTGCCGCAGCTGGAACACTTCGACCCGGCGCGCCTCGCCGACGCCCAGGCGGCGCCTGCCGCCCACGGCCAGGCCGCGGCCAGCGTGGCGCTGGTGAAGCTCGCGGTGGCGCGCTCCGGCGACAAGGGCGACCACAGCAACATCGGCGTGATGGCGCGCAAGCCGGAATACCTGCCGTGGATCGCCGAGGCCCTGAGCGAAGGCGCCGTGGCCGAGTGGATGCAGCATGCGCTCGACCCGCAGGTCGGTCGTGTCAGCCGCTGGTACCTGCCCGCCAGCCACAGCCTGAACTTCCTGCTGGAGCACGCGCTCGGTGGCGGCGGCGTCGCCAGCCTGCGCATCGACCCGCAGGGCAAGGCCTTCGCCCAGCAGCTGCTGGAATTCCCGGTGGCGGTACCGCAGCACATCGCCGATTCGCTGGAAACGCAGGGCGCATGACGCCAACGGCGTTATCCGCCAACCAAGAACGGCGGATGAAGCATTCCGCTTCATTCGCCCTACGGGATACCTCGGAGCCAGAACGACAATGAGCTACGACTCGATCTTCAAGCCCGGCCTGTTCGCCGGCCAGACTGT
>NZ_JARJLT010000344.1 GCF_029335315.1 Pseudomonas citronellolis
TACCGGCGTACACCTGATAAGACCAGTGTCTGCCTGTAGGCGGGGATTCATCCGCGGTCCGGCTGCCAGGCCGGTTTCGACGGGTCCCTAGCGCGGCAGCCACAGGGCCAGCGCCAGGCAGGACAGGGCGAGGGCGATGCAGAACAGCCTGAAACGGCGCAGGCGCAAGGTCCGTGCATGGGCCTGCGCGATCGGCAGCGGCATGCCGCAGTGCGGGCAATCGGCGTGGCCCCCGGCGTTGTCGCGCTGGCAGTACAGGCAGCGGCGCATGCCTACTCGAACTGTTCCAGGCGCAGCGGGTCGCGAACCCGCACGCTGCGCCCCTGGAGCTCGATGATGCCCTCGTCGATCAGCCGCCGCAGGACCCGCGAGAAGGTCTCCGGCTGGATCGACAGGTGCCCGGCCACCAGTTGCTTGGCCATCGGCAGGCGGAAACGCAGGTGGGCGTCGCCGTGGCGGTTGAGCAGGGTCAGCAGGTAGCGCACCACGCGGTGGGTGGAGTTCTTCAGCGACAGCGTCTCGATCTCGTGGATGCGCCGGTGCAGGCGGATGCACAGGGTACCGAGCAGGGCGAAGGGCAGCTGCGGGTTGCCGTGCAGCAGTTCCAGGTAGGTGCGGTTGGCGAAGCGGTACACCTGGGTCGGCTCCAGCGCCTGGGCCGAGGCGACGTAGCCCGGGGTGTCCATCAGCATCATGGCCTCGGCGAAGGTCTGCCGGGGGCCGACCACTTCGAGAATCTTCTCCTGGCCCTCGGGGGTCAGCCGGTAGATCTTCACCGCGCCGCAGATGACGAAGAAGAAGGCGTGCGCCGGCTCGCCCTGGTGGAACAGCTTGTCGCCCTTGTCGAGGCCGAGCAGCTGGCAACTGGCGAGCAGCCGCTCCAGCTCAGCCTCGTCGAGCGGGTCGAACAGGTGGTGGCCGCGCAGTATCTGCTGGTGGACGCGCTGTGACTGCATGGCGGTGCCTTCCCGTGGCGGCGATGTCCCATCAGTATGCTCGTCGCGCCCGGGCGGCGCAGTGGGGCAGACTGTCACGCGGCAGCCTCAGCGCGGCCGGTTGGCGCCGACGAACAGCAGGTTGTTCTCCAGGTGGATGTGCTGCATCAGGTCGCGGCGCAGTTCCTCCAGGCCGGCGTACAGGGCGCGCCAGCTGGCGCAGGCGTCCGCCGGGGCGGTCAGGTCGTCGGTCAGCTCGGCGAGGGTGGCGAGGGACTGGGCGTGCTCGTCGTGTTCGTGGCGCATCACGCCGATCGGGCCCTGTACCTGGAGCAGTGGCACGCCCTGGCCAAGCCACGGGAACAGGATGTGCTCTTCCTTGCACATGTGCGCTTCGAGTTCCTCCTGCATGCGTTCCAGCAGCCGGGTCAGGCCGCGGGGGCAGTGCGGATGCGCCGCATGGGTGCGCTCCACGCGCTCGGCCAGCGGCAGCAGCGCCGGGAACTGCTGGCGGTGGACCTGGTGGTAGCGTTCGAGGATGTGCGCGATGAGCTCGGCGTTGCTGGCCTGGCGCCAGTCGCGGGCGTCCTCGCGTGGGCCCAGGGCGCGCAGTGCGGCGGCGATGTGTTCGGCGTCCAGGCCCTGGGCCGTGGCGGCTTCGCGCAGGCTGCGCTGGCCGGCGCAGCAGAAGTCGAGCTTGTAGTCGTGGAACAGGCCGGCGCTACCGGGCAGGCTGCAGGCCAGGTCGCTGAGGGTGCGTTCGGTCAGGTCGTCGTGCATGGCGAACCTCGCGGGTGTCGGGGGGCTCGCCAGTCTAGGGCGGCACCGGCGACGCGCTCCTTGATTGCGGTCAAGTGTCGCGCCCCGGGGTTTCCCGTTCGTCGTCGCCTTCGGCGAGCCGCGCCAGGCGTGGCAGGTCGCACACCAGCAGCTTCTGCCGGCCGCCGCGCACCAGGCCCAGCGCCTCCCAGGCGCAGAGCAGGCGCGACACGCTGTGCAGCGTGGTGCCGGTCATCTCGGCGATATCCTGGCGGCTGATCGGGAAGTCGATGCGCACGCCGGCCTCCTCGTCGCGCCCGGACTGCCGTGCCAGGCGTAGAACGGCGTGGGCGACGCGGCGCTCGACGTCCTCGGTGGCCAGTTCGCAGAAGCGCAGGTGGGCTTCCTGCAGGCGTCCGCCGATGGCCTGCAGGGCGCTCAGGGCGAAGCCCGGGTGGCGCGCCAGCAGTGGCTCCCACAGGCGGGTGGGCCAGGCCAGCAGCAAGCTGTCGCGAGTGGCGCAGGCGCTGGCGGGGTAGTCGTGGCGGCCGAGCGCGCGGGCGTAGCCGAACAGTTCGCCGGGGTTGACCAGGCGCACCAGCACGCGCTGGCCGTCGGCGGTGAGCCGGGTGGCCTTGAGGCGGCCGTGCAGCAGCAGGAAGAAGGCGCCGGCCGGCTGGCCCTGCTCGAACAGCGTGGCGCCGCTGCGCAGGCTGCGCATGCTGGCCTGGCGCAGGATCGCCTCGCGCTCGTCGCCGCTGCAGCCGACGAAAGGCGCCAGGCTGTCCAGCCAGGCAGGGTTGATCAGGGGCTTGTCGCTCACGCGGATGACTCCCAGGGTGCCGTCGGCAGCTTAGTGAGGGCCGGCGGTGCGGCACCTTGAGCGAGGTCAAGGGCCCTCGCGGATCAGACGAATCCCCAGGTTGTCCGGCGGCTGGCCGGCGCTGCAACCACCGCCGCGGGCGTCGCGGACGAAGTCGTTGAGCACGGCGCGATGGCGGCCCTCGACGATCCGCAGCCCGCAGGCCTCGCTGCGGACCAGTTCGCGGCCGTCGGCGTCCAGCTCGACACGGCTCTGGCAGCTTTGCGTCCACTCCCAGACGTTGCCCGCGAGGTCGGCCACGCCCAGCTCGTTGAGCCCGTGGCCGTCGCGCGGGCGGGCGTTTCCGGGGCCGTCGGCCGCGGCCCGGGCCTCGAAGCGGTAGCGTGCCAGCCAGCGCCGCGCCGGGTTGCTGCCGTCGTCGTCGAGGCGCAGGGCGTCGTCGGCCCAGCGCGAGGCGGCGAAGAACGCCCATTCGCGGTCGCTGGGCAGGCGCCAGCGCTGCCCGGTGCGGCGCGACAGCCAGGCGGCGTAGGCCTGCGCATCCATCAGGCTGGCGCCGGTGAGCGGCAGGTCGGGGCGTGCCGGCAGCTCGCCCTCGACCAGCGCCGGGCAGTCCCCTTCGTTCACGCAGCGCGCGTACTCGGCCTGGCTGATCTGGTACTTCATTACCGCGAACCCGGGCGCCAGCCATTCGCGGCGCAGCGGCGGGTCCACCGGACGGCCGCCCTGGCGATAGTCGCCGGCGGGGCGGAAGGCGAACTCCCGCGCCGCCAGGCTCACGACTTCCGGGGCCAGGGACGGATCGCCGCGCGGTAGCCAGAGCGCCGCCAGGCCCGTCGCCGCGACCAGCGCCAGGAGGCTCAGCGGCGCCGCGCGCATCGCGCCCGTCCGCCGCCGATTGGCGCGCGCGCCGTCACTTGATCGGGCCCGGGGGCTCGAGCTGGCTCATCAGGTCGGCGTCCCACTGGCCCTCGACCTGGAAGTGCGCGGTGGCGCCCAGGGCCACGCCCTCGATCAGGTTGTGGTTGAGGTAGGCGTACAGGCCCGGCTGGCGGAAGGTGTACAGCGCCGCGCCGGCCGCGCCGCCGGGGATGAACCAGGTCTCCAGGTCCTGTTCCGGCGGGTTGAGGAACTTGCCGGTGGCCCAGACGTGGTCGCCGTGGCCGCCGATCAGGTGCGGGCGGGTGTCGCGGTTGGCCTGGGAATGGACGATCAGCACGGTCTCGCCGACCCTGGCGGTGAGCGCGTTCTTGCCGGTGAGCGCGCCGACCTTGCCGTTGAACACCACGTGGCTGGGGATCAGGCCCTTCATCACTTCCAGGGTGTCGTTGAAGCTCTCGGCGGGCGTGGCGTAGCGTTTGAACTTGCCGTCCTTGTCGCGCGGCACGTAGAAGTCCTGTTCGCCGATGTAGAACGCCTTGTCGTATTTCAGCGGGCGGCCGTCGCGGTCCTTGAGGCCGTCGCGCGGCAGCACCATGATCGCGCCGTTCATGCCCGACACCACGTGCCAGGGGATCATCATGCCGCCCGGCGCGCAGTGGTAGACGAACACCCCGGGGCGGGTGGCGCGGAAGCGCAGGCGCACCTGCTCGCCGGGGTTGACGATGGTCAGCGCGCCGCCGCCGAGGGCGCCGGTGGCGGCGTGGAAGTCGATGTTGTGGGCCATGCTGTTGGTCGGCGGGTTGACCAGGGTCAGCTCGACGTAGTCGTCCTGGTGCACCACCATCAGCGGCCCGGGCACCGAGCCGTCGAAGGTCATGGCGTGGACCCGGGCGCCGTCGTCGTCGATGACCAGCTCCTTCTCCTCGATCACCATGCGGAAGGCCACCACCTGCGGCTTGCCGGTGGCGCGCTGGGCGTGGGGATGGACCTGGGGTGGGGCGAGCAGCTCGACCTGGCTGCGCGGCAGTTTCGACAGGTCCGGCGCGGGGCCGGCGGCGGGCGCGGCGGCTTCCTTGGCGAAGCTCCGGCCGCCGCTCAGCACCGAGCCGGCGACGCCCAGCACCACGGCGCCGGCGAGCAGGTTGCGGCGGGACAGTGGCAGTTTTTCCCGGTCTTGCATGGCACATCTCCTTGGATGGACGCAATTCGTCCGCCACAGACATACGGCCGTGCCCGGAAAGGTTCTTTGCGCCGCAGCAAACAGCGGTGCGAGCGGACAATCTGCCGCAGTTCGGCGGGTTTCTCCGCCGGGCCCGGCGCGGATGCGGCAAGTGACCGCGCGCCGAGGTAAGATCCACCCCAATGAGCGAATCCCCCGCGCCAGAGGCGCGGGTTCCATTGGACAAGGACCTTGCATGCGCCCGCGCGGACTCCCCCTCCTGGCCCTGACCCTCGGCGTGTTCGCCGCGCAGCAGGCGTTCGCCAGCAGCGACGACTCCTGCTACCCGAGCTGGAACCTCAAGCGCGACACGCTGGACGTGTGCAACAGCCTGCCGTTCCTCAGCCCCGGCAACGACAGCCGGGTCAACCTGCAGCTGCTGCTGGCCGACGCCGGCCGCGCCAGCCTGCCGGAGCGGGCGCTGTCCGATGACGAACAGCAACTGGGCTACGGCCTGGTGCCCTTCCCGCTGACCCGGCTGTTCGACGAACCGCTGACCCCGGAGCCGGAACCGGCCGCCGCGGCCAAGCCGGCCGCGCCCCTGGCGGAACTGGCGGTGCGCATCGGCCTGGCGGCGGACGCGGTGCCGACCGACAGCGAGCGCTTCGCCAGCGGCGAAGGCAGCCGCTGCCGCAGCAACAACCCGCTGACCGCCCAGGACTTCCTCGCCCAGTTGTTGGTCGCCGACCTGCCGGCCGCCGAGCGCCAGAGCCTGGCGCGCTCGCGCCTGGCCCTGCTGCAGGGCTGCCAGTGGGACGACGCGCAACTGGCCGGCCTGCTGCCCAGCGACGTGGATTCGCCCGGCGGGCGCGACTTCGCCGGCTACCTGCAGGGCGTGGCGGCCTTCTACAGCGGCCACTTCCCGGCCGCGCGCAAGAGCTTCCAGGGCCTGCGCGACAGCGCCCTGCCGTGGGTCCGCGAGACCGCGCGCTACATGCTCGGCCGCAGCCAGCTCAACCAGGCGCAGCAGAACGCCTTCGACGACATGGGCTACCCGGACCTGCGCAAGGTCGACCAGGCCGCGCTGAAAGTCGCCGAAAGCGACTTCAAGGCCTACCTGCAGGATTATCCACAGGGCCGCTACGCCACCTCGGCCAAGGGCCTGATGCGCCGCGTCTACTGGCTGATGAACGACCCCACCCGGCTGGCCGGCGAGTACGCCTGGCTGTTCGCCCAGCCCGAGGCGGCCCAGGGCAACGCCGACCAGGCGCAACTGATCGCCGAGGTCGACAACAAGTTGCTGATCAGCGCCCACCCGGCCGAGGTCAAGAACCCGCGCCTGCTGGCGGTGCTCGACCTGATGCAGATGCGCCACCACGAGGCCGGCGAGGCCCGCGCCCTCGACCTGCCCGGCCTGCAGGCGCAGAAGCCGCTGTTCGCCGACCTGCCCGGGCTGCACGACTACCTGCTGGCGGCCTGGCAGCTGTACGTCGAGGAAGCCCCGGCCAAGGCCGCCGCGCAGCTGCCGCAGACGCCGCCGGAGAAGCTCGACTACCTCGCCTTCAGCCAGCAGACCCTGCGCGGCTTCGCCCTGGAAGCCGGCAATGACTGGCTCGGCGCGGAGAAGCTGTGGCTGCAGTTGCTGCCGCTGGCCCACCAGCCGCTGCAACGTGAGCAGCTGGAGCTGGCGCTGGCCTTCAACTACGAACGCAGCGACCGCCTGGTGAAGGTCTACGCCGAGAACTCGCCGGTACGCACGCCGGCGATCCGCGAGCTGCTGCTGCGCCACATCGCCGGCCCCGAACTGCTGCGCCAGCAGGTGAGGGCCGAGGCGACGCCGGCGGAGGAGCGTGACACCGCGCTCTTCACCCTGCTCTACAAGGACCTGTTGCACGGCCGCTACGCCAACTTCGTCAACGACCTCGCGCTGCTCCCGGCGGAGCCGTCGAGCAAGCCGCTGAGCGCACCGCTGGGCTTCGTCTACGGCAGCGGCATGCCGCTGACGCTGTTCCAGTGGGCCGGCGGCAAGGGCAATTCCGGCTACGACTGCCCGGCCATCCGCGACCTCGCCGTGGCCCTGCAGCAGGAGCCGCAACCGGCGCAGGCGCTGAACTGCTTCGGCGAATTCATCCTGCGCAACAACCTCGACAGCTTCCCGCTGGACAGCCAGCCCGGCGTGCGCGAGCTGGGCGGCAGCCCGTCGTTGTTCGAGGGCGAGCCTTACTCGCGCCTGGACGGCTACCTCAAGGTGATCGCCGACGAACAGGCCGGCAGCGACGACAAGGCCTACGCCCTGTACCGCGCGATCAACTGCTACGCGCCCAGCGGCTACAACGGCTGCGGCAAGCAGGACATCGCGCCGGCGCAGCGCAAGCGCTGGTTCCGCGCACTGAAGGCCGAGCACGCCGACACGCCCTGGGCCAAGTCGCTGAAGTACTACTGGTAAGCCGCGCCATGCCCGCGAAGTGGCTGGCGCTGCTGCTGGCGCTGCTGGCCGGCCAGGCGCGGGCTGGGGTGGTCGACGCCGCCGACTACGACGCCTTCTGGCTGTGGGGCGGGGTGGACGCCCAGCCGGCGCTGCGCCACGCGCGCACCCTCTACGTGCTCCAGGGCCAGATCAGCGCGCCGCGCGCCGCGCCCTCCCAGCCGGCCCGCCTGCACGCCCAGGGCATCGCCATCCCGCGCCTGCGCGACAGCCAGGTGTGGGTGGTCTACCGCGCCCACAGCCTGCGCTGGAGCGAAGCCAGCTACGCGACCCTGCTGGCCCAGCTGCGCCGCTGGCAGCACGCCGGCAACCCGCTGGTGGGCGTGCAGATCGACTTCGACGCACGCACCCGCTACCTGGACGAGTACGTGGCCTTTCTCCGTGACTTCCGCCAGCGTTTGCCGACCGAGTACCGCCTGAGCATCACCGGCCTGCTGGACTGGAGCAGCAACGCGGAGCCGGCGACCATCAACCAGTTGAAGGACGTAGTGGACGAGGTGGTGGTGCAGACCTACCAGGGCCGCCGCACCATCCCCGACTACCAGCGCTACCTGCCGCGCGTGGCGCGCCTGCAGCTGCCGTTCCGCATCGGCCTGGCGCAGTACGGCCAGTGGCAGGCGCCGGCGTACCTGGAGCGCAGCCCGTGGTTCCGCGGGTATGTGGTGTTTCTGCAGAATCCCTGACGCGGCGTGCGGCAAAGGTGGGAGTGACGTAGGGCGGATAACGTTCGACGTTATCCGCCGTTTAGCCTTGGCTACATCTCGCTCGAAGCCAGCTCGAAGCACCTGTAGCAGGTCGCGCCAAGCTCGGCCACGAAGTTGACGATACGCAAGGTGAGACGGCGTACAACCGCGAACGGTTGTACGCCCTACGCACCGCAATTGCCGCAGCTACCGCCGCAGGCTTTCCCGGCCGGCCGCTCCAGCAGGTCGCGCATGAGCAGCGCGTGGCCGAGGTCCAGCCCCGCCGGCAGTGGCAGGTACACCACATGGCCATCCCCCGGCGCCACGTCGATGGCTTCGCCACGGGCGTTCTCCAGGCGCTCCAGGCGCAGCGCGTGGTTGCCGGCCGGGGTCATGAGTTCGAGGCTGTCGCCCAGCGCGAAGCGGTTCTTCACCTTCACTTCGGCCAGCTCGCCACGGCGGGCGCCGGTGAACTCGCCGACGAACTGCTGGCGCTCGGCGCGGGAGCTGCCGTGCTGGTAGTTCTGGTATTCGTCGTGCACGTGGCGGCGCAGGAAACCCTCGGTGTAGCCGCGGTGGGCGAGGGACTCCAGCTCGGTCATCAGCGCGCGGTCGAAGGGGCGCCCGGCCACGGCGTCGTCGATCGCCCGGCGGTAGGCCTGGGCGGTGCGCGCCACATAGAAGTGCGACTTGGTGCGGCCCTCGATCTTCAGCGAGTGCACGCCCATCTCGGCCAGGCGCTGCACATGCTGGATGGCGCGCAGGTCCTTGGAGTTCATGATGTAGGTGCCGTGCTCGTCCTCGTAGGCGGCCAGCAGTTCGCCGGGGCGGTTGCCTTCCTCCAGCAGGAACACCGCGTCGCTCGGCGCGCCACGGCCCAGGGTCGGCTCGCGCAGCAACTGGCCCAGTTCGTCCTCGCGCGCCGGGTGCGCCTGGTACTCCCAGCGGCAGGCGTTGGTGCAGGTGCCCTGGTTGGGGTCGCGGCGATTGATGTAGCCGGACAGCAGGCAGCGCCCGGAGTAGGCCATGCACAGCGCGCCGTGGACGAACACTTCCAGCTCCATGTCCGGGACCTTCTCGCGGATTTCGCCGATCTCCTCCAGCGACAGCTCGCGGGACAGGATCACCCGCGACAGGCCCTGGTCGCGCCAGAACGCCACGCTGGCCCAGTTGACCGCGTTGGCTTGCACCGAGAGGTGGATGTTCGCCGTGGGGAAGTGCTGGCGAACCAACATGATCATGCCGGGGTCGGACATGATCAGCGCGTCCGGGCCCAGCGCCAGCACCGGCTCCAGGTCGGCCAGGAAGGTCTTCAACTTGGCGTTGTGCGGGGCGATGTTCACCACCAGGTAGAAACGCTTGCCCAGGGCGTGGGCCTCGGCGATGCCGACGGCCAGGTTGGCCAGGTCGAATTCGTTGTTGCGTACCCGCAGGCTGTAGCGCGGTTGCCCGGCGTAGACGGCGTCGGCGCCGTAGGCGAAGGCGTGGCGCATGGCTTTCAGCGAGCCGGCGGGGGAGAGCAGTTCGGGGGCTTGGAGCATGGCGGTGGGCGCTTGTGGATAAAACGCCGCACTCTAGCCGGGGCGTGGCTGCGCTGCCCTGAGCGGGGTCAATGTTGCGGTGATATGTCGCGGCGGGATGCCTTTCGTAGGAGCGAGCTTGCTCGCGAACAAACACGCCGCCATGCGCTTCGCGAGCAAGCTCGCTCCTACAGGATGTGGGCTACTCCAACCAGCGCCGTCCCTGCAGCTCCAGCAGCGACTGGGCCTGTTACGGGCCGGCGCTGCCGGCGGGGTAGGCGCGCGGGCGCTGGTAGTGTTCGCGCCAGCCGTCGATGATCGGGTCGATCCAGCGCCAGGCCGCTTCCACTTCGTCGCGGCGCATGAACAGCGTCGAGTCGCCCTCGATCACGTCGAGCAGCAGGCGCTCGTAGGCGTCCCAGCGGCGGCGGTTGCCGCTGAAGGCGTGGGCCAGGTTGAGGTCCAGCTCCACCGGCTCCAGCTGCATGCCCTTGCCCGGGGTCTTGGCCATCAGTTGCAGGCTGATGCGCTCCTCCGGCTGCAGCCTTATCCACAGGCGGTTGGCCGGGCCGTTGCCGTCGCCGATCAGGGCGTGGGGCACCGGCTTGAACTGGATGACGATCTCCGAACACTTCTTCGCCAGGCGCTTGCCGGTGCGCAGGTAGAAGGGCACGCCGGACCAGCGCCAGTTGTCGATGTCGGCGCGCAGGGCGACGAAGGTCTCGGTGTCGCTGTCGTTGTCCACCTGCTTCTCGAACCAGTAGGCCGGGACTTCCTGGCCGCCGATCCGGCCGGCGGCGTACTGCCCGCGCACCGTGCGGTCCTGCACGTCCTGGCCGGTGATCGGGCGCAGGGCCTGGAGGATCTTCAGCTTCTCGTCGCGCACCGATTCGGCGTCGTAGTGCACCGGCACTTCCATGGCCACCAGGCAGAGCAGCTGCAGCAGGTGGTTCTGCACCATGTCGCGCATCGCCCCGGCGTGGTCGTAGTAGGCGCCACGATTCTCCACGCCCAGGGTCTCGTTGACGCTGATCTGCACGTGGTCGATGTAGGCGCTGCGCCACAGCGGCTCGAACAGGGTGTTGGCGAAGCGCAGGGCGAGCAGGTTCTGCACCGTCTCCTTGCCCAGGTAGTGGTCGATGCGGAACACCCGCGCCTCGTCGAACACCTGGCCGATGGCCTGGTTGATCGCCTGCGCCGACTCCAGCGAGTGGCCCAGCGGCTTCTCCAGCACGATGCGCGTGTTCGGCCCGGCCAGGCCGGCGACCCTGAGGTTCTGCGCGATGGGCGCGAAGAGGTCCGGCGCGGTGGCCAGGTAGTGCACCAACACGCGCTCGTGGCCGTACTTCAGGCGCTCGCGCAGGCGGCCGAAGTCGGCGCTCTGCGAGGCGTCCATGGCCAGGTAGTCCAGGCGCGCGGCGAAGCTCTGCCACTGCGCCGGGTCGAAGTCGGCGCGCGCCACCTGTACCCGGCAATGCCGCTCGGCGAGCGCCAGGTAGGCGTCCAGGCTGCGCTGGCTGCGGGCCAGGGCGAGGATGCGGGTGTCGGCCGGCAGGCGTTCCTCGCGGTGCAGGTGGTAGAGCGCCGGGAGCAGCTTGTGCAGCGCCAGGTCGCCGGTGCCGCCGAACACCAGGATGTCGCAGGAAAGGGGAAACGCGGATGGTTCGCTCATGTTCGGTACTGCTCCGCCACTTATTGCCTGGGCGTGACCGCCTGACTTGTAGTATAACTACAAGTCGACTACATCCCATCCGCCGATCATAGCCGAGTCCAGCCCAGTGAACCTGTTGCAGCACATTGCCCAGTCGCGTCATCTGCTTCGCAAGTCGGAACTCAAGGTCGCCGATCACGTGATGCAGGACCCCGCCTCGGTCATGCACAGCTCCATGGCCGACCTGGCCCACAGCGTCGGCGTGAGCGAGCCGACCATCGTGCGCTTCTGCCGCGCGATCGGCTGCAGCGGCTTCCAGGACCTCAAGCTGAAGCTTGCGCAGAGCCTGGCCGCCGGCGCCAGTTTCGGCCAGTTCGCGATCAACGAGAACGACTCGGTCACCGACTTCAGCCTGAAGATCTTCGACACCACGCTGCACTCGCTGATGGAAGTGCGCGAGAAGCTCGACACCCACGCCCTGGAGCGCGCCATCGCCGCCATCGCCCACGCCCAGCGCGTGGAGTTCTATGGCTTCGGCGCGTCCGGCGCGGTGGCCGCCGACGCCCAGCACAAGTTCTTCCGCCTGCTGCTGTCGGCCGCGGCCTATTCCGACCCGCACATGCAGGCGATGTCGGCGGTGACCCTGAAGCCCAGCGACGTGGCCATCTGCATCTCGCAGTCGGGCCGCTCCAAGGACCTGCTGGTGACCGCCAACCTGGTCCGCGAGGCCGGCGCCACGCTGATCACCCTGTGCCCCAGCCAGACCCCGCTGGCCGACCTGGCGACGGTGAACCTGGCGGTGGACGTCCACGAGGACACCGACATCTACACCCCGCTGACCTCGCGTATCGCCCACCTGGTGGTGATCGACGTGCTGGCGATGGGCGTGGCCATGGCCCGTGGCCCGGACCTGGTGAACCACCTCAAGAGCGTCAAGCGCAGCCTGCGCAGCCTGCGGCTGTCGCCCAAGGTGATGAAGAACCACGAAGAGCCGCGCCCGGAAGAGGCGTCCTGAGGCGCCGCCGACCGCTCGTCGGCGTCACCGGCGCTTCACCCGCGCGCCCTCAAACTGTCATCCGTCGTCAGCATGCTGGCGTCTCCAGCCCTTCGGCCATGGGAGATGCGAGATGCCACGCCATATCGACGACACCCAGCACCTGGACAGCAAGACCCGCCGCAAACTCCAAGACCTGCGCCGCATGCAGTTTCGCCGGGCCATCGAGGAGCGCCTCGAGACTCAGCGTCTTGACCGCGAAATGTCCGATTATCCCGACATGATCGCCGCGAACTACGTCAGCTTGGCGCGGGCGTCGGCGAGAAGCGCTCGGCCAGCTGGCTGATCAGCGCCCGCTCTTCGCGGATGAAGGCGACGAACGCCTGGGCCACCGGGCTCAGGCGCTTCCCGCGGGCGTGCACCAGACACCAGCTGCGGTAGAGCGGTAGCTCCTCCACCGGCAGTTCGCGCAGCAGCCCGGCGCGCAGCTCGCGGCTCACCGCGTGGCGCGGCAGCAGGGCCAGGCCGAGGCCGGCCAGCACCCCTTCCCGCGACCCCTCCAGCGAGGCGAACTCCAGTGTGTGCGGGAAGTGCGCGCGCTTCTGCTGGAAGTGTTCCTCGCAGGCCTTGCGCGTGCCCGAGCCGGGCTCGCGAATCAGCAGCGGCCAGGGTTCCAGGTCCTTCAGCGACAGCTTGGCGGCGCTGCACAGCGCGTGGTCCGGCGGCGCCACCGCGACTATCGGGTTGTTCAGGAACGGCAGGAACTCCAGGGCCATGTCCTGCGGCACCAGGGACATGATCACCAGGTCGTCGCGGTTGTCCGACAGGCGCTTGATCACCTGGGCGCGGTTGACCACGGTGAGGTGCAGGCTGACGTCCGGGTGCTGCGCCTGGAAGGCGGCGAACAGGTGCGGGGTGATGTACTTGGCGCTGGATTCCACCGCCAGGCGCAGCTGGCCCTGCAGCGAGCCCTTGAGGTCGGAGAGCTGCATGTCGAGCACTTCCAGACGCTGGAAGATGTCGGTGCTGGCGCGCAGCAGGGCGTCGGCGGCGTCGGTCTGGTAGAGCTTCTTGCCGATGTACTCGAACAGCGGTTGGCCGACCAGCTCTTCCAGCTGGCGAATCTGCAGGCTGACCGCCGGTTGGGTCAGCGCCATTTCCTCCGCCGCGCGGCTGTAGGAACGGCTTTCGCACACCGCACGAAACACCTGCATCTGGCGAAGGGTCATTCGCATCAAGGACTTACGCATTCGCACCGGCTCTCAAGCGGGTCAGTTCGCTCGACTATAAGGCAAAAGTTATGGCTATCCCAATAAATATTGATTTTGGGTAATTCTCGATCCCGAGTAGGGTTGAAAAACGCCGGAACCCTGCTCCGGCATGCGCCGAGCCGAAGCGGATAGCACCCGCGGCGGATTGCCGATTGGTTCAAGTGCCGGGTCCATGAGCCCCGGTCGAGGGAAACCGCAAGTGATCAAGAAAATCCTGATCGCCAACCGTGGGGAGATCGCTGTCCGCATCGTGCGCGCTTGCGCCGAGATGGGCATCCGTTCGGTGGCCGTCTACTCCGACGCCGACCGTCACGCCCTGCACGTGAAGCGCGCCGACGAGGCGCACAGCATCGGCGCCGACCCGCTGGCCGGCTACCTCAACCCGCGCGCCCTGGTGAACCTGGCGGTGGAAAGCGGCTGCGACGCGCTGCACCCCGGCTACGGCTTCCTTTCCGAGAACGCGGAACTGGCGGACATCTGCGCCGAGCGCGGCATCCGCTTCATCGGCCCGTCGGCGGAAGTCATCCGTCGCATGGGCGACAAGACCGAGGCCCGCCGCAGCATGATGGCGGCCGGCGTGCCCTGCACCCCGGGCACCGAGGGCAACGTCGCCGACCTCGCCGAGGCGCTGCGCGAAGGCGACCGCATCGGCTACCCGGTGATGCTCAAGGCCACCTCCGGCGGCGGCGGCCGCGGCATCCGCCGCTGCAACAGCCGCGAAGAGCTGGAACAGAATTTCCCCCGCGTGATCTCCGAGGCCACCAAGGCCTTCGGCAGCGCCGAGGTGTTCCTCGAGAAGTGCATCGTCAATCCGAAGCACATCGAGGCGCAGATCCTCGCCGACTCCTTCGGCAACACCGTGCACCTGTTCGAGCGCGACTGCTCGATCCAGCGCCGCAACCAGAAGCTCATCGAGATCGCCCCCAGCCCGCAGCTGACCCCCGAACAGCGCGCCTATATCGGCGACCTGGCGGTGCGCGCGGCCAAGGCCGTGGGCTACGAGAACGCCGGCACCGTGGAGTTCCTGCTCGCCGATGGCGAGGTGTACTTCATGGAGATGAACACCCGCGTGCAGGTGGAGCACACCATCACCGAGGAAATCACCGGCATCGACATCGTCCGCGAGCAGATCCGCGTGGCCTCCGGCCTGCCGCTCTCGGTCAAGCAGGACGACATCCAGCACCGCGGCTTCGCCCTGCAGTTCCGCATCAACGCCGAGGACCCGAAGAACAACTTCCTGCCCTCGTTCGGCAAGATCACCCGCTACTACGCCCCCGGCGGCCCCGGCGTGCGCACCGACACGGCGATCTACACCGGCTACACCATTCCGCCGTACTACGACTCCATGTGCCTGAAGCTGATCGTCTGGGCGCTGACCTGGGAAGAGGCGCTGGACCGCGGCCTGCGCGCGCTCGACGACATGCGCGTGCAAGGCGTGAAGACCACCGCGCCCTATTACCAGGAAATCCTCAAGGACCCGGAATTCCGCAGCGCCGAGTTCAACACCAGCTTCGTGGAAAGCCACCCGGAACTGACCCAGTACTCGATCAAGCGCAACCCGTCGCACCTGGCCATCGCCATCGCTACCGCCATTGCCGCCCACGCTGGCCTGTGAGGATCATCGAATGAGCAAGACCGTTGAGTCGAAAAAAATAAGCGTCACCGATACCATCCTGCGTGACGCGCACCAGTCGCTGCTGGCCACCCGCATGCGCACCGAGGACATGCTGCCGATCTGCGACAAGCTCGACAAGGTCGGCTACTGGTCGCTGGAAGTCTGGGGCGGCGCCACCTTCGACGCCTGCGTGCGCTTCCTCAAGGAAGACCCGTGGGAGCGCCTGCGCAAGCTCAAGGCCGCGCTGCCCAACACCCGCCTGCAGATGCTCCTGCGCGGGCAGAACCTGCTCGGCTACCGCCATTACAGCGACGATGTGGTGCGCGCCTTCGTGGCCAAGGCCGCGGTCAACGGCATCGACGTGTTCCGCATCTTCGACGCGATGAACGACGTGCGTAACCTGCGCGTCTCCATCGAGGCGGTGAAGGCCGCCGGCAAGCACGCCCAGGGCACCATCGCCTACACCACCAGCCCGGTGCACACCATCGATGCCTTCGTCGCCCAGGGCAGGGCCATGGCCGACATGGGCGTGGATTCCATCGCCATCAAGGACATGGCCGGCCTGCTGACCCCGTACGCCACCGGCGAACTGGTCAAGGCGCTGAAGGACGCGCTGCCGCTGGACGTGGTGGTGCACTCCCACGACACCGCCGGCGTCGCCAGCATGTGCCAGCTGAAGGCTGTGGAAAACGGCGCCGACCGCATCGACACCGCCATTTCCAGCATGGCCTGGGGCACCAGCCACCCGGGCACCGAATCGATGGTCGCCGCCCTGCGCGACACCCCGTTCGACACCGGCCTGGACTTGGAGCTGATCCAGGAAATCGGCATGTACTTCCACGCCGTGCGCAAGAAGTACCACCAGTTCGAGAGCGAGTTCACCGGCGTGGATACCCGCGTGCAGGTCAACCAGGTTCCGGGTGGGATGATTTCCAACCTGGCCAACCAGCTCAAGGAGCAGGGCGCGCTGAACCGCATGCCCGAAGTGCTGGCGGAAATCCCGCGGGTGCGCGAAGACCTCGGCTTCCCGCCCCTGGTCACCCCGACCTCGCAGATCGTCGGCACCCAGGCGTTCTTCAACGTGCTGGCCGGCGAGCGCTACAAGACCATCACCAACGAGGTGAAGCTGTACCTGCAGGGCCGCTACGGCAAGGCGCCGGGCAAGATCAACGAAGCGCTGCGCCGCCAGGCCATCGGCAACGAGGAAGTCATCGACGTGCGCCCGGCCGACCTGCTCAAGCCGGAGCTGAACAAGCTGCGTGAAGAGATCGGCAGCCTGGCCAGGTCCGAAGAGGACGTGCTGACCTTCGCCATGTTCCCGGACATCGGGCGCAAGTTCCTCGAAGAGCGTGCCGCCGGCACCCTGAAACCCGAAGAGCTGCTGCCGATCCCCAACGGCAAGGGCGTGGCCGCGCCGGGTGGCGAAGGCGTGCCGACCGAGTTCGTGGTCGACGTGCACGGCGAGAGCTACCGCGTGGACATCACCGGCGTCGGCGTGAAGACCGACGGCAAGCGCCACTTCTACCTGTCCATCGACGGCATGCCGGAAGAGGTGGTGTTCGAGCCGCTCAACGAATTCATCGCCGGTTCCGGCAGCAAGCGCAAGCACGCCAGCGCGCCGGGCGACGTCAGCACCACCATGCCGGGCAACATCGTCGACGTGCTGGTCAAGGAAGGCGACAGCGTGAAGGCCGGCCAGGCCGTGCTGATCACCGAAGCGATGAAGATGGAAACCGAGGTGCAGGCGCCTATCGCCGGCACCGTCAAGGCGATCCACGTAGCCAAGGGTGACCGCGTCAACCCGAGCGAAGTGCTGATCGAGATTGAAGGCTGACCGACGGACAGACGGGTCTCAAGGTTCAGTCCCGGGGGGAGCACGATGCTCCCCCTTTTTTATGCGCATCCCCAAAAGGCGCAGTGACCTTATATAATGCGCGGTCTTTATTCGTTCCGACGTGAGAACCGCCATGAGCCAGCTGCCGCCCTGCCCGAAATGCAATTCCGAATTCACCTACGAGGACGGCGCGCTGCTGGTCTGCCCGGAGTGCGCCCATGAGTGGTCGGCCGACGCCGGCGCCGAGGGTGACGGCGAGGCCAAGGTGGTCAAGGACGCCGTCGGCAACCTGCTGCAGGACGGCGACACCGTCAGCGTGATCAAGGACCTGAAGGTCAAGGGTTCGTCCCTGGTGGTGAAGGTCGGCACCAAGGTGAAGAACATCCGCCTGGTCGACGGCGACCACGACATCGACTGCAAGATCGACGGCATCGGCGCGATGAAGCTGAAGTCGGAGTTCGTGAAGAAGGTCTGAGCCTTCCTCTCGCGTACGTTCCCCGATCCGTCACTCCCGCGAACGCGGGTACGACGGTACGGGGGTAGGAGCGGATTCATCCGCGATCGTCCTGCGCGGGCGGCGCGCGCCTACTCCGCCGGCTGCAGGTCCTGGCGCAGCAGCTCCAGCGCCTCGCGCGGGCCGCCGGAGACGATCTGGGTGGGTACCGCCAGCATCAGGTTCAGCGGCAGGCCGAAGGCTTCCAGGGTGTTGCCGTCGCGGTCGCGGCCGGGCTGCTCGCCGAGCCACTCCGGGTACTTGCGGCGCATGCGCTCGGCGTAGCTGCCGGCGTCCGGCAGGTAGCCGTACAGCGGCTTGCCCAGGGCCGCGGCGTAGCCGACCTCGAAGCAGGTGCCGCTGTCCGGCTCGCTGCCGCGGAAGGACGCCAGGTTGGCCAGCACCACGTCGGCCTCGGCGAGCATCCGCAGGTTGGCGCGGTACAGCCAGATCGCGTGCTCGTGCGGCTCGATCAGGTCCGCCGGCATCTGGCTGTCCAGCGGGAACAGCCCCTCGAAACCGTACTCCGCGCACAGCGCCTTGAGCCGCTCGCCGTGGGCGCCGGCGTCGGGGCGGAACACGTCGGGGCCGGCGAGGTAGATCTTCAGCATGGTCACAGTCCCATGAACGACAACATCAGGAAGGTGGCGAAGAGCACGAAGTGAGTCATGCCCTCGATGGCGTTGGTCTTGCCGTCGTGCAGGTTGAAGCCCGCCACCACCAGGGTGATGAACATCATCCCGGTCTGCAGCGGGGTCATCGCCATCTGGATCGGCTGGCCCTTGAACAGCGCCAGCGCCTCGATCACCGGCACGGTGAGGATCACCGTGGACAGCGAGGCGCCGAGGGCGATGTTGACCACCGGCTGCATGCGGTTGGCCAGCGCGGCGCGCAGCGCGGTGAGGATTTCCGGGCTGGCGGAGATGGCCGCCACCAGCAGCGCCGGGACGATCGGCGGCACACCGCTGCCCTCCAGGCTGACGTCCAGGGCCTTGGACATCACCTCGGCCAGCGCCCCGATCAGCACCACGCCGAACACCAGCAGGGTCATCGACTGGCGCGTGTTGCCCGCCGACTCGTGGCCGTGCTGCTGTTCGCCGTGCACCGCGTAGTTATAGGAGAAGAAGTAGCTGTGCTGGCCGGTCTGCATGCGCAGGAACAGGCCGTAGAGCATGACCATGCAGCCGATGGTGAACAGCGAGTAGAGCTTCCACTGCTCGGCCGGGATCAGCTCCGGGATCACCATGGAGATGCCCACGGCGGTGAGGATCATGGTCACGTAGGTCTTGCCGGAATCGTCGTTGTACGACTGCTCGCCGTGCTTCAGGCCGCCGAGCAGCGCGGCCAGGCCGAGGATGCCGTTCATGTCGAGCATCACCGCGGCGTAGATGGTGTCGCGGGCCAGGGTCGGCGAATGGTTGTGGCCCATCATGATCGCCAGGATGACCACCTCCACCAGCACCGCGGCGAGGGTCAGGATCATGGTGCCGTAAGGTTCGCCGACCTTCTCCGCGAGGATCTCGGCGTGGTGCGCGACACGCAGCGAGACGCTGATGATCGACGCCAGCAGCACGCTGGCGACCACCCCGGCGAGGGTCTTGCCGCCTTCCAGCAGGCTGTGTTCCAGCGGGTACACCAGCACCGCCAGGAGCAGGGCGAGGAGGAGGAATTTCTCGTCTTTGAGCACGCGCAACATTCGTGGGGGATATCCGTTCCGTAGGGCCAGGCGCACATCTTAGGCCTTGCCCCCGGGCTTGCCCACCGGCGCCGTGGACGCACCAGCAGGTGGCACATGCGCACCATTGCAAGTCGCGCGCGGCCCGACCTGCGCCCGGCGAGCGCCGGCGGCGCGGCACCTGTCCACCTGGTCAGGTTATTGCATCGGGCGAAACGCCGCGGAAGGCAATGCACCCTCCGCCCCCGACACTGCATCGACAGGAGCGTCCCCGCACCATGAACAACAAGACCCTGAACACCCTGCTGCGTGGCCTGGCGTTGGCCATGGGCCTTGGCGCCAGCCTTGGCGCGCTGGCGGCCGACCCGCTGAAGGTCGGCTTCGTCTACGTCGGCCCGGTGGGCGACCACGGCTGGACCTACCAGCACGAGGCCGGCCGCCGCGAGCTGGTGGAGCATTTCGGCGACAAGGTGCAGACCAGCTTCGTCGAGAACGTCGCCGAGGGCGCCGACGCCGAGCGGGTGATCCGCAACATGGCGAAGGACGGCTACGACCTGGTGTTCACCACCTCCTTCGGCTTCATGAACCCCACCGCCAAGGTGGCCAAGCAGTTCCCCAAGGTGACATTCGAGCACGCCACCGGCTACAAGCGTGACAAGAACCTCGGCACCTACCTGTCGCGCTCCTACGAGGGCCGCTACGTCGGCGGCTACCTGGCGGCGAAGATGACCAAGAGCCACAAGATCGGCTACATCGCCTCCTTCCCGATTCCCGAGGTGATCCGCGACATCAACTCCATCCAGCTGGCGCTGAACAAGTACGACCCGCAGGCCGAGCTGAAGGTGATGTGGGTGAGCACCTGGTTCGACCCGGGCAAGGAGGCCGACGCCGCCAACGCGCTGATCGACCAGGGCGTGGACGTGATCTTCCAGCACACCGACAGCCCGGCGCCGATCCAGGCCGCCGAGCGTCGCGGCGTCTACGCCGTGGGCTACGCCTCGGACATGCAGCACTTCGGGCCGAAGACCGTGCTGACCTCCATCGTCAACGACTGGGGCCCGCACTACATCAAGGCCACCCAGGCGGTCATGGACGGTACCTGGAAGCCGCAGGACTTCTGGGGCGGCCTGGCCGAGGACACCATCGTCCTGCCGCTGAACAAGGACGTGCTGCCGGCCGACGTGCAGACCGAGGCGGGCAAGCTGATCGCCGACATCAGGAGCGGCGCCTTCCACCCGTTCACCGGCCCGATCAAGGATCAGAGCGGCAAGGAACGCATCGCCGCCGGCGCCGTGGCCAGCAACGCCGACCTCGCCGCGATGGACTACTACGTCGAAGGCATCAAGGCCGAACTGCCGAAATAACCCGCGCCCGCTCTCGTAGGAGCGGATTTCATCCGCGATCCGCGCCGGAAACGCCGGCTATCGCGGACGGAGTCCGCTCCTACGGGCCCATCCGTCCGCAGAGACCGACCATGGACCGCCTACCCGTCATCGACATCGCCCCGCTCTACGCTACCGACCGCGCCGCCTGGCGCGAGGTGGCGCGGCAGATCGACAGCGCCTGCCGCGAATGGGGCTTCTTCTACATCGAGGGCCACCCGATCGCGGCGCAGCGCTTCGCCGAGCTGCTGGCCGCCGCCCGGGGCTTCTTCGCCCAGCCGGCCGCCGAGAAGCTGAAGATCGACATCACCCGCAGCCGCAACCACCGTGGCTACGGCGGCATCGCCACGGAGCAACTCGACCCCGAGCTGCCCAGCGATTTCAAGGAAACCTTCGACATGGCCCTGCACCTGCCGGCCGACCATCCCGACGTGGTCGCCGGCAAGTCGTTCTACGGGCCCAACGCCCACCCCGACCTGCCGGGTTGGGAGGCGTTGCTCGAAGGCCACTACGCCGACATGCTGGCGCTGTCGAAGACCGTGCTGCGCGCCCTGGCCATCGCCCTGGAGATCGACGAGGACTTCTTCGACCGCCGCTTCGAACAGCCGGTCAGCGTGTTCCGCATGATCCACTACCCGCCCGCCGCCGCGCGGCAGAGCGCCGACCAGCCGGGCGCCGGCGCGCACACCGACTACGGTTGCGTGACCCTGCTGTACCAGGACGACGCCGGCGGCCTGCAGGTGCAGAACCGCCAGGGCCAGTGGATAGACGCGCCGCCCATCGACGGCACCTTCGTGGTCAACATCGGCGACATGATGGCGCGCTGGAGCAACGACCGTTACCGCTCCACCCCGCACCGGGTGATCAGCCCGCAGGGCGTGGACCGCTACTCGATGCCGTTCTTCGCCGAGCCGCACATGGACACCGCCATCGAGTGCCTGCCGGGCTGCTTCGACGCCGACAACCCGCCGAAGTACCCGCCGACCACCTGCGGCGAATGGCTGACCTCGCGCTTCGCCGCGACCTACGCCTACCGCCGCGAGGAAGAGGCATAGGGCGGCGGCGGATAACCGCGAACGGTTATTCGCCCTACGTCACGGGTGGGCCGGGTGTAGGGCGGATAACGTTCGACGTTATCCGCCGTTTGACTTCAGGCGGGCTCGACCAACAGCAGCACGCCGTCCTGCCCGGTGACCGTCACCTGGGCGCCGGCCGGCAGGTCGGGGCCACTCACCAGCCACAGGCTGTCGCCGACGCGGATCTTGCCGCGGCCGCCGACGATGGCGTCGTGCAGGGCGAACTGCCGGCCCAGCAGTTCGCTGCCGCGGCGGTTCAGGCCGCTGGCGGCGGCGCCGGCGCCCGGGCGGTGCTGGTGGCGCCACCAGTAGGCCACGGTGAGCAGGGCGAGCACGCCGAAGGCGAGGAACTGCCAGGTCCAGTCCAGGCCCGGGGCGAGGAAGGCGAGCACCCCGGTGGCCGCCGCGGCGATGCCGATCCATAGTAGGTAGCCGCCGGCGCCGAACACTTCGAGGATCAGCAGCACGGTGCCGAAGGCCAGCCAGTCCCAGAAGCTCAGGTGTTGCAGGTAATCCCACATGGCATCAGCTCCGGCCCTTGGCGCCGGGCGCCGCGTCACCGAAGGTGGCCTTGACGATTTCGCCGATGCCGCCCACCGCGCCTATCACCTGGCTGGCTTCCAGCGGCATCAGCACGATCTTGCTGTTGTTCGAAGCGGCCAGCTGGCCGAGGGCGTCGACGTATTTCTGCGCGACGAAGTAGTTCACCGCCTGCACGTTGCCGCTGGCGATCGCCTCGGACACCACCTGGGTCGCCCGCGCCTCGGCCTCGGCCTGGCGCTCGCGGGCCTCGGCTTCGAGGAAGGCGGCCTGGCGCTGGCCTTCGGCCTTGAGGATCTGCGCCTGCTTCTCGCCCTCGGCGGTGAGGATTTCAGCGGCGCGCTTGCCCTCGGCGTCGAGGATCTGCGCGCGCTTCAGGCGCTCGGCCTTCATCTGGCTGGCCATGGCTTCGACCAGGTCGGCCGGCGGGCTGATGTCCTTGATCTCGATGCGGGTGACCTTCAGGCCCCAGGGCGCGGTGGCCTCGTCGACGGTGCGCAGCAGGCGCTCGTTGATCGCGTCGCGCTGGCTGAGCATGTGGTCCAGCTCCATGGAGCCGAGCACGGTGCGGATGTTGGTCATCACCAGGTTGCGGATGGCGTTCTCCAGGCCGCTGACCTCGTAGGCGGCGCGCGCCGCGTCGACCACCTGGTAGAAGCACACCGCGTCGATCTGCACGATGGCGTTGTCGGCGCTGATGGCTTCCTGCGGCGGGATGTCCAGCACCCGCTCCATCATGTTGATCTTCTGCCCGACGCGGTCCATCACCGGGACGATGATATTCAGCCCTGGCTTGAGGGTGCCGGTGTAGCGGCCGAAGCGCTCCACCGTCCATTCGCTGCCCTGCGGCACCACCTTGAAGCCCATGAACACGATCGCCACCGCCAGGACGACGAAGAGGATCAGGACACTGCCGGTTTCCATGTAGCGCACTCCTTGGTCGAAAAGAACTTCCTGTTCCCGCGCCCGCTTGGGGCGCGGGCTATTTCTGCTCGCTCTGCGGCGTCACCCGCAGCACTTCCTCGATGGTGGTCAGACCGGCGGCGACCTTCTGCGCGCCGGACAGGCGCAGGCTGCGCATGCCTTCCTTGAAGGCGTGGCGGCGCAGCGGGATGAGGTCGGTGTCGGGGGTGATCTGTTCCTTCAGGCTGTCGGTCAGCAGCATGATCTCGTAGACCCCGGCGCGCCCGCGGTAGCCGGTGTCGCGGCATTCCAGGCAGCCCACGGCCTGTTGCGCGCCGGTCGGCAGCGGGGCGTTCCACGGCCGCGTCAGCTCCTGCCAGTCATTCTCTTCCAGCTCCAGCGGCGCCTTGCAGTGCGGGCACAGGGTACGCACCAGGCGCTGGGCCATGACGCCGAGCACGGTGGCGCGGATCAGGTAGTAGGGCACGCCCAGTTCCAGCAGGCGGGTGATCGCGGTGGGGGCGTCGTTGGTGTGCAGGGTGGAGAGCACCAGGTGCCCGGTAAGCGCCGCCTGGATGGCCATCTCGGCGGTCTCCAGGTCGCGGATCTCGCCGACCATGATGATGTCCGGGTCCTGCCGCAGCAGGGCGCGCACGCCGCTGGCGAAGGTCAGGTCGATGTTGTGCTGCACCTGCATCTGGTTGAACGAGGGCTCGATCATCTCGATCGGGTCCTCGATGGTGCAGACGTTCACCTCGTCGGTGGCCAGTTGCTTGAGCGTGGTGTAGAGCGTGGTGGTCTTGCCCGAACCGGTGGGCCCGGTGACCAGGATGATGCCGTTGGGCTGGTTGGTCATGCTCTGCCAGCGGCGCAGGTCCTCGGGCGAGAAGCCGAGCTGGTCGAAGCTCTTGAGCAGCACCTCGGGGTCGAAGATACGCATCACCATCTTCTCGCCGAAGGCGGTGGGCAGGGTCGACAGGCGCAGTTCCACCTCGGCGCCGTCCGGGGTCTTGGTCTTCACCCGGCCGTCCTGCGGCTTGCGCTTCTCGGCGACGTTCATGCGGCCGAGGGACTTCAGGCGGCTGACCACCGCCATGGTGACCTGCGGCGGGAACTGGTAGACGTTGTGCAGCACGCCGTCGATGCGGAAGCGCACCGTGCCCTGCTCGCGGCGCGGTTCGATGTGGATGTCGCTGGCGCGCTGCTGGAAGGCGTACTGGAACAGCCAGTCGACGATGGTGACGATGTGCGCGTCGTTGGCGTCCGGCTCCTGGTCGCTGGCGCCCAGGTTGAGCAACTGCTCGAAGTTGCCCACGCCGCTGATCTTCATGTCCTGGGCGGAGGCGCCGCTGACCGACTTGGCCAGGCGGTAGAACTCGGTGGTGAAGCGCTGGATGTCCTGCGGGTTGCACACCACGCGCTTGATCGGGCGCTTGAGCACGTGGATCAGGTTGCTTTCCCAGCTGTGCACGAACGGCTGGGCGCTGGCGATGGTGACGCTGTCCGGGGCCACCGCCACGGCGAGGATCTTGTGGCGCTGGGCGAAGGCGTAGGACATCAGCGGGGTGACCGCGGCGACGTCGATCTTCAGCGGGTCGATGCGCAGGTAGGGCTGGCCGGAATATTCCGCCAGCCAGTGCACCAGGGCGTCGAGGTCGAGGTGGCGGCCGGGGCGGCGCTGGTCCGGCACCTGCTGCGCGGCGAGGAATTCCAGGGGGTGCTGTTGGTTCTTCACCGCGCTGCGGCGGATCGCCAGGCACTGCTCGGCGTCGTTCTGCGCGACGCGGCCCTGGGCGACCAGCTCATGGAGGATATCGGCCAGATCCAGCCAGCGATCCTGGGCGGGCGAAGCGAAGACGGACATGCGAACTCCCTGCTTTCATGTGTGCCGCGAGCGGCTGCGGGTGGAACTGCTCCGAGTCCCGTCCGCGCCGTCGGGTTCCCCAGCTTATTTGAAAAGCGCCTTCCACGGCTTGAGGGTCAGCACAGTATGGGCCTGGGCGGCGAGGGCATCCAGAGCCTCGTCGTCGCGCGCGTCCAGGGCCTGTTCCAGCTTGGCCAGCTCGCCGTAGAGGCGGTCGGCCTCGGGCAGGTCGAGCACGCCGCGGGCCTGGCGCAGCCACACCAGCAGGCGCTGCAGGCGCGGCAGTTGCTCGACCAGCAGTTCCGGCTGTTGCAGGGCACGGGCCAGGGGCAGGCCCTCGGCTTCCTCGGCCAGCTGGCGCGGCAGCCACTTGCCCAGCGCCGCGGCACCCTGGCGGTTGCCGCGCTCGTTGCGGCCTTCCTGCCAGGCGCGGGTCAGCAGCCAGCGCGAGGCCTGCAGGGAGAACAGGCCCCAGCGCACCTGGCCGAGTTCCTCGCGGAAGGCTTCCGGCGCCTGCTGGCGCACGCTCTCGTCGGTCTCGCCCTGTTCGAGGCGCGGGCGCCAGTCGCCGATCAGCGCGTCCAGCGCGCCGCGCAGCTCACGGCTGCTGGCGCGCGGCGCGGCCTGGCCGAGGCTGCCGAGCAGGGCGCGCAGGTCCACCAACTGTTGCAGCCAATCCTGCAGCAGGCGCCAGTGGCCGTTGAAGCGGTACTGCTCGGCCAGGCGCTGGCTGCTGCCCAGCAGCGACCAGGCGATGGCGGCGAAGGCGCCATCCAGCGGGGTTTCGGCCAGCAGTTTCTGGGTGTCGGGCTGGACGTTGTAGCTGGCCGGGTCGAACAGCCGGTAGCCGCGCTCGGCCTTGCTGATGTCGCAGGGCATCAGCGGCAGGTCGGCGGCCAGCTCGGCGGCCAGCTCCAGCAGGGCTTCGGGTTCGCCCTGGCGCAGCTCCAGCTCCAGCTCGCAGATTTCTTCCTCGCGCTCGCCGGCGACGACCTTGCCCAGGTCCAGCGCGGCCTCCAGGGCCACCTTGGCCTTGCCGCGGCCCCAGGCGATCTCGGCGCGCTGGCGGTTGAAGTCGGTGCTGAAGATCGGCTGCAGCTGGCTTTTGTCGAGGTCGGCCAGGGCCGCCGGCCAGCAGCTGTCGTCGAGCTTGGACAGGTCCAGCTCGGGTTTGTCCAGGTACCAGTCCCACTCGTTGCGCTCGGACAGCCCGGCGACGCTGTGGCCGCGGCTCTTCAGGGTCTGGATGTACTGCTCGCCGTCGCGCCGCAGGCGCAGCGCGACCTTGGCCCGGGCCAGG
>NZ_JARJLT010000345.1 GCF_029335315.1 Pseudomonas citronellolis
TACGATCTGCTGCGCGTCGGCATAACTGCTCTAGCTCGCGAGACCGTAGACAGGCTCTCAGAACTGCCGCGCCAGACTCGCCGCGATGCCGCCGGCCACCAGCAGGAACACCAGGCCGCAGGCGCCATCGATCATCGGCACGGCGCGCAACAGGCGTTGCTGCAGCGCCGGGCGGGTCAGGGTGACGCTGAGCAGGCTGAACCAGGCGAAACCGGTGCCGAACAGCATGACCGCCACCGCCAGCTTGCCGGGGACGGACATGTCCACGGGGATCAGGCTGCTGAGCAGAGCCAGGAAGAACACCAGCGCCTTGGGGTTGAACAGGTTGGTGGCCAGGCCGCGCAGCCAGGGGCCCAGCGGCGAGGCCGGCAGTTCGCCGTCGAGGCGCCCCGCGCCAGCCTCGCCCCGACGCTGCCAGGCACGCAGCGCGCCCAGGCCGAGCCAGGCCAGGTAGAGGGCGCCGGCGCCTTGCAGCAGGCCGAACAGCAGCGGCGAATGGCGCAACAGCAAGGACACCCCGGTCAGCACCAGGGTGCCGTGGACCAGGATGCCGCACGCCAGGCCCAGGGCGCTGAGCACCCCGGCGCGGCGCCCCTGGTGCAGTGCGGTGCGCACCACCAGGGCGACGTCCGGCCCCGGGCTGACCAGGGCGACGGCGAATACGGCGGTGAGCGTGAGCAAGACGTAGGCCTCCTGCATGGCAAGATTCTCCAGTGGATGAAGGAAAAAGCGGGTTCAGCGTTGGCGCAGGCGCGCCGGCGGCAGCCCGTAGGTGCGACGGAACAGGCGGCTGAAGTGCGCCTGGTCGTAGAAGCCGAGGCTCAGCGCCAGCTCGCTCAGCGGCTCGCCGGCGATCACCCGTGGCAGGGCGCGCTCCAGGCGCAGCTGGGTCAGCCACTGGTGCGGCGGCAGCCCGCAATGGTTGCGGAAGCGCCGCAGCGCCTGCCAGGGGCTGAGGTCGCAGAAGGCCGCCAGTTCGTCCAGGCTCGGCGGGTTCTCCAGACGCGACTCCAGCCATTCGCGCAGGCGCCGCCAGGTCAGGCCGTCGAAGCCCTGGCTCGGCTCGCGGATGCGCAGGCTGGAGGCCTGCCCCAGCAGTTGCGCCAGGCCCTGCCAGAGCCGGTCTTCCTGCTCCAGCCGTTCACCGCCCACCAGCGCTTCGTGCAGGCCGTGCAGGTGGCGCTGCAGGTTGTCGTCGCGCAGCTGGCTGGCAAGCAGGCGCGGCGTGCCCTGGCGGCCGTCGGACAGCGTGCGGGCGGCCTGCTCCAGCCACTGCGGCTCGATCGACAGCACGCGGATACGATAGCCGCCGTCGTCCTCGCTGGCGCCGTCGTGGATGCTTTCCGGGGTCATCAGCAGGATGTCGCCGCCGCCGGCGATGCAGCGTTCGCCGCCATGCACGTAACGCTGGCGACCGTCGAGCATCAGCCCGATGTGGTAGTCCAGGTGGAAGTGCCGGGGAAAGGCGAAACGGTGGTACTCGGCGTCGATGAAACGGACGCCGGGCAGGCCGCTGCTGTGGTGTTCGATGCGTTCCATGGGCCCACTCTAGCGCCACGGCACCGGCGGGTCTTGGACAAAATTGCGCGACGCGCAATCGCGGACGGAGTCCGCTCCTAGCAAGCGCACGCTCCCCGCGCGAACGCAGAGATCCAGAGTCGCTGGGCTCCCGCGCTCGCGGGGGTGACAGGGTGGCGCGCGTACGCAGACAGTTGCTCCTGCGGTCGTGCGGCCCAGGA
>NZ_JARJLT010000346.1 GCF_029335315.1 Pseudomonas citronellolis
TATCTACCCCAATGAAAAAGCCCCGGCGAACCGGGGCTTTTTCGTTCATGGCGCCTCAGGCATGCAGGAAGCGCAACGCGTCCGCCGCCGTCTGCTGCGGTATTTCCTCCATCGGCACATGCCCCACGCCCGGGTAGGTCTTCACCTGGATGCCCGGCACGTCGCGCTGCCACAGGGGCACGTGCTTCGGCGAGATCCAGCGGTCGCGCTCGCCCCACATCAGCAGCGTCGGCACTTTCAACTGCGCCACCCGCGCCGGGGTGCCGGGGAGTTCGTCGCGGTTGGCCTTCACCAGCACGCGGAAGATGTCGATCATCGCCCGGCGGTTGCCCGGGCGGCGGCTGATGTCGTAGTAGCGGTCGACCACCCCCGGCTGGATGCGCTGCGGGTTGCCGTAGACCTCCTTGATGCCCTGGGCCACCAGCGCGCGCGGCATCCAGGCCGGCATCAGCAGGCCGGCGCCGGGCAGCGCGGCGCTGGCGATCATCAGCGGCACCTTCTGCATGTGGTAGCCGGCCGGGTCGACCAGGATCAGTCGCTCGACCTTCTCCGGCGCCGCCAGCGCGTAGTTCCAGGCGATGTAGCCGCCGAGGGAGTTGCCGGCGATGGAGACCTTGTCCAGCTCCAGGCGCTCGAGGAACAGGCCGAACACCTTCACCAGGCGCGCGCCGCTGTAGTCGCGGTCGCGGCCGCCACCGGTGAGGCCGAAGCCGGGCACGTCGAGGCGGACGATGCGGAAGTGCCGGGCCATCTCGGCCACCCAGCCGTCCCAGGTGTGCAGCGAAGCCATCACCCCGTGGACCATCACCAGCACCGGCTTGTCGCGGCTGCCCTCGTCGCGGTAGTGGATCGGGAAGCCGTCCACCTCGATGAAGCGCGAGCCGCTTTGCGCCGCGGCGTAGCGGTCGATCAGGGGCTCCAGCGGCAGGGCGCCGAAGCCCAGGCGGGCGAAGCCGGCCGCCAGCGGTGGTTGCAGGCTGTAGGTAGCGGACATGGGCACTCCGGTGCTCGTTGTGGTGGATGCCCGATCAGAGCACAGCCCGTGGCGCGCCGCGCCCAACCTAGGTAGTGCGCGCGCAGAGGCTGTTCACCAGCAGGTCGCCGAGCACCCGCTTGACCTCCGCCAGGTCCGGCCGCGCGGTGCCGCCGAGCAGTTCGTGGGAGGCCGCCTCCATGGCCCAGAGCAGGGCCTGGTAGGTCAGCGCCGGGTGTCGCACGCCTTCGCCGAGGAAGCGCTCCTCCAGCAGTGTCTGTAACCCCGCGAGCGCTTCGCGACGGTGCGCGGCCAGGGGTGAGTCGGAGCGTAACGCTTCCTCGTGCATCAGGCGGATGATCGGCCCCACGGCCTGGTGGTAATCGAAGAAGCGCCCGACCATGGCGCGCAACCAGGCCTCGCTGCTGCCGGCCACCGTGCGCATTTCACGGAAGCGCATCAGCAGCAGTTGCACGGCGGTGCGGTAGATGCCTTCCAGCACATCGAGCTTGCCGTCGAAGTACTTGTAGAAGGTGCGCCGCGACACTCCGGCGGCGGCCAGCAGGTCGTTCACCGTGGTCTCGGCCAGGCCCCTGGCGACGAACACCGGGATGCTCGCCAACTGGATGTTGGCGCGCTGCAGGTGGTTCACCAGCGGCCCCTCGCCGCCCTCCTGGCGCGCCAGGGCGCCGAAGCCGCCGAGGTCTTCGAACACCGCCAGCACCGCACCGGATTCCTGGATCGTCATGCCGCCTCCACCCAACCAAGGCGCGGGGTGACGCCGGCTTCGGCCATCGCTAACCTAGGCCGACCGCCCCCGCGCAAGGAACGCCCATTCGTGCCGAACCTAACACGCCGCCTGCTCTGGCCGCTGGCCATCCTTTTGCTGGTTGTCGGGCGCCCCGTCGCGGCGGCGGACAACGAACTCTTCTACCTCGGCCAGCGCATACCGGACATCCAGCGCACCTGGACCAGCGAGGACTACCAGCGGCTGATCGACGCCCTGCAGACCATCGAGAAAACCCAGGCCAACAGCCTGCCCCGGCGCAGCGGCGAGTTCACCGGGCCGATCTACCAGCGCATGGTCAACGAGGACAACTTCCGCCCGCAGCTGAACATCTACGCGCCCCTGGAGCTGCGGCAGAACGAGGCGCGCGAGGTGCTGTTCAAGCTCAAGGAGCTGATGCGCCTGTACTTCGACTTCCGCGCCGCCAAGCAACCCTACGGCGCCGAGGCCCTCGGCCTGATGAGCTACTCGCTGCGCGAGCAGGCCATCCTGTTCAACCTCACGGTGGAATTCTGGATGACCCTGGCGCAGAGCGAGCAGCGCAACCCGGTGCGCCTGAAGGGCATGCAGGAAGCCAAGGCGGCGGCCTCGATGCTCACCAGCAGCGCCCTGGACTACCTGGACCTGACCGCGCAGTTCGAACGCCAGGACCTGGTGCTGTACAGCGCCGAGCTGTCCAAGCAGCTGCCGGAACTGTTCGTCCACCTGCCCGGCGAGGTGCGCGGCCAACTGCTGGCGCGGGTGCAGGACATGGCGAACAAGCATCCCTTCCCCGAAGTGCAACAGAACATGCGCGACCTGCTGCCGGTGCTGCAGGCCATCCAGGCCGACGTGCAGCGCCAGTTGGCCAAGCCGGCCAAGGGCGCGCCGGCGCCCAAGGCGCTGGACCTGACGCCGCCGAAGGAATGAATAGCGCGGGCGCAGCTCTTGTAGGAGCGAGCTTGCTCGCGAATGGTGTTCTGCCGGTGACTTCAGTGCTTGCCCTGAAGAGCGCCCTCTCCCCAACCCTCGGCTGCGCGCCCCGCCCTGAAGGGAGAGGGGGCCGTCCCGAGCAAGCTGAAGGTCAAGAGTCAGCCGGCAACTCCAAGGTCTCACAGGAACTCCATGACCCCACCCCACACCGAACGGTCCCCTCTCCCGCTTGCGGGGGAGGGTTAGGGAGGGGGTGTTCTTCGGGCCGCCGGCAGCCCCCGTTCGCAAGCAAGCTCGCTCCTACGAAGAGCCAAGCGGCCCGCTAGCGCAACAGCCCCAGCGACTTGGCCCGCGCCACGGCCTGGGTGCGCCGCTCGACGCCGAGCTTGTCGTTGATGTGGCGGGCGTGGCTCTTCACGGTGTGCAGCGAGATGAACAGACGCTCGCTGATTTCCTGGTTGGAGCAGCCCTGGGCGATCAGTTCCAGCACCGCCAGTTCGCGGCCACTGAGGCCGTCGGTCAGGTTCGCCGGACGCTCGACCTGGGCCGGCAGGCGCAGCAGCAGCGACGACTGCACCGGGCACGGCGGACGCAGTGCCAGTTGCTCGCGGAGCCAGTCCGGCTCCTGGGCCAGCAATTCATGCAGCGGCAACAGGGCGCCGCCCATGGCGCCTTGCAGGCAAGCCTCCAGTTGTTCGCGGGCCTCGCGTTCGCGGCCTTCCTGCAACAGCAGGCAGGTCAGCTGCGCCTGCGCCAGGCGCGCCGGCATCTGCGCGCCGACCTGGCGGGCGGAGGCGATCAGCGCGCGCAGGCGGGCCTCGGCCTGCTCCAGGCGCTCTTCGCGACGGGCCAGCAGGGCGCGCTGCAATTCGATGTAGTACGGCAACTGCGGGTTGCACTCCGGCGGCGTCGCCGGATGGCTGCCGGAATAGGTTTCGCCGAGGCGCTCCAGCCAGGCGGCGGCCAGTTCCAGCTGGCCCTGGCCGAGCCACAGCTCGCACTTCACCAGGGTGATGACCGACAGGTAGAACACCGGCGGCACGTCCCACACGTGCATCAGCCGCTCGGCCTCGGCCAGTTGCGCGAAGGCCTGGGTGTAGTTGCCCTGGCGCCCCTCCAGGCCGGCCAGCACGGCATAGCCGATGACCAGGCTGACATCGCGGCAGCCACGGGCCTCCTCGATGCCGGCGCGCAGCTTCTGCCGCGCATCGTCCAGTTGCAGGGTCAGGCCGCGCAGGTAGCCCTGGTAGATCAGCAGGCGCCCGCGCACCGCGTAGCGGCGGTGCGCCGGCAGCCCGGCCAGGCGCGCCAGGCCTTCCTCCAGCTCCTGGCCGGCGCGGTGGATTTCCCCGCGCGCCTGCAGGCCACGGGCGCGGTCGTAGTGCACCAGGGCCTCGAACAGCGGGTTGCCGTAGCGCTGCGCCAGCTCCAGGGCCTCGCGGTTGAAGCCGCGCGCGGCCCAGGAGTCGCCGCGCACGATGGCCAGGTTGGCCAGGCTCGACAGGCACAGCAGGCGCGGCCCGGAACGCTCCGCCGGGAGGTGCGCCAGGGCCTCGGCGCAATGCCGCTCGGCGTTGCCGATGTCGCCACGGCCACGGGCGATCACCCCGGACAGCGCTTGCCACTGGGCCAGCAGGTCGGCCTGGGTGGCGGCGTCGGCGGCCGGCAGGAAGCGCGCCAGCTGCTGCGCCAGTTCCTCGGCGGCATCGAGCTGGCAGGCCAGGGCCAGGGCCCAGCCGTACAGCACGATCAGCCGTGGCGTGCTGGCCAGCAGGCTGTCCGGCAGGTCCATCTTCCAGCGCAAGAGCGTGGCGACGTTCTGCTCGGCCAGCAGCTGTTCTTCGGACAGGCTCTGCACCAGGCTGGCGGCCACTTCCGGGTGGCCGGCGCGCAGGGCCTGGTCCACCGCTTCGTCGAGCAGCCCGCGCGAGCTGAGCCAGCGGCACGCGCGCAGGTGCAGGGAACCGGCCGAGGGACCGTCGGCCGGCAGTTCGCGGGCCAGCAGCAGGTCGGAAAACAGGTGGTGATAGCGGAACCACTGGCCCTGTTCATCCAGCGGCACCAGGAACACCTGGTGGCGTTGCAGGTGGCGCAGGATGGCAGCGCTGTCGTGGCTGTCGCGCAGCGCGTCGCAGAGATCGCCGCAGAAGCGTTCGAAGCGCGCGGTCTGCAGCAGGAAGGCCTGGACCTCGGGCGGCTGCTTGTCGATCACCTCTTCCAGCAGGTAGTCGCGGATCAGTTCCTCGGCGCCGTTGAGCGGCGCTTCGCCGCCCTGCCCGTCCAGCCCCTCGGGATGGGCCAGCAGCCACAGGCGCAGGCCGGCGATCCAGCCTTCGCTGCGTTCGATCAGCCGTTCGACCAGGGCCGCGCTGGACGGCGTGCCGCTGGCGCTGACCAGCGCCGCGGTTTCCTCGGCGGTGAGGCGCAGGTCCTGCTCGCCCAGCTCCTGCAGCTGGCGCGACAGGCGCAGGCGCGCCAGGTGCCAGTCCGGGCGCTGGCGGCTGGTGACCAGCAGCACCAGGCCCGGCGGCTGGTGGTTGAGGAGAAATTGCAGGCAGCGGTCAAGCACCGCGCCCTGGGCCAGGTGGTAGTCGTCCAGCACCAGCAGCAGCGGGCTCTGCGGCGAGAGCAGCGCGGCCAGTTCGTCGAGCAGGTCGTCCAGCCAGGCCTCGAAGGCGAACGGCTGGTGGCGCTGGCGCATCTTCAGCACGGCCATGGCGTCGTCGCCCAGGCTCGGGTGATAGAGGCGCAGGCCTTCCAGCAGGCGTTCGAGGAAGCGCCCGGGGTCGCTGTCGCGGACGCTCAGGCCCAGCCACAGGCTGCGCCAATGCGGTTCCAGGGATTCGCAGAATTCGATGGCCAGCGAGCTCTTGCCGAAACCCGCCGGCGCGGACAGCAGCAACAGCCGCCCACCCAGCCCCGCGGCCATGCGCTGACAAAGGCGCGGCCGATTGACGTAGCCGGCCGGCAGCGGCGGGCGGAAGAAGCGGCTGCCACCCAGCGGACTGGTGGTGGCGCGCAACGTTGGCAGAGTCGAGAAGTCGGTCATCGCCTGGCTCTTGCTCTAGCTCTTGTGGTCAGGTCCATTGCAGCCGAGCCTAGTCCGTGGCCCGGTTCATTTGAAATCGAATTTGTTACAGAAGCCGGCTTATTGCCACTGATTTCTTCAGCATTTGCCCACAAACCTGCGAAATCACCGGAAATACCATCGAGTTCACCTACAAATAAATCCGTATTTTCGGAGGGAATGTTCCCTTATCAACAGGGTGTCGGGCCGTGAAGAATTATCTGAAGGTGCCGGACGTCGGCTGCGAAAAAAAGAGGGGCCGCAAGCGGCCCCCTGAAAGTACGCCGGCCTCGCCGGCCGGCGCGTGGGTTCAGCCCGCGCGGGCCAGTCCGGCGGCGCCCAGGCGCGCGGCGATCTCGCCGAGGATGCTCGGGTCGTCGATGGTCGACGGCGGGGCGTAGTCCTCGCCGTCGGCGATCTTGCGCAATACCGCGCGCAGGATCTTCCCGGAGCGGGTCTTGGGCAGGCGCTTGACCGCCACCGCGCGCTGGAAGCAGGCCAGCGCGCCGATGCGCTCGCGAACCAGCGCCACCAGCTCGCGCTGCAACTGCTCCTCGGCGATCCGCGCGTCGTCGCGCAGCACCACCAGGCCCAGCGGCACGTGCCCCTTGAGCGGATCCTGCACGGCGATCACCGCGCATTCGGCCACCGCCTCGTGCAGCGCCAGCAACTCCTCCATCTCGCCGGTGGACAGGCGGTGGCCGGAGACGTTAATCACGTCGTCGGTGCGGCCCATGATGTGGACGAAGCCGTCGGCGTCGATGAAGCCGCCGTCGCCGGTGTGGTAGTAGCCGGGGTAGGTCGCAAGGTACGCGTCGAGGTAGCGCTTGTGGTCGTTCCACAGGGTCTGCGCGCAGCCGGGCGGCAGCGGCAGGCCGATGACGATCGAGCCGGTCTCGCCGGGCGCCAGCAGGCGGCCCTCCTCGTCCACCACGCGCACGTCGTAGCCGGGCACCGGCAGGTTGCTGGAGCCGGCGCGCTGCTCGGCGCAGCCCAGCCCGGTGCAGGGCGCGGTGACCGGCCAGCCGGTTTCGGTCTGCCACCAGTGGTCGAACACCGGCTTGCCGGTCAGCTCTTCCAGCCATTGATGAGTGCTGCTGTCGAGTTTCTCGCCAGCCAGGAACAGCTGACGCAGCGAGCTCAGGTCGTAGCCCTTGAGCAGCTCGCCGTGGGGGTCTTCCTTGCGGATCGCGCGAATCGCCGTGGGCGCGCAGAACAGCGCGTTGACCTTGTGCTCCTGGACCACCCGCCAGTAGCTGCCGGCGTCCGGGGTGCGCACCGGCTTGCCCTCGTAGAACAGCGTGGTGCAGCCGTTCATCAGCGGGCCGTAGACGATCAGCGAGTGGCCGACCACCCAGCCGACGTCGGAGATGCCCCACCAGACGTCGCCCGGCTGCATGCCGAAGATGGTCGGCAGCGCGTAATGCAGGGCCACCGCGTGGCCGCCGTTGTCGCGCACGATGCCCTTGGGCTTACCGGTGGTGCCGGAGGTGTACATGATGTACAGCGGGTCGCCGCTGGCCAGCGGCACCGGGTCGGCCGGCTCGGCGTGGGCCACCGTCTCGCGCCAGTCGAGGTCGCGCCCGGCGTGCAGCTCGGCCATCGCCTGCGGGCGCTGCCAGACCAGCACGTGGCTCGGCTGGTGCAGCGCCAGCTCCAGGGCCTTGTCCACCAGCGGCTTGTATTCGATGACGCGTTCGAACTCCAGGCCGCAGGAGGCGGTGAGGATCAGCTTGGGCTTGGCGTCGTCGATGCGCAGCGCCAGCTCGTAGGGGGCGAAGCCGCCGAACACCACCGAGTGCACCGCGCCCAGACGCGCGCAGGCCAGCATGGCCATGGCCGCCTGCGGCACCATGGGCATATAGATGATGACCCCGTCGCCCTTGCCCACGCCCAGCGCGCGCAGGGCGCCGGCCAGGCGCGCCACTTCGTCGCGCAGCTCGCGGTAGCTGAAGCGCTGCTGCACGCCGGTGACCGGGGAATCGTAGATCAGCGCCGCCTGCTCGCCGCGGCCCAGGGCGATCTGCCGGTCGAGGGCCAGGTAGCTGCTGTTCAGGCTGCCGTCGGCGAACCAGCGATGGCTGCCATCGGGGAGGTTTTCCAGGATGCTGCGCGGGCGCTGGTACCAGGCCACGGCGTCGGCCTGTTCGGCCCAGAAGGAGGCAGGATCGGCCAGGGAACGGCCGTGGGATTGCCGGTAGTTCATCATCTGACCCTCAGAATTGTTTTTATCGAGGTCGAACAACGAGTATGGACAGGCCCGCCGGGGCCGCCATCAACCTTTGGTCGTATGCCGGCGCGGGAGCGTCGGCGTCCGCCGATCGCCGGTTTCGGCACTGCGCGAACCGGCTTTTATTGCTGGCGACGACAGCAGCATCGCCAGCCACGCCAAGCTATCACCGGGGCGAAAGCGCCCCGATCGACTAAATTGTGTTCTTGATGGATTAAATTGCTGAGGCAGCTATCTGCATGTCGAGAACCTCGGACTGGCCCCTGCCGCCGGACAGCCTGCGCCTGCTGCTGCCGCCGGCGCTGCTCGGCGAGCTGGCCGCGCACCCGCTGAGCCGCGACCTCTATCCCACCTCGCTGGGCTTCTACCGGCGCGCCCAGGGCCACCAGATGAGCCGCGAACGCCATGACGACCACCTGCTGATCCATTGCAGCGAGGGCCTCGGCCACCTGCTGGTGCAGGGCGCCGACGGCCCGCAGGCGATGGCGGTGGGTTGCGGCGACCTGATCTGGCTGCCGCCGGGCATGGCCCATGCCTACCGCGCCGACGACCGCCAGCCGTGGAGCATTTCCTGGGTGCACCTGCGCGGCGACGGCGCCGACTGGCTGCGCCAGGCCGCCGGCTACGACGCCTCGCCGCTGCGCCACTGGGGCGTGCAGCACGCCCTGCTCAGCGGCTTCGCCCAACTGCTGGAGGCGCGCCACAGCGGCTACCGCTTCCAGCCCTTCCTGCTCGCCGCCAGCCGCCTGCGCGCACTGCTCTGCCAGTTGCCGTCGCTGCGTCCGCTGCGCGACTCGGGGCTGGACCTGGACAGCCTGCACGCCTACATGCGCGACAACCTCCACCGGCGCCTGGAACTGGCGCAGCTGGCGGCCTTCTGCAATCTGTCGAAATTCCACTTCGTCAATCGCTACCGGGCGCTGACCGGGCGCACCCCGGTGCAGCACTTCCTGCACCTGAAGATCGAGTACGCCTGCCAGTTGCTGGACAGCGACGGGCGCAGCGTGGCCCGCGTGGGCGAGGCCCTGGGGTATGACGACAGCTATTATTTTTCAAGACTTTTCAGCAAGGTCATGGGGCTCTCGCCCAGCGCCTACCGGGCGCGGCTGCAGGAGGGCCGCGGCGGCGCCTGAAGGGCCAGAGCCGGCCGTCGCGTGGCGCCGGAAGCGCAGGGCGGCGGGACTACACTCCTAGCTCCCTCCCCACAGCCACGGGTGCCGAGCCATGCACATCCTCGTTCGTCCGTCCGCCAGCGCCAAGGGCAAGCGCTGGCAAGTCTGCATCGACCAGTTCGCCGTGGACTTCCGCAACGAGCAGGAGGCGCGGCTGTTCGTCAGTACCCTGGAGGCGCGCCTGCGCGCGCCCCACACGCTCCCCCACGAGCGCCAACCGCTGGCTGGCTGAGCCGGCTCAGGCGTCGCGCATATCCATCTGCCCGGTGTACCAGCCGAGCACCGCCGCACAGCCGCCGCACACCGTGATGACGATCGCCATGGGCAGCGCGCTGCCGTCGTGCAGCGCGCCGACCAGCGCCGAGGCCCCTGCCGCCACGCTGAACTGCAGGCTGCCCATCAGCGCCGAGGCGCTGCCGGCGTGGCGGCCCTGCCCGGACATGGCGCAGGCCGAGGAGTTGGGCATCAGGAAACCCAGGCTGGCGATGGCGCCGAACAGTGGCACCAGCAGCGCCAGCAGGTGTTCGGGGCGATACAGGGTGATTCCCAGCAGGACCAGCCCGCAGAAGAAGTACACCCACACCGCGCGCCGCAGCCAGAACCCAGGCCCGCGATAGCGCAGCAGCCGTGCGTTGACCTGGGCCATGAGGATGAAACCGGCGGCGTTGCTGCCGAAGATCCAGCCATAGTGTTCGGCCGGCACGCCGTAGAGTTCGATGAAGACGAAGGGCGAGCCGGCGATGTAGGCGAACATCCCGGCGATGGCCACCCCGCCGGTCAGCGCATAGCAGAGGAAGGCGCGGTCGCCGAACAGCCGGCGGTATTCGCGCAGCGCGCCGGACAGCGGCGGCCGCGGCCCGCTGGGGACGGTTTCGGGAAGCCAGAGGGCGATGGCCACGCCGGCGGCGGCGCTGAACAGCACCAGGCAGAGGAAGATCGACTGCCAGCCGAACAGCCCGAGCAGCGCGCCGCCGCCCAGGGGCGCGAGGATCGGCGCCAGGCCCATGACCAGCATCAGCTGCGAGAAGGCCTTGGCCGCCGCCACCGGGTCGCACAGGTCACGCACCACCGCCCGCGACACCACCATGCCGGCGCAACCGCCCAGGGCCTGGACGAAGCGCGCGCCGATCAGCCATTCCAGGCTCGGCGCGAAGGCGCAGGCCAGCGAGGCCATGGTGAAGATGCTCACCCCCAGCAGCAGCGGCATGCGCCGGCCGTAGCGGTCGGCCAGCGGACCGTAGAGCAGTTGCCCGAGGGCCAGGCCGGCGAAGTACGCCGACAGGCTCAGCTGGATGTGCTCGACGTCGGTGCCGAAAGCCGTGGCCAGCGCCGGGAAGCTCGGCAGGTAGAAGTCGATGGCCAGGGGGCCGAAGGCGCTCAGCGCGCCGAGGATCAGCAGGATGC
>NZ_JARJLT010000347.1 GCF_029335315.1 Pseudomonas citronellolis
TATGACTGCTACCAGAACGCGCTGGCCGAGCGAGTCAACGGCATCTTGAAGAACGAGCTACTGCCCCTGCCTCCAGCCGACCTGCTTCAGGCGCGCCGGATGGTGCGCGAAGCCGTCGATATCTATAACTACGAGCGCCCTCACCAGGCCCTGAAATACAAAACGCCCGATGCGGTGCATCGGGCGTTTTGAGGTCTGGATCTTATCCGGATAGGTGTAAACCTATTTCAGGACTAGACACCGCAGAAATCCACCAATGCCCATCAAGCCCCATACAACCTAGGGCTTGAGACGCATCCTCCCGTCTCTCGACATTCCCAACAATCGACAGGATCTCCCGCCGAAGTGTGGATGGGAGATAGCTGACGCCCACGGTCATCGAGACCTTGGCCGAAGGGGATGGCGCGGGTTTCCCCCCAAGCCTCGCGGCAACGCGTGGCTGCGCATGGTCAAGCCTGTCGCTGGCGCTATTCCCAGCGCGACAGATAGGCGACCGCGGCGGCGGCGGCTTCGGCGCAGATGGCTTCGCTGATGTGGCCTTCGCTCAGGTAGCCATACTTCATGCAGGCGAAGGCGATTTCCACCGACAGGGTCGCCGCGTCCGGCTCCTGCGGCAGGCCCGCGAGCACGCCGCGGGCCTGCAGGTAGCCGCGCAGCAGGTTGCCGATCATCGCGTCCTTCTCCTCGTGGGCCTTGCGGTCGGTCGGGGTGAAGTTGCCGCGCATCAGCAGCGCCGCGGCCTCCGGGTGCGCGTTGTAGTACTCGGCGACACCCCGGACGACACGGCCGATCGCGGCCTGCCAGTCCTCGTCCGCCCGTGGCTGCTGCTCGACGATCAGCGCGCCGATGCGCTCCATCTGCAGCTGCGCCAGGTGGGCGAAGAGCACGTACTTGTCGGGGAAGAACTGGTAGATGCTCGCCCGCGGCACCCCCGACAGCTTGGAGATCTCGGGAATCGACGCGGCGTCGGGGCCGACCTCGCGCAACAGCTTTTCCGCCGCCTCCAGCACCTTGGCGATGCGCGTCTGCGAACGCTCCTGCTGCGGCAGGCGGCCTGCCCTCTTGCCCTTGGGAGACGAAGACGGCGCTTGCACATCATCAAAATCAGACATATGTTATGTTTTACAAAGTGACAAATGTCACCTTTATAGGTTTCCCCACCCTTCCTGTCCAGTGCGAGGACGTCGATGAGCTACGCAGAACAGACCCAATGGCAGGTGATCCAGGCCTTCCTCCCGCCCACCTACCGCATCGATGCGACCAACGCCCCGAAGGAAGAGTACTGGCCTTGGCGCGGCCACCAGGTGCACCTGGACCGCTATGCCAACCCGACTGCGCCAGCCAGGGTCATCCTCTTCCATGGCGTCGGCACCAACGGCCGGCAGATGTCCACCATCGTCGGCCTGCCGCTGGCGCGACTGGGGCTGGAGACCGTGGCCATCGACATGCCCGGCTACGGCGAGACGAAGGTCGCCGCTGGCGCGCAGGTCCGCTATGACACCTGGGTGGAGCTGGCGAATGCGTTCATCGAGCACGAGCGCGCCCGCGACCCGCGGCCGATCTTCCTCTACGGGCTGAGCGCCGGCGGCATGCTCACCTACCACGCCGCCGCGCTGAACGGCCACGTCGCCGGCATCGTCGGCATGACCTTCCTCGACCAGCGCGTGGCGCGGGTGCGCGAGCAAACCGCGCTGTTCCCGCTGATGGGCCGCCTGGGCATTCCCATGATCCACGCTTTTGCGCGCACGCCGCTGGCCGGGCTGAAGATGCCCATGTGGCTGGCCAGCAAGATGCATACCCTGGTCAACGACCGCGCCGCGCTGAAGGCCTGCCTGAACGACCGCACCTCTGCCGGCAACTGGGCCAGCCTGCGTTTCCTCAGTTCCTACCTGGGCTATGCGCCAGCGATCGAGCCGGAAGCCTTCGAGGTCTGCCCCGTCCTGCTGACCCAGCCGGCCGCGGACCGCTGGACCCCGCTCGCCCTCAGCCAGCCGTTCCTGCAACGCCTGGGCCGCGTCGAGGTGACGACGTGCATGCTGGAGAACGCCGGGCACTATCCGCTGGAAGAGCCCGGCCTGGGCCAGATGAACCAAGCCATCCTGGAGTTCGTCGAACGCACCTTGGCCAGGCAGGAAGCCTGGCGGCATCGACAAGCCAGATCGCCAAACGCGGCAGGCCCGCAAGGTGCCGCGAGTCGATAGAGGCCACTTCGACGAATCGCTCGAGTAACGCGGGATCGGCTTGCCTCATGGGAAGCCGTCCGCTTGCCTTGGCCCGTTGGATCAATGCCCGCGGGAAAGCCCCGGCGCCCTGCTCCAGCCCTGCGCCAACCCGCCGAGCTCCGCCCGGGCCCAACAACACACGGCCAGCGCCAGGCCGAGGTGGAAGAGGTCCACGCGGGCCACGCCGAACCAGTCTCCGCGCGTGCCCACCAGCAGGCCGGTGGCGGCGAACGCCACGGCGCCAGCCAGCGCCGCTGGCCAGCGCAGCGAGCGGCCCTTGCGGGCGATGGCCAGCAGCGCCAGCAGGTTCACCCCCAGCGAGGAGCCGTCCGGCACCCAGAGCATCACCGCGCAGAAGCCGATCACCGCCAGGTTGAGGCCCAGGCTGGACGCGCCGCCGATGGCGATCAGCAGCAGCGCCAGGCGCCCGGCCAGGTTGGAGAGTTCGTGGTGCAGCGGCTCCAACTGCGCCAGGCCGGCGTAGACCAGCGCACCCAGCAGCGCCGCCAAGCCCAGCAACGCGAAGCCGAGCAGCGCCCAGCCCTGGCGCCGGCGCAGGCTGCCCAGCGCCGCCCACAGGCAGGCGACGAACAGCGCCAGTTCGCAGAGTACGTGAACGATCATGGCGCCCCCTTCAGACACGCCCGGTCACCGGGATCAGCGCGCCGGTGACGGCGGCCGCGGCGTCGCCGAGCAGGAACAGGATCACCTCCGCCAGCGCGGCCGGGGTCACCCAGCGGGCGACGTCGGCGTCGGGCATGTCGGCGCGGTTCTGCGGGGTGTCGATGATGCTCGGCAGCACCGCGTTGACGGTGACGCCGGCGTCCTTCAGCTCCTCCGCCAGGCTCTCGGTCAGGCGTGCCACCCCGGCCTTGGAGGCGGCGTAGGCGCCCATTCCGGCGCCCGCCTTGAGCGCGCCCGCCGCGCCAATGTTGACGATGCGCCCGGCGTCGGCGCGGCGCAGCAGCGGCAGGGCCGCCTTGCAAGCCGTGACGGCGGTGCGCAGGTTGGCCGCGTAGAGCTGGTCCCAGCCGGCCAGGCCGCCCTCGGCGAGGGTCTGCCAGCGGAAGGCGCCGGCGGCGTTGACCAGGCCGTCCAGGCGCCCGAAGCGCGCCTCGATGCGCGCCATGGCCTGCTCGGCGGACGCCAGCGACGCCACGTCCACGCCGCCGAGCAACAGCGCGTCGCCGAGCGCCGCCGGCAGCACCACGCCGTCGACGCCGGAGCGGCCCAGCATGGCCACCTGCGCGCCGCGCGCCACCGCGCCTGCGGCCAGCGCCAGGCCGAGGTTGCCGAACGCCCCGGTGATGGCGATCACCCGGCCCTGAAGAGTCTTGTCCATGTGCCGCTCCCTGGTTTGTACCTACCCAAGGGTATCCGCGCCCCGCCGGGGCCGCGCGGTCGGCGACGACAGTTGGCCCGGCGAATGGCGCCAGGGCGGCGCGGGCCTACTATCATGCCCATCGATCATCATTATCGGTCCAAACGAATTCATATCGCTTTTGGCCGATATATAGTTCGTTCCCAAGCGATACACACAAAGGCGACGATGAACGAAGCACTGAACCTCGACGAAATCTTCAAGGCCCTGGCCCACCCCGTGCGGCGCGACATGCTGCACTGGCTGAAGGACCCGGAGCGTTACTTCGTCGAGCAGGAACACCAGTCCTTCGACATCGGCGTCTGCGCCGGCAAGTTCGACCAGCGCACCGGGTTGTCGCAATCCACCGTCTCGGCGCATCTGGCCACCCTCCAGCGCGCCGGACTGGTGACCAGTCGCAAAGTCGGCCAGTGGCACTTCTTCAAGCGCAACGAAGAAACCATCGCGGCCTTTGTTCGCCACCTAAGCGAAGCGCTGTAGTCGCAGCGAACTGCCAAGAACATCCCACTCTTTTCCAGGAGCAGGCGCATGCCACTTCCGCTTCTCGTCCTCGCTTTGTCCGCGTTTGCCATCGGCACCACGGAATTCGTCATCATGGGCCTGCTGCCGGACGTCGCCGGCGACCTCGCGGTGTCCATTCCCAGCGCCGGCTGGCTGGTCAGCGGCTACGCCTTCGGCGTGGCGATCGGCGCGCCGATCATGGCGCTGCTCACCGCGAAACTGCCGCGCAAACGCGCGCTGCTGATGCTCATGGGCATCTTCATCCTCGGCAACCTGCTGTGCGCCATCGCCGCCAACTACGGCATGCTGATGCTGGCGCGGATCGTTACCGCGCTCTGCCATGGCGCCTTCTTCGGCATCGGCTCGGTGGTCGCCGCCAGCCTGGTGCCGGCCAACCGCAAGGCCTCGGCCGTGGCCCTGATGTTCACCGGACTGACCCTGGCCAACGTGCTCGGCGTGCCGCTGGGCACCGCGCTCGGCCAAGCCGCCGGCTGGCGCTCGACCTTCTGGGTAGTGACGGTGATCGGTGTGTTCGCGCTGGTCGGCCTGTGGCGCATCCTGCCGGCCGGGCATGACGACGAGCCGGTGAACATCCGCCAGGAAGCTGCGGCGCTGCGCAGCGGCCCGCTGTGGCTGGCGCTGGGCACCACCGTGCTGTTCTCCGCCGCCGTGTTCGCGCTGTTCACCTACGTCGCCCCGCTGCTCGGCGAGGTCACCCAGGTGTCGCCGCGCGGCGTGACCTGGACCCTGGTGCTGATCGGCCTCGGCCTGACCTTCGGCAACATCCTCGGCGGCCGCCTGGCCGACTGGCGCCTGGGCACCACCCTGGCCGGCGTGTTCGCCACCATGGCGGTGGTCTCGGCGGCGCTGAGCTGGACCAGCCAGTCGCTGCTGCCGGCCGAGATCACCCTGTTCATCTGGGCCGCGGCCTCCTTCGCCGCCGTGCCGGCCCTACAGGTCAACGTGGTGCGCGTCGGCCAGAGCGCACCCAACCTGGTCGCCACCCTGAACATCGGCGCCTTCAACGTCGGCAACGCCGTCGGCGCCTGGGTCGGCGGCAGCGTCATCGACCACGGCCTGGGCCTGACCCGCGTGCCGCTGGCCGGCGCCGTCCTCGCCGTACTCGCGCTGATCGCGGTGATGATCGCCTTCAGCGGCAAGCCCACCCAAGCCCAACCCGTCCTCGACTAACCCAGCACATCCCCTTACAGGAGCACCCGCAATGACCACGCTCTTCGACCCGATTACGCTTTTCGACCCGATCACTCTGGGCGACCTGCAACTGCCGAACCGCATCATCATGGCCCCGCTGACCCGCTGCCGCGCCGACGAAGGCCGCGTACCCAACGCGCTGATGGCCGAGTACTACGCCCAGCGCGCCGACGCCGGCCTGATCCTCAGCGAGGCCACCGCCGTGTCCCCGATGGGCGTCGGCTACCCCGACACTCCCGGCATCTGGTCCGACGACCAGGTGCGCGGCTGGAGCAACGTGACCAAGGCCGTGCACGCCAACGGCGGGCGCATCATGCTGCAACTGTGGCACGTCGGGCGCATCTCCGACCCGCTGTACCTGAATGGCGAGCTGCCGGTGGCGCCGAGCGCCATCAAGCCGGCCGGCCATGTCAGCCTGGTGCGTCCGATCAAGGAATTCGTCACCCCGCGCGCGCTGGAAACCGAGGAAATCGCCGACATCGTCGAGGCCTACCGCCAGGGCGCCGAGAACGCCAAGGCCGCCGGCTTCGACGGCGTGGAGATCCACGGCGCCAACGGCTACCTGCTCGACCAGTTCCTGCAGAGCAGCACCAACCAGCGCACCGACCAGTACGGCGGCTCGGTGGAAAACCGCGCGCGCCTGCTGCTGGAAGTCACCGACGCCGCCATCGAGGTCTGGGGCGCCGGCCGCGTCGGCGTGCACCTGGCGCCGCGCATGGACTCCCACGACATGGGCGACGCCGACCCGCTGGCGACCTTCGGCTACGTGGCCCGCGAGCTGGGCAAGCGCGGCGTGGCGTTCATCTTCACCCGCGAGAAGGAAGGCGCGGACAGCATCGGCCCGAAACTGAAGGAAATCTTCGGCGGCCCGTACATCGCCAACGAGCGTTTCACCAAGGCCAGCGCCAACGCCTGGCTGGCCAGCGGCAAGGCCGACGCGGTGTCCTTCGGCATCCCGTTCATCGCCAACCCGGACCTGGTCGAGCGCCTGGCCAAGGACGCGGCCTGGAACGAGCCGCACCCGGAAACCTTCTACGGCAAGGGCGCGGTCGGCTACCTGGACTACCCGCGCCTGTAAGGCCGGCGGACAGCAGCCAATGCAAAGGGCGCCTTCGGGCGCCCTTTTCCATGTTCGTCGCTGGGGCTGGCGCAAGAGCCAACGGCGGATAACGCCGTAGGCGTTATGCGCCCTACGGGTCTGCCGTGATTCTCGTGAATGTGGGTGCCAGATGTAGGGCGAATAACCGTTCGCGGTTATCCGCCGCCAGGCCTGGCGCGATTGCCGACGGCGGATAACGCCGGTGGCGTTATGCGCCCTACTGCCAGCGTAGGGGGACTGTGCTGGCGAGGCGGTAGTCGGGGGAACAGCCCCTGGCCTGCGCGCAGCCCTTGCAGGCGCCGCAGGTCGTCGGTCGCGGCGCGACCTGTTCCACCACGCCCAGCGCCAGCAGCCGTTCCAGCAGCGCGTCGAGCAGCGCCTTGGGTGCGCCGAGACGTTGCGCCAGGGTGGCGGCGTCCGCTGCGCCCAGTTCGCCGAGCAGGTTGCGCAGCGCTATCGCCGAAGCCATCAGTGACAGCCTCCCGCCGCCGGACGCGGGTCATCCGCCAGCACAGGCTCCAGTTGCCGCTGGCCGACGCGGCGCAGCGCCAGGAACAGCAGCAGGTTGAAGGCCAGTACCAGGCCGATGGCCACGGCGCTGTACTGCGGGTGCGCGGCGAAGCTGAAGGTCTGGTAGCAGAGCACCGCCAGCGAGTAGGCCACGTTCAGCCCCCAGAACACCGAGAAGCCCATCCAGTTGCGCCCGCTTTCCCGCGCCAGCGCACCCAGGGTGGTCACGCAGGGCACATAGAGCAGCACGAAGATCAGGTAGCTGTAGGCGGCCAGCGGGCTGCCGAATTTCTGCGCGAAGGTGCCCATGGAGCCGCTGTCCATCTCGCCGTCGGCCATGCTCGCGGCCACCGGGTTGGCCAGCACCGAGAGGCTGAAGGCGTCGCGCAGGCCGCCGGCGGTGTCGACCAGCGCCTCGCGCAGTTGCCCCAGCGGGTCGTAGGCGTCGGCGTCGAAGGCCTGACCCTGGATGTGTTCGGCGGTGTACAGGGTGTTGAGGGTGCCGACCACCACTTCCTTGGCCATCGCCCCGGTGACCAGGCCGACGGTGGCCTGCCAGTTGTCCGCGTGCACGCCCATCGGCGCCAGCAGCGGGGTGACCTGGCGGCTCAGGCTGGCCAGCGCCGAGTCGGCGATGTCGCCCTGCACCGGGCGGCCGTCGAGGGTGACGCTGTTCAGCCCACCGATCACCAGGCTGACCAGGATGATCACCTTGCCGGCGCGCACCACGAAGCTGCGCAGGCGCATCCAGGTCTGCAGCAGCAGGCTGCGCAGGTGCGGCACGTGGTACAGCGGCAGCTCCATGACGAAGGGCGAGGCCTCGCCGCGCATCAGCGTGTGCTTGAGCATCAGCCCGGTCAGCACCGCGACGACGATGCCCAGCAGGTACAGCGAGAAGATCGCCAGCGCGCCCTGCTGGCCGAAGAAGGCCGCGGCGAACACGGCGAAGATCGCCAGGCGCGCGCCGCAGGACATGAACGGCGCCATCATGCAGGTCATCAGCCGCTCGCGCGGGCTGTCGAGGGTGCGCGTGCCCATGATCGACGGTACGTTGCAGCCGAAGCCGACGATCAGTGGCACGAAGGACTTGCCCGGCAAGCCCAGGGCCTGCATCAGGCGGTCCATGACGAAGGCCGCGCGGGCCATGTAGCCGGAGTCTTCGAGCAGGGCCAGGAACAGGTACATCAGGCCGATCTGCGGCACCAGCGGCAGCACCGCGTTGACCCCGCCGCCCAGGCCCTGGGCGAGCAGCGCGGTGAGCCAGTCCGGCGCGCCGCTGCGCGCGCCCAGCCACTGGATGCCGTCGATGAACAGGGTCGCCGAGCCGACGTCGAAGATCGGCTGCAGCGCCCCGCCCAGGGTGATGGCGAAGAAGAACATCAGGTACATCACCAGCAGGAACACCGGGATGCCCAGCCAGCGGTTCAGCACTATCCGGTCGAGCCATTCGGTGAGCCGGTGCGGTTGCGCCTGGCGGTGGTTGCTGGCGCGCTCGCAGATCTCGCCGATCAGCCGGTAGCGGGCGTCCACCAGCAGCAGCTCGGGGTCGTCGCCGCAGGCGCAGCGCACCGCTTCCCGCGCGCCGGCCAGGCGCTGGCGGTCCAGGCCCAACTGCCGTGCGGCGTAGAGGTCGCCTTCCAGCGCCAGCAGGGCGAGCCAGGCGTCGGTGGACGGCGCGCCGGCCGGCAGCAGCGTGCTCACGGCGGCGTGCAGGGACTGTGGGTAATCGACCGCCAGCGGCCGCTGCGGCGCCAGCTCGTCGATGGCCACCTTCAGCGCGTCTATGCCGTCGCCGCGCGTCGACACCAGCGGCACCACCGGGCAGCCGAGCGCCTCGGCCAGGCTCGCGCAGTCGATGCGCAGCCCCTGGGAGCGGGCGATGTCGAGCATGTTCAGGGCCACCACGCAGGGCAGGCCCATCTCGCGCAGCTGCACGCTGAGGTAGAGGTTGCGCTCCAGGTTGGAGGCGTCGACCACGTTGATCAGCAGGTCCACCTCGCCATCGACGATGCAGCGCCGGGCGATCTGCTCGTCGAGCGAGGCCTGGGTGGACAGGGTGGTCAGCGAATAGGTGCCGGGCAGGTCGACCAGGCGCACCGCGTGCCGGGCCGTGCGGAAGCTGCCTTCCTTGCGTTCCACGGTCACCCCGGCCCAGTTGCCGACGCGCTGGCGCGAGCCGGTGAGCTGGTTGAACAGGGTGGTCTTGCCGGCGTTGGGGTTGCCGATCAGGCCGATGCGCAGTTCGTCCATGGCGGCTCAGTCCTGCGCGGCGAGCTGCAGCAGCGCCAGGTCGGCGCGGCGCAACACCAGGCTGCACTGGCGGGTGTCCACCTGCACCGGGTCGCCCAGCGGCGCCACGCGGCGCACGCGCAGTTCCGCGCCAGGCAGCAGGCCCATGGCGAACAGGCGCTGGCGGAACGCGGCGCCAATACCCGGCCGGTAGCCGGTGATGCGGTAGCGGCGGTGCGCTTGCAGGTCGTACATGGGAGCCTCCGGGCGATACGGCGAGCGGTCACGAATCGGAATGACTCGCATTTGCCCGACATTATTCGCCCCTTCGCGCAGCGCCGAACTGACCTGAAGCAATACCCCGCGAGGCTACCACCGCAGAGGTACGGGCAAGAAAAAGCCCCCGGGTCGTGCGACGCGGGGGCTTTCTTGGGGGGCTTTCTCGGCGGCGACTCAGCGCGGCGCGTTGAGCTGCTGCTGGAGGTTCTGCACCTGTGCCTGGAGGGTGTTGATGTTGCGCATCACCTGGCTGCGGAAGGCGTCGAACTCGGCGGTGTTCCCGCCGGCCTGGCCCTGCTTGCCCTCGACTTCGCTGCGCAGGATCAGCAGGTCGTCCTGGATGCTCTTGATCGACTGGCTCTGGTCGCCACGCTTCTTCAGCGCCGCGACGTCGGCGGTGAGGCTCTGGATCTGCGAATTGGCGCTGGCCAGGTCGCCCTGCAGGCCCTTGACCTTGCCCTGCTCGTCGGCCAGCGCCTTGAGCTTGCCGTCGAGCTGGGCGATCAGCTGCGCGGCGCTGTCCTGCTGGGCCTTGAGCTCGACACCGAGCTGGTCGAGGCGCTTGCCCTGCTGGCCGCCGAACTGCGACAGCGAGTCCTGCTGCTGGCGCGCCTGGTCGGCGAGGCGGCCCTGCAGCTGCTTGACCTGCAGCTTGAGCTGCTCGCGGTCGCTGGTGCCGTTGGATTCGTTGGCGACGAACTTGCCGCGGATGTCGTCGAGGCGGCCGGCGGCCTCCTCGCTGATCTTGGCGAAGCTCTCCTGGGTGGCGATCAGCTGCTGCTCCATCAGGGTCAGCTGCTGGTGGCTCCACCAGGCCACCCCGCCGAGGGCGCAGGCCATGGCCGCGACCAGCGCCCACAGCGGGCCGGTGCTGCCGCCACGGGGCTTGGGCTGGGGCGCCAGGCGCTTGCCGTCGGGCTCGTAGACGCGGCGCGGGTGGTGGCCGAACTCGTCGCGGTCGTCCGCGTCGGTGGTCAGGCTGGGCACATCGTCGAAGTCGTCGATACTGTCGTTACGCATGAAGGGAACCTGTGGGAAAAGCGGCATGGCGCCTGCGCAGTGGCGCAGTATATCCGTTCGCGCCGGCGCCTTGGACAGCGCGCTATCGGGGGGCGCGGCGCACCGCGGCGGAGCGCCGTGGACCCGACACAGACCCGCGCGGCGGCCCCGCGGTTCCCGCCAGGCCGCGAAAATAGTGGCAAGGCGACAGTATGGCATATGCCTTGCTCCGCCTCCGCACCGGCGCCACAAGGGCGTTCACTGCGGGGGAGGAAGTTGGGTGATCGAATTCAACAAGGCCATCCTGGACTGCATGCGCGAACTGCGCCGCCGTCTGCGCGAAGAACAGGCGCTGGATATCCAGTTCCAGCAACCCGACGCCATCGCGCGCATGCTGCGGGCCTGCGAAGGCTCCAGCGAAGACCGCACCCGCGAACTCGGCCTGCGCCTGGGCGAGTTGAGCGGCGTGCGCCTGCCCAAGGTGGTGCAGGAGCCGAGCTTCCGCCCCGGCAGCCAGGACACCCGGGCCTACGCCGGGCCGCTGCGCGGCTGAACCTCAGCCGCGACGCAGGCCGCGCAGGAGCAGGTCGAGGGCTTCCAGCGACTGCTCCAGGCGGCCGTCCTGCGGCTCGCCCGCGGCGATCCATAACGCCGCGTCATCCAGGCTGCCGTTGATCAGCCGGGCCAGCGCCCGCGACGGCCCGCTCTCCACCAGGCCGGCCGCCATCAGCGCTTCCAGCTGCGCGTCGAGCGATTCGACGCAGGCCTCCTCGTTCAACGCCGCCGCCATGCCCAGCACCGCCGGCGCGTCCTGCAGGAGGATGCGCCGGATGTCCGCTTCCTGGGCCATCGCCAGGTAGGCCCGGCAGCGCCCGCGAAAGCCTTCCCAGGCGTCCGTGGCGGTGGCCGAAATGGCCTCCAGGCGCGCGTCCATTTCCGCGTCCAGCACCCGCACCAGCGCCGCCAGCAGCCCTTCCTTGCCGCCGAAGTGGTGGTACAGCGCGCCGCGCGTCAGGCCGACGGCGGCGGTGAAATCGTCCATCGAGGTATTCGCGTAGCCCTGTTCGGTGAAGGCCTGGCGCGCGGCGGCCAGGAGCTTGCCGCGGGTCTCCTCGATCATGTCGGCGCGTGAGCGTCGGGTCATCGGCCCATCCTCTGTAGCAGCTGTGCCGGGATTTTACATACGTTGCGTATGTCTATACCATGCCGCATTCACATACGCGACGTATCTAATTTTCCCCGAGCGCCCTCCCCCGGCGCCCGGCGGGCCAGGAGGCCGAGACCATGGGCAACCCCTACCGAGCACTGTTCCAGGCGCCAGGCACCAAGGCCTTCGCCGTGGCCGGCCTGGTGGCGCGTATGCCGATCTCGATGACCGGCATCGGCATCATCACCATGCTCTCGCTGGTGCGCGGCTCCTACGGCCTGGCCGGCGCGGTGGCGGCCACCTTCGCCCTGGCCATGGCCCTGCTCGCCCCGCAGATATCCCGCCTGGTGGACCGCCACGGGCAGCGCAAGGTACTGCCGGTGGCCGCTGCCATCAGCGTCGCCGGCACCCTCGCGCTGCTGCTGTGCACCTACCTGCAGGCGCCGACCTGGAGCCTGTTCGTCTGCGCCGCCCTCGCCGGCTGCATGCCGAGCATGCCGGCCATGGTCCGCGCGCGCTGGACCGAGATCTATCGCGGCCGCCCCGAACTGCAGACCGCCTACGCCCTGGAGTCGGTGCTGGACGAGTTGTGCTTCATCGTCGGCCCGCCGCTGTCGGTGCTGCTCTGCGTGAGCGTGTTCGCCGAAGGCGGCCCGCTGATAGCCGCCCTGCTGCTGGCCGGGGGCGTCAGCGCCCTGGTGGCGCAGCGTCGCACCGAGCCGCCGGTGCACGCGCGCCAGGCCGACGGCGGTTCGGCGATCCGCCTGGGCATCGTGCGCCTGCTGATGCTGACCATGCTGGCGATGGGCGTGATCGTCGGCACCATAGACGTGGTCAGCGTGGCCCTCGCGCAGCAGCAGGGCCAGCCGGCGGCGGCCAGCGTGGTGCTCTCGGTGTACGCCCTGAGCTCCTGCCTGGCCGGGCTCGCCTTCGGCATCTGGCGCCCCGCCCTGCCGCTGGCGCGGCTGTTCCTCTATGGCGGCATCGGCACGGCGCTGACCACCCTGCCGCTACTGCTGGCGAGCGACATCGTCGGCCTGGCGCTGGCGGTATTCCTCGCTGGCGCCTTCTTCGCCCCGACCATCATCGCCGCCATGGCGCTGGTCGAGGCGGGCGTGCCCAGCGCCAAGCTGACCGAGGGGCTGACCTGGCTGATCACCGGCCTGGGCATCGGCGTGGCGGCGGGCGCCGCGCTGTCCGGCTGGGTGATCGACGCCTACGGCCCGCAGGCGGGTTCGAGCGTGGCGCTGGGCGCCGGCGTCGCCCTGCTGCTCGCCGGCGTCTACGGCCGGCGCGCCCTCGGCGCTGCGCCCGGCGCCGTCGCCACGCAGTGCAACGGCTAGAGCCCGTTGAGCTTCCACCAGTCGCAGAACTCGTCCAGCGCGTCCCACAGGCTGGCGCGCGGCTCGTAGTCGAGGAACTGCCGGGCGCGGCTGATATCCAGGCTGAAGTCCTTGGCCAGCACCGCCATGCCCATGCGCGTCAGGGTCGGCTCCGGGCGGCCGGGGCGCAGGTAGCACAGCCCCTCGCTCAGGGTCGCCACGCCCAGCGCCAGCGGATAGGGCATGTGCGCGGTGACCGGCGGCAGGTCGAGGCGGCGCAGCACGTAGTTGACCACGTCCCACAGCGGCAGCGGCTGGCCGTTGCTGATGTTGTAGGCCTGGCCCAGCGCCGGGCCGGTGGCCAGCAGCGCGCTGAACAGGGCGTCGTTTAGGTTCTGCACGCTGGTGAAGTCGACCTTGTTCAGGCCCGTGCCGATGATCTTCAGGCGGCCCTTGCGCTGCGCCGCGATCATCCGCGGGAAGATGCTGGTGTCGCCGGCGCCGGTGACGAAGCGCGGACGCAGCGCCAGCACTTCCAGGCCGAACTCGCTGGCACCGAGGGCGACCTTCTCCGACTGGTACTTGGTGGAGCCGTAGTGGTTGGCGAAACGCGTCGGTACCTGCTCCTCGCTGATGCCGACATGGGCGCGGCCGTCGAAGTAGATCGACGGCGACGACAGGTGCACCAGGCGCCGCACGCCCTGCTTCAGGCACGCCTCGACCACGCTTTCGGTCATGCGCACGTTGGCTTCCTGGAAATGCGCCAGCGACCCCCACACGCCCACCGCCCCCGCGCAGTGCACCACCGCGTCGACGCCCTCGCACAAGCGCCGCACCAGGGCCGGGTCGGACAGGTCGCCGGGGGTGAACTCCGCGCCGCGCCGCACCAGTGGCTCCAGCGCCTCGGCGCGACGGCCGTTGACCCGCACCGCCAGGCCCTGCTCCAGGGCGAAGCGGGCGAAACGCCCACCGATGAACCCGCTGGCCCCGGTCACCAGAATCTTCATGCACGCACCTCTATAGTTGTTGTCTGCCGAATCTAGCAGGACGCCCGCCGCGCAGCCTTGGCCGCGCACGCCAGAACAGCGTCCTTGCGAGCCGCACGACTTGCGGCCGGGCGACAAACCCCGGCCCGGCGGTTAGAACGGCAGGCCAGCCACCCGTTCCCGAGGACCCCGGATGAACAAGCCCCACTGGATGATCTACGGCGCCAACGGCTACACCGGCCGCCTGCTCGCCGAACAAGCGCAACGCCAAGGCCTGCGCCCGCTGCTGGGTGGCCGCGACCCGGCCGCCGTGCAGGCCCTGGGCAGCGTGCTGGGCCTGGAGAGCCGGGTGTTCGGCGCCGACGCCGCCGGTGCCGCGCTGGACGACGTGGCGCTGCTGGTCAACTGCGCCGGGCCCTTCTCGGCGACCGCCGCGCCGCTGCTGGAAAGCTGCCTGGCCAGCGCCACGCACTATGTCGACATCACCGGCGAAATCAGCGTCTTCGAGCACGCCCACAGCCTCGACGCGCGCGCCCGCGCGGCCGGCATCGCGCTCTGCCCCGGCGTCGGCTTCGACGTCATCCCCACCGACTGCGTGGCCGCCTGCCTGGCCGAGGCGCTGCCCGACGCCACCCAGCTGGCGCTGGGCTTCGACACCGGCAGCGGGCTGTCGCCGGGCACCGCCAAGACCACCGTGGAAGGCCTCAAGCTGGGCGGCAAGGTGCGTCGCGACGGCCTTCTGGCGGACGTGCCGCTGGGCTACAAGCGCCGCGACATCGACTTCGGCCGCGGGCTCAAGCACGCCGTGAGCATTCCCTGGGGCGACGTCGCCACCGCCTTCTACAGCACCGCCATCCCCAACATCGAGGTGTACCTGCCGGCGCCGCCGCTGACCGCGCTGGGCATGCGCCTGGTCGACCCGCTGCGCGGCCTGCTGGGCCGCGACGGCGTGCAGCGCTGGCTCAAGGAGCAGGCGCAGAAACGCGTGCGCGGCCCCGACGAACTGGCGCGCGGGCGCCTGCGCACCTGGGTCTGGGGCGAAGTGCGCAACGCCCGCGGGGAAAGGCGCACGGCGCGCCTGGAAACCGCCAACGGCTATGACGTCACCGTGCACGGCGCGCTCATGGCCGTGGCCCACCTGCTCGCCTACGACGGCCCCGGCGGCTACTTCACGCCGTCGCGGCTGTTCGGCCCGCGCTGCGTCGAAAGCCTGCCGGGCAGCGGCACCATCGTCATTCGCTGAGCGGCACCAGGCTTTCCGGCGCGTGGCGCAGCAGGTGCGAGGTGAGCGCGCCGAGCAGCTCGCCGCCGTTGCGCCAGTGGTGCCAGTACAACGGCACGTCGATGACCCGCCCCGGCAGCAGCTCCACCAGCTCGCCGCGCGCCAGCTCGCCGCGCACCTGCTGCTCCGGCACCAGGCCCCAGCCCAGGCCGCCGCAGCTCATGCGCACGAAGCCCTCGGAAGAGGGGCACAGGTGGTAGAGGAAGGCGCCGTCCACGCCGAGGTCGGCGAGGTAGCGGTGCTGCAACTGGTCGTCCGGGCCGTAGACGATGGCCGGGGTGCGGGCCAGCGCCTCGGCGCGCACGCCTTTGGGAAAGTGCCGGGCGACGAACGCCGGGCTGGCCAGCCCGCGATAACGCATGGCGCCCAGCGCCTCGCTGCGCGCGCCGGCCACCGGCCGGGGGCTGGCGCAGACGCAGCCGGCCACCTCGCCGGCGCGCATGCGCTTGAGGCCCACTTCCTGGTCCTCCACGACCAGGTCGAGGAGCACCCGCCGCTCGGCGCAGAAGCCGCCCACCGCGCCAGCCCACCAGGTCGCCAGGCTGTCGGCGTTGAGCGCCAGGCGCAGGCGCTCCGGCGAACCGCCCTCGTCCAGCGCCGGCACCCACTGTTGCAGGTCGCCCTCCAGCAGGCGCACCTGTTGCACATGGTTGAGCAGCCGGCGCCCCAGCTCGGTGGGCTGCGGCCGCGCCGCGCGCACCAGCACCGGCTGGCCGACCCGCGCCTCGAGCAGCTTGATGCGCTGCGAGATCGCCGACTGCGACAGGCCCAGGGCCTGGGCGCCGCGCTCGAAGCCGCCCTGTTCCACCACGGCGGCCAGGGCCGCCAGCAGCTTGTAGTCGAACATCAGATTTCCTAATGAGATATCAACAGGATTCGTTTTCCTTATACATCCGCAGGCCGCAGACTCGCCAGCATTCCCACCCGCTTTCCGCCCACGGAGCCCTGCCCATGGCTGGCGAAACCGCCCTCGACGCGCTGCTGCGCGAAATGACCCCGGTGCTCAACCCCGGCGAATATGTGTTCTGCACCCTGCCCAACGGCCAGGCGCCGGCCGACGCCGTGGTGCTCGGCAGCTTCCGCGAACGCGAGGGCCTGACCCTGCTGCTGGCCCGCGCCGAGGCCGACCGCCTGGGCCTGGCCTACGACTACGTGGCCGCCTGGCTGACCCTGGAGGTGCATTCCGCATTGCAGGCCGTAGGCCTGACCGCCGCGGTGGCCGGCGCGCTGGCCGAGGCCGGAATCAGCTGCAACGTGTTCGCCGCGTTCTTCCACGACCACCTGTTCGTCGCCCACCAGGACGGCCCGGCCGCGCTGCAGGCGCTGCGCCGGCTGTCCCGCGAAGGGAGGGCCTGAGCATGTGGCAGAGCTACCTCAACGGCCTGCTGGTGGCCGCCGGCCTGATCATCGCCATCGGCGCGCAGAATGCCTTCGTCCTGGCCCAGAGCCTGCGCCGCGAGCATCACCTGTGGGTGGCCGCGCTCTGCGTGCTGTGCGACGCCGTGCTGGTCAGCGCCGGGGTGTTCGGCCTGGCCAGGGTGCTGGCGGAGAACCCCACACTGCTCGCCGTGGCGCGCTGGGGCGGGGTGATCTTCCTGGTCTGGTACGGCGCCAAGGCGCTGCGCCGCGCCATCGCCCCGCAGGCCATGGCCGAGGCCGGGCAGACCGGCCCGCGCTCGCGCCGCGCGGTGCTGCTGGCGGCGCTGGCGGTGACCCTGCTCAACCCCCACGTGTACCTCGACACCGTGCTGCTGATCGGCTCCCTCGGCGCCCAGCAGGCGGCCCCCGGCGCCTACGCCATGGGCGCGGCCAGCGCCTCGCTGCTGTGGTTCTTCACCCTCGCCCTGGGCGCCGCCTGGCTCGCCCCCTGGCTGGCGCGCCCGGCCACCTGGCGCCTGGTCGACCTGATGGTGGCGGTGATGATGCTGGGCATGGCCAGCCAGCTGGTGCTGGCCAGCTGAGCCCCGAACGGACGAAAAAGCGAACCTCGAACGGTCACCCCGGTCAGCTATGAGGAATGCTGGCGAACGCCTCGCGCGGCGCAGCCACGGGGCTTTACCCCTGCATTTGCCCCTACAGTTGCTGCGTGGATATGCCGGGGGTCGGGTGCTATGATCCGACCTTCGCGGCGCCAGAGAGCGAGTCTAGCTGGACGCACCCGGCGCGCGCCCGCTCCCCGAGCCGGCGCTACGTACGGATGCCGCGACAATCACCGAACCGGCCCCGTGTACCGGTCGCGCGTTCGCCGCGCTAGCCCTGACCTGAGGAAGATAGGAGAGACACCATGGCTTTCGAATTGCCGCCGCTGCCTTACGCCAAGAACGCCCTCGAGCCGCACATTTCCGCGGAAACCCTCGAGTTCCACCACGACAAGCACCACAACACCTACGTCGTGAACCTGAACAACCTGATCCCCGGCACCGAGTTCGAAGGCAAGAGCCTGGAAGACATCGTCAAGACCTCTTCCGGCGGCATCTTCAACAACGCGGCCCAGGTGTGGAACCACACCTTCTACTGGGAATGCCTGGCGCCCAACGCCGGCGGCCAACCCACCGGCGCCCTGGCTGACGCCATCAACGCCGCCTTCGGTTCCTTCGACAAGTTCAAGGAAGAGTTCACCAAGACCGCCATCGGCACCTTCGGCTCCGGCTGGGCCTGGCTGGTGAAGAAGGCCGACGGTTCCCTGGCCCTGGCCAGCACCATCGGCGCCGGCAACCCGCTGACCAGCGGCGACACCCCGCTGCTGACCTGCGACGTCTGGGAACACGCCTACTACATCGACTACCGCAACCTGCGTCCGAAGTACGTCGAGGCTTTCTGGAACCTGGTGAACTGGGACTACGTAGCGAAGAACTTCGCTGCCTGATACCTTCAGCGTTCCAGCGGAAACCCGGCCTGAGGCCGGGTTTCTGCTTTCTGCGCGCCAGAAAGGCAAGGCTCGGCTAACCTGAGATGCGGATTTGATCGGAAAATGGGTGATGGCCCTTTGACGTCAAAGCTCCGTTTGCCAATACTCAGACCAGTCTTTCGCCGGATGGCGATGAACAAGGAAAGCACCCTTGAAACTGGACCCCCGGCACAGGCTCTCCCTCAAGCTGTTGCGCGTCGTTCTCCTGGCCGCGCTGGCAGTGGGTGTCGTCCTGAGTTGCGCGCAGATCGTCTTCGACGCCCACAAGGCGCAGCAGTCGGTGCACAACGACGCCCAGCGAATCCTCGCCATGGTCCGCGACCCATCGACGCAGGCGGTCTACAGCCTCGACCGCGACATGGCCATGCAGGTCCTCGAAGGCCTGTTCCAGCATGAAGCGGTGCGCTACGCCGCCATCGGCCACCCCGACGAGCCCATGCTGGCGGAAAAATCCCGCCCGTTGCTGGACGCGCCCACCCGCTGGCTCACCGACCCCATCCTCGGCCCCGAGCAGCACTACTCCATCCGCCTGGTAGGCCGCGGCGAACCCGGCGAGTACTACGGCGACCTGAAGATCACCCTGGACACCGCGCCCTACGGCCAGGACTTCGTGGTCACCTCGGTGATCATCTTCCTCTCCGGCATCCTCCGCGCGCTGGCCATGGGCCTGGTGCTGTTCCTGGTCTACCACTGGCTGCTGACCAAGCCGCTGTGGCGCATCATCGACCACCTCACCAGCATCAACCCGGACCGCCCGGGCGAGCACAAGCTGCCGATGCTGGCCGGCCACGAGCACAACGAACTGGGCCTGTGGATCAACACCGCCAACCAGTTGCTGGAATCCATCGAACGCAACGGCCACCTGCGCCGCGAGGCGGAAAACAGCCTGCTGCGCATCTCCCAGTACGACTTCCTCACCGGCCTGCCGAACCGCAAGCTGCTGCAGCAGCGCCTGGACCAGATCCTCGCCGACGCCGGCCGCCAGCAGCACCGCGTGGCCGTGCTGTGCCTGGGCCTGGACGACTTCAAGGGCATCAACGAACAGCACGGCTACCAGTTCGGCGACCAGTTGCTGATCGCCCTGGCCGACCGCCTGCGCAGCCACAGCGCCAGCCTCGGCGCCCTGGCCCGGCTGGGTGGCGACCAGTTCACTCTGGTCCAGGCCGACATCGAGCAGCCCTACGAGGCGGCCGAGCTGGCCCAGCAGATCCTCGACGACCTCGAGCTGCCGTTCCAGCTCGACGAGCAGCCGGTGCAACTGCGCGCCACCATCGGCATCACCCTCTACCCCGAGGACGGTGAGAGCACCGAGAAGCTGCTGCAGAAGGCCGAGCAGACCATGACCCTGGCCAAGACCCGCTCGCGCAACCGCTACCAGTTCTACATCGCCAGCGTCGACAGCGAGATGCGCCGCCGCCGCGAGCTGGAGAAGGACCTGCGCGAGGCGCTGTCGCGCAACGAACTGCACATCGTCTTCCAGCCGCAGGTGGACTACCGCGACCACCGCGTGGTCGGCGTCGAGGCCCTGCTGCGCTGGCAGCACCCGACCCAGGGCTGGGTCGCGCCGGACCTGTTCATCCCCCTGGCCGAACAGAACGGCAGCATCTTCGCCATCGGCGAATGGGTGCTCGACCAGTCCTGCAAGCAGCTGCGCGAGTGGCACGACCAGGGCTTCGACGACCTGCGCATGGCGGTCAACCTGTCCACCGTGCAGCTGCGCCACAGCGCCCTGCCGCGGGTGGTCAGCAACCTCCTGCAGATCCACCGCCTGCCGCCGCGCTCGCTGGAGCTGGAAGTCACCGAGACCGGCCTGATGGAAGACATCTCCACCGCCGCCCAGCACCTGCTCAGCCTGCGCCGCGCCGGCGCGCTGATCGCCATCGACGACTTCGGCACCGGCTACTCCTCGCTGAGCTACCTGAAGAGCCTGCCGCTGGACAAGATCAAGATCGACAAGAGCTTCGTCCAGGATCTGCTGCAGGACGACGACGACGCCACCATCGTTCGCGCCATCATCCAGCTCGGCAAGAGCCTCGGCATGCAGGTCATCGCCGAAGGCGTGGAGACCATCGAGCAGGAAGCCTACATCATCGCCCAGGGCTGCCACGAAGGTCAGGGCTACCTGTACAGCAAGCCGCTCCCGGCGCGCGAGCTGACCCTCTACCTGAAGCAGGCGCGGCGCCTGGCCGAGGCCGCCGGCAGCTCCAGCATCGAACGCCGCTGATCCCTTCGTCCGCCGCTACTGGCAATTCGCAAGCGCGGCCTTTTCAAAAATGCAAATCTTTCGCATTATGTTGCCGCTTTCGTTGCGCAACTCTTTTTGCGCCATCCTCATGCTAAGGAACCCGCCATGACTCGTATGCCCTGGGCCACTGCCAGCCTGCTGGCCATCGCCATCTCCCTCGCCGGTTGCGGCGATGACAAGAAAGAAGCCGCCGCCCCGGCAGCCACCCCGGCCGCCAGCACCCAGAGCGCCGCCCCGGCAGCCACCAAGGTCGACGAGGCCGCGGTCAAGGCCGTGGTGAAAAACTACGCGGACATGGCCGAAGCCGTGTACGGCGATTCCCTGAGCACCGCGAAGGACCTGCAGAAGGCCGTCGACGCGCTGATCGCCAAGCCCAGCGAAGAAACCCTGAAAGCCGCCCGCCAAGCCTGGCTGGCCGCGCGCGTGCCCTACTCGCAGAGCGAAGCCTTCCGCTTCGGCAACAAGGTGGTCGACGACTGGGAAGGCGCGATCAACGCCTGGCCGCTGGACGAAGGCCTGATCGACTACGTCGCCAAGGACTACCAGCACGCCGAGGGCAACCCGGCCGCCAGCGCCAACATCATCGCCAACACCGAGATCCAGGTCGGCGAAGACAAGATCGACGTCAAGGAAATCACCGGCGAGAAGCTGGCCAGCCTGAACGAAGTGGCCGGTTCCGAAGCCAACGTCGCCACCGGCTACCACGCCATCGAGTTCCTCCTCTGGGGCCAGGACCTGAACGGCACCAAGCCGGGCGCCGGCAACCGTCCGTTCACCGACTACGCCCAGGGCAAGGACTGCAGCAACGGTCACTGCGACCGTCGCGCGGCCTACCTGAAAGCCGCCACCGACCTGCTGGTGAGCAGCCTCGAGGAAATGGTCGGCAACTGGAAAGCCGGCGTGGCCGACAACTACCGCGCCAAGCTGGAAGCCGACGGCGCCGACGCCAACCTGCGCAAGATCTTCTTCGGCATGGGCAGCCTGTCCCTCGGCGAGCTGGCCGGCGAGCGCATGAAGGTGGCCCTGGAAGCCAACTCCACCGAAGACGAGCACGACTGCTTCAGCGACAACACCCACCACACCCTGTACTTCAACGCCGAAGGTATCCGCAACATCTACCTGGGCGAGTACAAGCGCGTGGACGGCAGCGTGGTCAAGGGCCCGAGCGTGGCCGACCTGGTGGCCAAGGCCGACGCCCAGGCCAACACCGACCTGAAGGCCGACCTCGACGCCACCCAGGCCGGCATGCAGGCCATCGTCGACCGCGCCGAGAAGGATGGCGTGCACTTCGACCAGATGATCGCCCCGGACGCCGAAGCCGACCACAAGCTGATCAGCACCACCATCGCATCCCTGGTCAAGCAGACCGGCGCCATCGAGAAGGCCGCCGCTGCCCTGGGCATCCAGGACCTGAAGCCGGACAACGCCGATCACCAGTTCTGA
>NZ_JARJLT010000348.1 GCF_029335315.1 Pseudomonas citronellolis
TCAACAATCGCGGGCATGGCCCGCTCCTGCGGGTAGGTCGCGGCGTAGGGCGAATAACCGTTCGCGGTTATCCGCCGTCGGGAGATTCGGCGGATAACGCCTGGGGCGTTATGCGCCCTACGCCGACCCGAACCTTGCGCTTCAACAATCGCGGGCGTGGCCCACTCCTACGCGTATGCCTCGACGTAGGGCGCATAACCGTTCGCGGTTATCCGCCGTCGCGGGTGATGGCCCGTTCTCGTAGGATGGTGTTGAGCGAAGCGATACCCATCACCCCCGCCTCCGGCCACCAGACCGGCCCCACCATCACGCTCAGGGATAGGACTGGCGCTGGCTGTTCGAGCGGGTGCTGCCCGGCGTCACCTGGAACTGCACGCCGTTGGGGTACTCGATGCTCTGGCGAATGCCGCCATTGGTACCGGCGCCGGTGTTGTCGATGATCACCGTGCTCGAGCCCTGCTCGTAGCTGCGCGGAACCTGCGCACCGCCGTAGCCGTCATAGCGCTGCACGCTCGACGAGCTGTCGATGCTGCCGCTGGCGCCGGGGCTGACGTAGATGCGTTCGATGCTCTGCATCGGCGGCTGCCCGGCCAGGACCGAGGCTGCCGCCAGGCTGGCGAGCAGGCCACAAAGAATTCGACCGTTCATGCTGGCGAAACCTCTCGCTGGCGTAGGAATATCCCAGTCTACCAACTCTGAATACCTACGCACCTGTTCCGATGCCATTCGATTGCCACGATTGGCAGAACGTTTCATATCAGTAAGATGCGACGATTTCTGAAAGAAGTTTCTAATGAAAATTCGTCGCGCCGTCCTACTGCTCCTGCTCGCAGTCCTGCCCCTGTCCGCCTCCGCCGCCGCGCCACGCACCTTCCAGGAAGCCAAGAAGATCGGCTGGAAACTCTATGCCCGGCAATCGGTGGAGTTCTATTGCGGTTGCCGCTACAAGGGCAACCGCGTCGACCTGGCCAGCTGTGGCTACGTGCCGCGCAAGAACGCCAAGCGCGCCGAGCGCATCGAGTGGGAGCACATCGTCCCGGCCTGGACCATCGGCCACCAGCGCCAGTGCTGGCAGAGCGGCGGGCGCAGCAACTGCTCGCGGCACGACCCGGTGTACCAGCGCGCCGAGGCCGACCTGTTCAACCTGGTGCCGAGCATTGGCGAGGTCAACGGCGACCGCAACAACTTCAGCTACGGCTGGCTGCCGCAACAGCCACCGCAGTATGGGGCTTGCCCGATGGTGGTCGACTTCAAGGCGAAGAAGGCCATGCCGCGCCCGCAGATCCGCGGAATGATCGCGCGCACCTACTTCTACATGAGCGACCGCTACGGCCTGAAACTGTCCCGCCAGGACCGCCAGCTGTTCGAGGCCTGGAGCAAGCAGTACCCGGTGGAAACCTGGGAACGTCAGCGTAACCAGATGGTCGGCTGCGTGATGGGCTGGAGCAACCCCTACGTCGGCAAGGTCGACCTGCAGGGCTGCGGCGCGGCCAGCGTCGCCGGCCGTTGAAATCCAGGCGACGGCCGTCGCGCCTGGCAGTAGACTCGCCGGGCGCGCCTCAACGCGCAGGCCTCTTACCCCACTGTCTGGAGTACCTCGCATGTCCCTGTCGATCTACCAGATTTCCGTTCCGGTGTTCATCCGCATGCTCGGCAACCTCTCGGCCATCCTGGCCAAGGCCGACGCCCACGCCCAGGCCAAATCCATCGACCCGGCCGTGCTGCTCGGCGCGCGCCTGGCCCCGGACATGTTCCCGCTCAGCCGCCAGGTACAGATCGCCAGCGACGCCGCCAAGGGCTGCGGCGCACGCCTGGCCGGCATCGAGATTCCCAGCTTCGCCGACGACGAGAAGAGCTTCGCCGACCTGCAGGCACGCATCACCAAGACCATCGACTTCCTCAAGGGCCTGAAGCCCGAGCAGTTCGAAGGCGCCGAAACCCGCGAGATCACCATCAAGACCCCGAGCCGCGAGCTGCACTTCAAGGGCCTGGACTTCCTGCTCGGCTTCGCCAACGCCAACTTCTACTTCCACGTCACCACCACCTACGCCATCCTCCGCCACAACGGCGTGGAACTGGGCAAGATGGACTTCCTCGGCGGCGCCTGAGCCCGCTCCGGGTGCCGGCCGCGCCGGCACCCTTCTCCCTCGCTAGCGGCCCGGCAACGGCAGGCTGGTGGTCGACTTGATCTCCGACAGGGCGACGATGGAGTTGATCTCCTGGATGCCCGGCACCTGCGACAGGCGCTCGAAGAAGAAGCGTTCGTAGGCCTCGATGTCCTCGGTGACGATGCGCAGCATGAAGTCCACCGCGCCCATCAGCACATGACACTCCAGCACTTCGGGAAACTCGCGGATGGCCTCGGCGAACTCCGTGAGGTTGTTGCGCCCGTGGGTGTTCAGCTTCACCTGGGCGAAGATCTGCGCGTTCAGGCCGATCTTCTTGCGATCCAGCAGGGTCACCTGGCCACGGATCACCCCCTCTTCCTTCAGGCGCTGGATGCGCCGCCAGCAGGGCGACTGCGACAGGCCGATACGCTCGGCGATCTCGGCGGTGGAGAGGGTCGCCTCTTCCTGCAGCAAGGCCAGAATGCGCTTGTCATGGGCGTCCAGCTCGACGGGCATGATCTATTCCTCAAAACAAATACAAGCGAATAGCTTATGCGCAGAAGGCGCCTTACGCAGTTACTTTTGCAAAGCAAAACCCCGAGCGTCCCCGGACAATGGGCCACCCCCCCTTGCCGGTCCGCCACCATGAACCAAGCCCTGTCCCTGCCTTGCTCCGCTTCCACCCTGCCCGTCGCGCTGCTCGACGATAACGCCGGCGAACGCCCCGACGGCTGGACCCGGCGCCCCGCCGACGCCCTGCGCGAGGCGCGCTTCGCCATCCACGCCGAAGCCGAGGCCGACGTGCTGTGCAAGCTGCTCAACCTGTTCGCCCTGCAGGGCTGGCTGCTGGCGGAAGTCCATGCGCGCCAGGAGGGCGAATGGCTGCAGGTGAGCCTGCGGGTGCCGGGCATGCCGGTGCAGCGCGCCGAGGTCATGGCCGCGCGCATGCGCTCGCTGGTCAGTGTCGCGGCGGTGGAATTGGACTTCGGCGCTATCTGAAGGCGAAATCTGTCCGTTCGGCGACATAGGCTGGCTTTCTGGCGTTAGACGGAAGGCCGGCGCGGGCATAGAGTCGCAACTGTCACCCGTCCGCCAGAGACGGCGACCCCCGACTTCGTTCCTTGCCCGAGATGATCGCCATGGCTCGTCCCCGTCTGCTCCCCGACAACTTCACCCTGGCCCTGGTCGCCACCGTGACCGTCGCCAGCCTGCTGCCCTGCGAGGGCCAGGTGGCCACCGCGTTCAGCTGGATCACCAACCTGGCCATCGGCCTGCTGTTCTTCCTGCACGGCGCCAAGCTGTCGCGCCAGGCGATCATCGCCGGCGCCACCCACTGGCGCCTGCACCTGCTGGTGTTCGCCTGCACCTTCATCCTCTTCCCGATCCTCGGCCTGGTGCTCAAGCCGGTGCTGTCGCCGCTGGTGACCCCGGACCTGTACCTGGGCCTGCTGTACCTGTGCGCGCTACCGGCCACCGTGCAGTCGTCCATCGCCTTCACCTCGCTGGCCCGTGGCAACATCCCGGCGGCGGTGTGCAGCGCCTCGGCCTCCAGCCTGATCGGCATCTTCCTCACCCCGCTGCTGGTCCAGCTGCTGCTGGGCGTGCACGGCGACACCGGCGTCTCCACCCTCGACGCCATCGGCAAGATCACCCTGCAACTGCTGGTGCCCTTCATCGCCGGCCAGGCCCTGCGCGGCGTGATCGGTGGCTGGGTGGACCGGCACAAGCCGGTGCTGCGCTACGTCGACCAGGGTTCGATCCTGCTGGTGGTCTACACCGCCTTCAGCGCCGCGGTGATCCAGGGCCTGTGGCACCAGGTTCCGCTGAGCGCCCTCGCCGGCCTGGTGGTGGTGTGCTGCGTGCTGCTGGCCCTGGCCCTGCTGGCCACCACCCAGCTGAGCCGGCGCCTGGGCTTCAACAAGGAAGACGAGATCACCATCGTCTTCTGCGGCTCGAAGAAGAGCCTGGCCACCGGCGTGCCCATGGCCCAGGTGCTGTTCGCCACCGGCAGCATCGGCGTGATCCTGCTGCCGCTGATGCTCTTCCACCAGATCCAGCTGATGGTCTGCGCGGTGCTCGCCCAGCGCTACGCCAAGCGTCAGCAGGAGCAGGCCACGGCGGCGCAGGTCGCGCAGTCGCGCTGAACCTTCGCGCGTGCAAAAAGCCCGGCGATGCCGGGCTTTTCGTTTGCCATGCGGAATCGAATCCGCGCTGAAGCGGGCTATGCCACCGGCGAGCGCATGGTGACGAATTCCTCGGCCGCCGTCGGGTGGATGCCGATGGTGTCGTCGAACACCCGCTTGGTCGCCCCGGCCTTCAGCGCGATGGCGATGCCCTGGAGGATTTCGCCGGCCTCCGGGCCGACCATGTGGCAGCCCAGCACGCGGTCGCTGTCGGCGTCGACCACCAGCTTCATCAGGGTTCGTTCCTGGGACTCGGTGAGAGTCAGCTTGAGCGCGCGGAAGCGGCTCTCGAACAGCTTGACCTTGTGCCCGGCGGCGCGCGCCTCGTCCTCGGTCAGACCGACGGTGCCGATGTTCGGCAGGCTGAACACCGCGGTGGGAATCAGCTTGTAGTCCACCGGCCGGTATTCCTCGGGTCGGAACAGCTGGCGCGCCACGGCCATGCCCTCGGCCAGGGCCACCGGGGTCAGCTGCACGCGGCCGATGACGTCGCCGATGGCGCGGATCGACGGCTCGCTGGTGCGGTAGTCCTCATCGACCTTGATGAAGCCCTTGTCGTCCAGGGCCACGTCGACGTTCTCCAGGCCCAGGTTGTCGAGCATCGGCCGGCGCCCGGTGGCGTAGAACACGCTGTCGGTCTCCAGCACGCGGCCATCCTTGAGGGTGGCCAGCAGGCTGCCGTCGGCCTGCTTGTCGATGCGCGCGATGTCGGCGTTGAACTGCAGGTCCATGCCTTTCTTCGCCAGTTCGTCGCGCAGGTGCTCGCGCACGCTGCGGTCGAAACCGCGCAGGAACAGGTCACGGCGGTACAGCAGGGTGGTCTGCGCGCCCAGGCCGAGGAAGATCGAGGCGAACTCCACGGCGATGTAGCCGCCACCCACCACCAGCACGCGGCGCGGCAGGCGCTCCAGGAAGAAGGCTTCCTGGGAGGTGATGGCGTGCTCCTTGCCGGGGATGTCCGGCACCTGCGGCCAGCCGCCGGTGGCCACCAGGATATTGGCGGCGCTGAAGCGCTGGCCGTCGAGTTCCACGGTGTGGGCGTCGACCAGGCGCGCGTGGCCTTCCAGCAGGGTCACCCCGCTGTTCACCAGCAGGTTGCGGTAGATGCCGTTGAGGCGGTGGATCTCGCGGTTCTTGTTGGCGATCAGGGTCGGCCAGTCGAAGCGCGCCTCGCCGAGGGTCCAGCCGAAGCCGGCGGCCTGCTCGAAGTCTTCGTGGAAGTGCGCGCCGTACACCAGCAGCTTCTTCGGCACGCAGCCGACGTTGACGCAGGTGCCGCCCAGGTAGCGGCTCTCGGCCACCGCCACGCGCGCGCCGAAACCGGCGGCGAAACGCGCGGCGCGCACGCCGCCGGAACCGGCACCTATAACGAAGAGGTCGAAATCGAAGGCCATAGCCGTTCTCCATTGGCAGATGCCCGGCAGCATACCTCATCGCCGCTGGCCTATCCTGCCAGGAGCGAGAGGAGGAAGCCGTCATGCGCCCAAGCCTGACCCACCTGGCCCTGCACGTCCCCGACCTGGAAGCCTGCGTCGCCTTCTACGAGCGTTTCTGCGGCATGCGCGTGATCCACCAGCGCGAGGGCAAGGGCTCGCGCATCGTGTGGATGGCCGAGCCGGGCAAGGAACACCAGTTCATCTTCGTCATCATGCCCGGCGGCGCGGACCGCCACCTGGCCAGCGACGACTACAGCCACTTCGGCTTCGCCGTGGACAGCCACGAGAAGGTCGACGCCATCGCCGCCGAGGCCGAGCGCGCCGGCTGCCTGATCTGGGCGCCGCGCCAGGAGCCCTACCCGGTCGGCTACTACTGCGGCCTGCGTGATCCGGCGGGCAACTACGTCGAGTTCAGCTATGGCCAACCCCTGGGGCCGGGCTCGGAGGCGATGCCGATTCCGCCGTCGCTGTAGGGCGCATAACGCCCCCGGCGTGATCCGCCGCTCTCACCATGCAACGGCGGATAACCGCGAACGGTTATCCGCCCTGCGATTGAGCACGGATCGGGCGAACGCCGGAAACGAAGAAGCCACCCGCAGGTGGCTTCTTCGTGGAACCGGGAAGGCGCTGGGATTACCAGGCCTTGCCGGTCTTGTAGAGGTTTTCGTAGCAGAAGTTGGTCGCCTCGATGTAGCCCTCGGCGCTACCGCAGTCGAAACGCTTGCCCTTGAACTTGTAGGCCAGCACGCAGCCGTCCTGGGCCTGTTTCATCAGGGCGTCGGTGATCTGGATTTCGCCACCCTTGCCCGGCTCGGTCTGCTCGATCAGCTCGAAGATATCCGGGGTCAGGATGTAGCGACCGATGATCGCCAGGTTCGACGGCGCTTCTTCGGGCTTGGGCTTCTCGACCATGTTGTTCACGCGGTAGATGTCGTCGCGGATCATCTCGCCGGCGATCACGCCGTACTTGTTGGTCTCTTCCGGCGGCACTTCCTGGATCGCCACGATGGAGCAGCGGAACTGGTTGTACAGCTTGACCATCTGCTTCAGGACGCTGTCGCCTTCGAGGTTCAGGCACAGGTCGTCGGCCAGGACCACGGCGAAGGGTTCGTCGCCGATCAGCGGACGGCCGGTGAGGATGGCGTGGCCCAGGCCCTTCATTTCGATCTGACGGGTGTAGGAGAAGGTGCACTCATCGATCAGGCGACGGATACCGACCAGGTACTTTTCCTTGTCGGTGTTGCGAATCTGGGTTTCCAGCTCGTAGCTGATGTCGAAATGGTCTTCCAGCGAGCGCTTGCCGCGGCCGGTGACAATGCCGATCTCCGACAGTCCGGCTTCCAGCGCCTCTTCGACGCCGTACTGGATCAGCGGCTTGTTGACGATCGGCAGCATTTCCTTGGGCATGGCCTTGGTGGCCGGGAGGAAGCGGGTGCCGTAACCGGCAGCCGGGAACAGACATTTCTTGATCATGGGGGTCCTTCGACAGGAACGGGGGTATGAATGGCGCGCAGTCTAATGAGGCCGCGTGACGCTTACAATGCCTGCACCACGCTCCCGCACGCCGGGCGTGCGAGCCGTGATCCGGCGGGCGACGGGTAGTCAGACAGCGGTCGCCACGACGAGTTCGACCAGTAATAGCAAAAAGTCAGTACAGGCGCCCGTGCAGTCCGTCAGGCTTTGTACGAAAAGTCTGGCATTCGTCGCCTTTCCCGATGCTGACCTGGCTCAGCCAAAGCCTTGCCAGCAGCGCCCCGGAGAGCCGACGGGCAGCGTCCCGAAGCGACTTGACCCGTTCACCTCACCGCCGGATACTGTATTTTCATACAGTATTTTCGGACAACATCTTGAGCCGCTTCCCTCCCTTTCTTCTTAGCCGGGCCTCGCCATGGGCGTCGCGGTAGACCTCGGCGCGCTGCTCGACCAGCGCCGGGTCTGGAAAGGCCAGCCCGATACCACGCCGGCCGCCGCCCAGCCCACCGGTCACCCGCGCCTGGACGCCCTGCTGCCCGGCGGCGGCTGGCCGGAGGCGGCGCTCAGCGAAATCCTCCACGCCAGTGAAGGCGTCGGTGAACTGCGCCTGCTGTGGCCAACCCTGGCGCGCCTGAGCGCCGCCGGCGAACGCCTGGTGCTGGTGGCGCCGCCGCACATCCCCTATCCGCGCGCCTGGCTGGCGGCGGGCGTCGACCTGGCGCAGCTGACCTGGGTCGAGGCCCAGGGCCGCGACGCGCTCTGGGCCGCCGAACAGTGCCTGCGCTCGGGCAGCTGCGGCGCCGTGCTGTGCTGGCCGCAGCAGGCCGACGACCGCGCCCTGCGGCGCCTGCAGGTGGCGGCGGAAAGCGGCCAGACCCTGGCCTTCGCCTTCCGCCCGCTGCGCGAGGCGCTCAACCCCTCGCCCGCCGCCCTGCGCCTGGCCCTCGACGCCCGACCAGCGCAGCTGCGCGTGCTCAAGTGCCGTGGTGGCCTGGCCCCGGCCACCGCGCTGCCGCTGACGGCGCTGCACTAGGGGTCGCCATGCTCTGGGCCTGCATCCTCCTGCCGCAACTGGCCATGGACGCCGCGCTACGCCTGCGCGCCGACCCCGACACAGCCCTGGCGCTGCTCGCCGGCCCGGCGCAGCGGCGCGTGCTGCAGGCGGTCAACCCGGCGGCCCGGCAACTCGGCCTGCGCGCCGGGCAGAGCCTGGCCGCGGCGCGCGCGCTGAGCCGCGAGTTCGCCTGCGCCGAGTACGACCAGGCGGCCGTCCAGCGCAACCAGGACCTGCTCGCCGCCTGGGCCTACGGCTTCAGCTCCCAGGTCAGCCAGCACTACCCGCGCGCCCTGCTGCTGGAGGTGCATTCCAGCCTGGCGTTGTTCGGCCCCTGGCCACGCTTCGAGGCGCGCCTGCGCGAGGAACTGCGGGCGCTGGGCTTCCGCCACCGGATCGGCGCGGCGCCCAACCCGGCCGCCGCGCGGGTGCTGGTCAACGCCGGCGACGGCCTGCTGATCGACGATCCACGACAGCTGCGCGAGCAGCTCGGGCGCCTGCCCCTGGAGCGCTGCGGCCTGCCCCCGGAGCATGTCGCCAGCCTGGCGCGCATGGGCCTGCGCAGCCTGCGCCAGCTCCTCGCCCTGCCCCGCGACGGCCTGGCCCGGCGCTTCCCGGCGGAGCTGCTGCGGCAGGTCGACTGCCTGCTCGGGCAGCGCCCCCTGGGCCTGGAGTTCTACCGGCCGCCGGAACGCTTCGACAGCCGCATCGAGCTGAACTTCGACGTCGAGTCGACCCAGGCCCTGCTGTTCCCGCTGCGCCGCCTGACCGGCGACCTGGCCGCCTTCCTCGCCGGGCGCGACAGCGGCGTGCAGCGTTTCGAGCTGTGCCTGGAGCACCATGGCCTGGCCGAGACGCGCATGCCGGTCGGCCTGCTCGCCGCCGAACGCGACCCGGCCATGCTCTTCGAACTCAGCCGCGGCCGCCTGGAGCAGCTGCAACTGCCCGGCGCCGTGCATGCCGTGCGCCTGGAAGCCGACCAGCTGCCGCCCTTCGCCCCCGAGCTGCGCCAGCTGTTCGACGAACGCCCGCAGCAGAACCAGCCCTGGGAGCAACTGCGCGAACGCCTGCGCGCCCGCCTGGGCGACGACGCCGTGCACGGCCTGGGCGCCCTCGCCGAGCACCGCCCGGAGCGCGCCTGGCAGCCCGCCACTATCCTCCGCCCGGCGCCCCTGCCGCCCTGCGGGCCGCGCCCGGGCTGGCTGCTGGCGCAACCCCAGGCGCTGCGCGAAGGCCCGCTGCGGATACTCGCCGGGCCCGAGCGCATCGAATCCGGCTGGTGGGACGGCGGCGACCTGCGCCGCGATTACTACCACGTGGAAACCCGCGCCGGGCAACAGGCCTGGATCTACCGCGAGGTCGGTGGCGAGGGGCAGTGGCTGCTCCATGGCTGGTTCGCATGAGCCCCGCCTACGCCGAACTGCACTGCCTATCGAACTTCAGCTTCCAGCGCGGCGCCTCCAGCGCCCGCGAGCTGTTCGAGCGCGCCGCGCGCCTGGGCTACCAGGCCCTGGCGATCACCGACGAGTGCAGCCTGGCGGGCATCGTCCGCGCCTGGCAGGCGGCGCAGGAGTTCAAGGTGGCGCTGATCGTCGGCAGCGAGGTGCAGGTCGAGCACGGCCCCAAGCTGGTCCTGCTGGCCGAGAACCTGCGCGGCTACCAGCACCTCTGCCGGCTCCTCACCCACGCCCGGCGCCGCGCCGACAAGGGCAGCTACCGCCTGCTGCGCGAGGACCTGCAGGCGCCACTGGACGGCCTGCTGGCGATCTGGCTCGGCGAACCGCCGACCGAGGCCGACGGCGCCTGGCTGCGCGAGCGCTTTCCTGAACGTCTCTGGCTCGGCGTCGAGCTGCATCGGGGGCCCGACGACCAGCAGCGCCTGCACGCCCTGCTGGCCCTGGCCGAGCGCCAGGGCATTCCCGCCGTGGCCTGCGGCGACGTGCACATGCACGCCCGTGGCCGCCGCGCCCTGCAGGATTGCATGACCGCCATCCGCCAGCACCTGCCGGTGAGCGAGGCCGGCGCCTGGCTGTTTCCCAATGGCGAGCGCCACCTGCGCCCGCGCGAAGCGCTGGCCGAGCGGTACCCGCCGCAGCTGCTGGAGGAGACCCTGCGCATCGCCGGACGCTGCAGCTTCGACCTGAAACGGGATCTGCGTTACCAGTATCCGCGTGAACTGGTACCCGACGGGCACACGCCGCGCTCCTGGCTATGCCAGATGACCTATGACGGTATTCGCAAACGCTGGCCGAACGGCGCGCGGAAAAAGATCCTGAAACGCATCGGCAAGGAACTGGTGCTGATCGCCGAACTGGGGTACGAGAACTACTTTCTCACGGTCCATGACATCGTTCGTTTCGCCCGCAGCCAGGGCATCCTCTGCCAGGGCCGCGGCTCGGCCGCCAACTCCTCGGTGTGCTTCGCCCTGGGCATCACCGAACTGGACCCGGCCCGTAGCAAGCTGCTGTTCGGCCGTTTCATCTCACGCGAACGCGACGAGCCGCCGGACATAGACGTCGACTTCGAGCACGATCGCCGCGAAGAAGTCATCCAGTACGTATTCAACCGCTATGGCCGCCACCGTGCGGCGCTCACCGCCGTCGTCAGTACCTATCGCTCCGCCGGCGCCATTCGCGACATCGCCAAGGCCCTGGGGCTGCCGCCCGACCAGATCGACGCCCTGGCCGAATGCTGTGGTCGCTGGAGCGAACAGACGCCCCCCGAAGCGCAACTCGCCGAAGCCGGTTTCGACCCGCAAAGCCCGATCATGCGCAGGGTACTGGCGCTGACCGGCGAGCTGATCGGTTTTCCCCGGCACCTGTCGCAGCACCCCGGCGGCTTCGTCATCTCAGAGCAGCCCTTGGCCAGCCTGGTGCCGGTCGAGAACGCCTCCATGCCCGAACGCACCGTGATCCAGTGGGACAAGGACGATATCGATGCGGTGGGCCTTCTCAAGGTCGACGTGCTCGCCCTGGGCATGCTCAGCGCGCTGCGCCGCTGCTTCGACCTGGTACATGGCCTGCGCGGCAAGGCGCTGAGCATTGCCAGCATCCCTCCCGAGGACCCAGCCACCTACGCCATGATCAGTCGCGCCGATGTCATGGGCGTGTTCCAGATCGAATCCCGCGCCCAGATGGCCATGCTGCCGCGCCTGCGGCCCCGGACCTTCTACGACCTGGTGATCGAGGTCGCCATCGTCCGCCCTGGCCCGATCCAGGGCGACATGGTCCATCCCTACCTGCGGCGGCGTAACGGTGAAGAGCCGATCACCTACCCCTCGGCAGCGCTGGAGCAGGTATTCAGGCGCACCCTGGGCGTGCCGCTGTTCCAGGAGCAGGTCATGGAAGTCGCCGTGGTGGCCGCCGACTACACCGCCGGCGAAGCCGACCACCTACGCCGCTCCATGGCCGCCTGGAAACGCCATGGCGGCCTGGAACCCCATCGCCAACGCCTGACCGAGGGCATGCTGAAGAACGGCTACAGCGCCGAATTCGCCGCGCGCATCTTCGAGCAGATCAAGGGCTTCGGCAGCTACGGCTTCCCCGAATCCCACGCCGCCAGCTTCGCCCTGCTCACCTACGCCAGCAGCTGGCTGAAATGCCACGAACCGGCGGCCTTCGCCTGCGCCCTGATCAACAGCTGGCCGATGGGTTTCTACAGCCCCGACCAGTTGCTGCAGGACGCGCGCCGCCACGGCCTGGCGGTGCGCCCGGTGGACGTGCGCTACAGCCAGTGGGATTGCAGCCTGGAGGACGCCGGCGCGGAGCAGCCGGCGATCCGCCTGGGGCTGCGGCTGGTCAAGGGCTTCCGCGAGGACGTGGCGCGGCGCATCGTCGAGGCCCGCGAGCGGCGGGCCTTCGATGGCGTCGACGACCTCAGCCTGCGCGCCGACCTGGACGCCGCCGCCCGCGAGCGCCTGGCCGACACCGGCGCCCTGCGCGGCCTGGCCGGGCACCGTCACAAGGCGCGCTGGGCGGTGGCCGGGGTGGAGCCGCAACTGCCGCTGTTCGCCGGTGCGCCAGACGCGCCGGAGGCCACGGTGAGCCTGCCGCTGCCCAGCGTCGCCGAGGAGATGCTCACCGACTACGCCAGCTTCGGCACCACCCTCGGCCCGCACCCGCTGAGCCTGCTGCGCAGCCAGTTGAAAGCGCTGCGCTGCCGCAGCTCGCGCGAGTTGCCCGGGCTTGAACATGATCGGCCAGTGAGCGTGGCCGGGCTGGTGATCGGCCGGCAGCGTCCGCAGACCGCCAGCGGGGTGACCTTCGTCACCCTGGAGGACGAGTTCGGCCTGGTCAACGTGGTGGTCTGGCGCGACCTGGCCGAGCGCCAGCGGCGGACCTTCCTGCAGGCGCAACTGCTGCAGGTGCGCGGCCGACTGGAAAGCGAGAGCGGCGTGCGCCATGTGATCGCCGAGCAACTCGTCGACCTGACGCCGTTGCTCAGCGGCCTGGACGTGCGCAGCCGCGACTTCCGCTAGGCGCTCAGCTGGCCAGGCGGTGCAGGTTCCAACGCACCACGCCCCAGATCGCCAGCTCGTCGCCCTCGGCGATGAGAATCGGCGGGTAACGGTCGTTGGCCGGCAACAGCGCGTAGGCGCCGTCGACGATGTCCAGGCGGCGGATCAGCGGCTCGCCGTTCACCGCCGCCACCACCACTTCGCCGGAGCAGGCGAGCAGCGCGCGGTCGACCACCAGCAGGTCGTTGTCGTGGATGCCGGCGCCGGTCATACCATCGCCATGTGCGCGGACTATGTAGGTATGGGCGGTGTGCAGTTCGAGCAGGTCGTCCAGCGAGCGCGGTTGCGCGTGAAGGAATGCCGACGGCTCGATGGCGGAGGACAGGGAAGCGGCATGCGACATGGCGGGGCACCCTCGATATACTGTATATCCATACAGATACCAGAAAAACCCGGAACCCGGCAAGCCCTCAAAGGCTCAATGGGTGAATGGCGGCAAGCGCCCTGGCGTGGTCTATCCTTCGGATGGGGGCGAGGAGTTTCAGCATGAATCCTGGCACGTTCGTCACACTCATGATCCTCGGCTGGCTGCTGCTGGCGGGGGTCACACTCTGGGCCTTCATGCGCGTACCCATGCGCCGGGCCCGGTTGCAGCAGCGCAGCCACGGCGAAGCCGAGGCCGCCCACGTCGAGCCGTTGCCGCAGGCGCCGGCGACGCCGGGCGAAGTGGTGGCCCGCAAGCGCCACGGCGGCTGGCTGGCCTGGAGTCATCGCTGAGGCCAGCCGCGCGCTGCGTCTCGGCATAGCGCCCGGCCGCGAGCCCGGCGCCCTACCCTGCGGTTCTACCCTTTCATTGCCGTCACTGGCGCCTCAGGCCAGGCGAATGGCCGCGCCCGAGACGTCGTCGCGCAGCGCGCGCAGCTCGGCGGCGTCCTGGTTCAGCTGGTGGATGGCCTTGAGCAGGCGCTGCCGCAACAGTTCGTCCGGCACCTGCTCGACGGCGCGCATCACCTCGATGGCGGTGGCTTCGTTATTGCTGGCGACCGAGTCCAGCACCTTGCGGATGTTTCGGGTTGCACGTTGCACGTCAGGTCCTCATGACAAAGTGCGAGCACCCTAGGACAACAATATTTCTCAAAGATTTCAGCGAGTTAGATTCTGACCAATGGTCAGCGCCAAGCACCCGCCACGCAGCCCGCGCAGGGCCTGCGCCCTGACCGGGTTCCGCGACCGAACGCCGCGTCGGCAAAAACCGGGCTGACGGCAGCCGGGAAAGGTCGTTCCGTCCACTGAATCGGTAGCGAGGAAAAGTCGGCATCGACGCACCGCTACACAGCGGCTCGGCAGTTGCGCGGGATGGCGCAGCGTCATGCGGGGAGATGGTGCTCGGAGCGGGACTCGAACCCGCAAGACCAGAGGCCGGCGCATTTTAAGTGCGCTGTGTCTACCAATTTCACCATCCGAGCAGGATGTCCGGCGCCCCTGGCGAGGGTCCGCGTGGCGCGGGCCGGGCGATCGGAAGGGGCGAGACTATACCGGCGCGGTCATGGGAAGTCCATGGCCGTAAGCGTTTGATGGCGCTGCCGATTCCGCTCGCCGACAGGCGCTCCCCAGGCCCCTCCTACCTCACGACTAGTCGTAATTAACGGCTTTTTGCCACTACCGTTTCCACCTATTCTGCCCACGCACCGGACGCAGGGATGTCAGGCCGGTGTCTGGCCGCATGCCCGCAGCTGCGGCCGGCTTCCTTCTCGCCCTGCGCCGTCCGGCGCAAGGCAAATTGTGAACTAAATCACATAACCGTCGAAAAACCGGCACAGAGCCATCATCGGTACAAGAATTTGACGTCTAGTGGTGCAAATCGTCAAAAGGAGAGGTCCGATGAGGCAACGTATTGCCACTCGCGTGGGCCGCTCCCTGGTTGTGGTCGAAACCAGGGACATCACGCATTTCAGCGCGGAAGAAAAGTATGTGACGGCCTTCACCGCCAAGGGGCGCATCCATTTCGACGCCACCCTGAAGCTGCTCGAGGTGGAGTTCGCCGAGGATTTCGTGCGCATTCACCGTAGCCACCTGGTACGCCGCAGCCTGGTCAGCAACCTGCGCTGGAACGCCTATGCCGCCAGCATCTGCGTCGCCGGCACGGACATCCGCCTGCCACTGAGCCGGCAGCGGGTCGGGGCGATCCGCCAGATGCTGCAGAGCCAGGGCGCGGGCACCGTAGTCGGCACCATCGTCCAGCCCATGCCGCTGAACCTGGCGTCGACGCCTCCCAGCGGGCCCCTGCACGCCCTGCGCTGACGGAAGGTGGAATTCGCGGCATGAATGCAATATCAAAGTAACATCACCACGCTAAACTGAGGACAGGCTGACGGACCAGCCCCCATCGGTAGTACGAAAAAGCCCCGCCTTATCGGCGGGGCTTTTTCGTTTGCGCCCGGGCGGCAGGCGCGACCATTACATCCGTTCGCGGATGTATGTTTATTTCCGGCGCCACTAATGGCACTATGCCTCGCCCTCTTGCTGAGGACATGGCCGGCCTAGCACGGACGCGACGGCCAGCCTCTACCGCTCTAGCTCGGCCATCCCCGGAATGCCTAGCGCACAGGCAACCATCCGGGCACCGCGAATTCGGCGGGAAGCAACAGGTAGGCGAGCAGGTAGCAGGCGATGAAGCAGCAGGCGGCGGCCACGACGAGCCAGTATTCGAAGCGCGACATCCCTCATCCTTGAGTGCGCAGGTGCAGGCGATCAGTATGACAGGTCCGGCCAATTGATATCAATTGGCCACTATCCTGTCCTGAATCGCCATCCCGGCCGATCAGCCGGACGCAACCATCACGCCAGGCACAAATTTTCCCAAGGGACCCGGGAACCGGCACCGGGTCGGCCGGTCTGACTTCGCCAGCGAATTCACACTTCGGATCGACGACAGATTCGTACGGTTTACTTGACCACCCCGAGCGGCAAGAATTGCCGCCCCTTCACCTTCGAGGTTAGCAACATGCGTAAAGCACTCCCCGTCCTGGCCCTGAGCCTGCTCTTCGCCCAAGCCGCCATGGCCGGCAGCGGCACCCAGGCGGCAGTCGGCGGCGGCCTGGGCGGCGCCCTGGGCAACGTCATCGGCCAGCAAATGGGCGGCAGCACCGGCGCCGCGATCGGTGCCGGCGTCGGCGGCGCCGCGGGTGGTGCGGTCACCGCCAAGAAAGGCAAGAAGACCAAGGCGGCCATCGGTGGCGGCCTGGGCGCGGCCGGCGGTTCGCTGCTCGGCAACAAGCTGGGCGGCAGCACCGGCGCGGCCATCGGCGCCGGCCTGGGCGGCGCGGCCGGTGGCGCCATCGGCGGCAAGTGAGTTCGCGCAGCGTTGAATGAAAAAGCCCCGTGGGTTCGCACCCACGGGGCTTTTTCTTTATCGAGCCGACGGGCTCGTGGTCACCAGCCGGGCACCCGGTGCAAGCCCGGCCCGACCAGGAAGCTCAGCAGGTAGCTCGACAGCACCAGCACACTGAACCCCACCAGCAGAACACTCTTCATCCTGGACACCGCTTCCTCCCTGAACTGCGATTGCGCGCTGAGAATACCCAGGCGTCCAGGCGCTGTAACGGTGTTTCGGGTAACGCTGCGGATACAGTTCCGCGCGGCCAGGCTCAGCCCTGCGCCTGGCGACGCCAGCTCAGGCGCGCGGTGCGGGCCTCGCTGGTGCCCTCCTCCAGGCGCGCGGTGAGCGCCAGTTCGTCGCCTTCGAGGATCGCCACGCGGCGCTGGGTGCCGCCCACCCAGTTGGGGAACAGGCTGTAACGCACGTGGTGGAGGATCACCTCGCCCTGCACGTCGTAGCCGCCGGCGTAGGTCAGGTAGCTGGCGTAGGCGCCGGCCTGCTCGGCCTCGTCGGCGGACCACTGGCCGCCGCTGGCGAAGTCCGCCCGGCCGGCCTTGGCCACCACGCAGAACATGCCGTGCGGGCCGTACTCGATGAAGCCCTCAAGCGCGGTGCCCATGGGGTGGACCACGCGGCCGTCGTCGTAGATCTGTTCCCAGGACAGGATGTCCCAGCGGCCCTGGATGCTCGCCTTGTTCATGCGGTGGCCCTCGGTGTGGCGGGAAGGAGGAAGTCGGAAACCAGGCGGGCGAAGGATTCCGCGCGCTCGATCTGTACCCAGTGGCCGCACTCGCCGAACACGTGCAGCTGGGCGTGGGGAATCAGCCGCAGCAGGCGCTCGGAGACTTCCAGGGGAATCACCTGGTCGTCGCGGCCGTGGATGATCAGGGTGTCCTGGCGCAGTTCGCGCAGCGCCGCCTCGGGCAGCGCCAGCATGTCCACGCCGCGTTGGCGCGGCGCCGGGAACAGCCGCGAAAAGCGCTCCTGGACGTCGTCGCGGATGCTCGCCTGGTAGCGCATGGCGACCAGGTCGTCGGTGATCAGGCAGCGGTTGTAGGCGAACACGCCCATCAGCTCGCGCATGGCCTGCAACGACGGCTGGTAGCCCCAGACCTTCTCCAGCCCGGCGCTGATCGGGAACGACAGGCCCACCGCGCCCATCAGCACCAGCTTGCGCACCCGCTGCGGGTAGCGCTGGGCCAGGGCCAGCGCGATGGCGCCGCCGAAGGAGTTGCCGACCACCGACACCGATTGGATGCCCAGCGCGTCGAGCAGGCCGACCAGTTGCGCGACCCAGGCGTCCGGGTCCAGCACCAGGTCGCGCGGGCAGCGGGTGTAGCCGAAGCCGAGCATGTCCGGGGCCAGCACCCGCGCGTGCTGCGCCAGCACCGGCAGCACGCCGCGCCAGTTGGCCCAGGCGGTGACACCGGGGCCGGAGCCGTGGATCAGCAGGATCGGCTCGCCCTGCCCCTGGTCGTGGTAGTTGATGCGCCAGTCGCCCAGTTCCAGGCTGCGGCCGATTTCCGGCGAGACGTCGCCGACGGGGGTTGCTGCGTTCATGGGTTGGCTTTCCTGTTCTGCGAATCGGTCACCACCGGCACGCGCACGCCCTTGCGCGCCAGGGTCTTGAGAATCTGCCGGGCTTCCTCGCGCTTGGCCGGTGGCAACCAGGTGCGGTCGTGGCCCCACAGGCTCATGCCTTCGAGTTCTTCCACCTGCCAGTCGGGGCCGATGGTGCGGGCGGCCCAGCCCAGTTCGAGCATCCAGCCGTCGGGGTTCTTCAGGTAGAAGGAGGTGACGTGGTCGTTGATGTGCCGGCCGAGGGTCACGCCGATGCTCTCGGGGTTCTCCAGGGCGATGTCGTAGGCCCGGCCGAGGTCGTCGAAGTCGCGGTATTCCAGCATCAGGTGGTAGATCTTCGCCGGCCCGCCGGTGTGCGCGATGCCCAGGGTGTGGTGGCGCGGGTTGACGTGGAGGAACTCGACGCGGAACGGCGCGTGGGCGCGGTCGCTGACGCGGAAGCCGAGCACCTCCTTGTACAGCCGGCACATTTCCTCGAAGTGCTCGGTGATCAGCGCGACGTGGCCGATGCCCATCTCGCCGGTGCGGAAGCCGCCCAGCGGGCGCCCCGGCTGGAACGGCGTGGCCGCTTCGCGCAGGCCCCAGGCCACTTCGATGCGGCGGCCATCCGGGTCGCGGAACCAGAGGAAGTCGGCGACGCCGCGCAGCTCGCTGTCCGCGCCGGCGCCGGGCTCGACCGGGAAGCCGGCCGCGGCCAGCGCGGCGCCGAGCGCCGCCAGTTCCGCGGCGCTGGCCACCTCGAAGCCCATGATCATGTCCGCCCGCTCGGCGCTCAGCAGCAGCAGGCGCTGGTATTTCTCGTCCATGCGCAGGCGCGCGCCCCGCCCCTGCGGCAGCGGCTCGACGTGCAGGCCGACCTGTTCGCCGGCCATGCGCGTCCAGGCCTCCAGGTGCGGGGTGTGCGCCACCACGTAGCTCAATGCGTGAATCATTCTCG
>NZ_JARJLT010000349.1 GCF_029335315.1 Pseudomonas citronellolis
TCAACTGCCGTTTTAACTGTCCCAGCAGGCCGGGACCGGCGTCCGCCTGCGCGGCGGACAAACCCGCGCCGCCGAAAGCGGCGAAGCGCTGACGGAAGTCCAGCTCGAGCACGTAGCGATTGTCCCAGCCTTCGCTCGCACCAGGCGCCAGCTGATCGCAGTCGGCCAGCGCGGCCGGGTCATGGCACTGACGCATGGTCTTGCCCAGGTAACGGCGCTTCCACAGCACCCACGGCGACAGCGTCAGCGCCTCCAGGCGGTTGTGCCCCAGGTCGAACTCCAGCAGGCGCAACAGGCCGTTGCCGCCCAGGTACTGGGCCTGGTAGTCGAAGCGCAGCATGTCCACGCTCAAGCCATGGTCGTTGCTCAAGCGCTGGTGGCTGGAGCCTTCCAGTTGGCTGCTGAGGGTCAGGAAAATCTGGTCGTTGCCGCGAATCAGCCGGTCCCACAGGCGCCCGCCACCAGCCGCCGGCGGGCGGATACCGTGGGAGGCGAGGATCACCGGCGTATGCGGATGCTTGTCGAGCACCTGCTGGGCCCAGGCCAGGGTGGCGTCGCTGGGACTGCAATCCAGCGCCAGCAGCAGGAACTCCTGCTGGCCGACGCGGAAGCGGTGGTACTGGCTCAGCCCCAGCGGGTCGCTGCCGGCGTAGGTGCTCTGCCAGGTGGCGCGCTGCGGGCCGAAATAGTCGGCGAAGTGGTCGCGCAGCGAGCGCTCCTCGTCGGCCGGCACGTCGCCCTGGATGTCGCGCTCGCCGGTCATGATCGCGTAGGGCACACCCCCCTCCTCCAGCAGGCGCATGGCGCTGCTCGCCACCCGCCACTGGCCGAGGTTGCTGGCGTTCTGTACGACATCCCCCAGGTGCACCACCAAGGGCACCTGCAGGGCCGTGGCGTTCTGCGCCAGCCAGTGGGTCTGGGCGAAGAAGGCCATCGCCGGGTCGTAGGAGAGGCCGGGGTAACGCTGGCTGCGCTGCAGGAGCGAGCGCTGCTGGCGGTTGTTCTCCGCGTAGTACTGGGTATCCGGCAGCACCGGCAGCACGAAAGTGTCGGCGCGCGGCTGCAGCGCCAGCGGCGGCAACGGGTGTTCGCGCAGGAACGCCTGGTCGCGGGCGATATGCCGGCGCTCGCCGGGGCCGGCGCCGCAGGCGCACAACGACAGGATGCAGCCGGCCAGGAAGAGGAAGCGCTTCATCGGTCAGCGATCACCCGCAAGCGAGGGGTCGGCGGGCAGGTAAAGCAGCACGAAGGGTTCGCGATCGAACTCGGCGGCCACCAGCGGTCGCAAGCGCTCCACGGGCGAATCGCCCAGGGCGCGCTGGCGCGCCGCCTCCATCACCAGGTACGCCGGACCGCGCAGGCCATCGAGCTGGCCCGGGTCATCGATGAAGCGCGGCGCCAGGTCGTGGTCGAGGTTGACCAGGTACTTGATCGCCTTGGCGTCACGGCCCAGGCCGACGAAGGCGACCGGGGCCGGTTTCGCGGCCATGACGGCGTCGGCCGCCAGGGTGAACCCACGGGTATCGTAGAGGCCGCGCTCGATCGGCTCGAAGGCCAGGATATAGGCGGCCCACATCGACAACGCGGCGCAGGCCGCCAGGCCAAGGGCGCGCTGACGCGGACGCCAGGCGAAAAACAGCGCCAGGGCCTGCAGCGCCAACAGCAACGCCAGGCTGCGGTAAAGCTCGGGAGCATAGTCGCTCGCCAGCTCCGGGAAGCGCCGCCGAGCCACCAGCAATGCCAGGCACAGCACGCCCGGAAGGGCCAGCCAGAGCCCTTGCAGGATGCCCCGCAGCAGCCCCGCCAGGCGGTTGCCGGCCACCTGGAAGGGATAGGCGGCGAGGATCGCGGCGAAGGGCGCCATCGCCAGGATGTAGCGCGCCTTCTTCGCCTGCGGCACAGACAGCCCGATCATCACCAGCAGCGCGGCGAGAACGCAGGCGCGCAACAGGATTCGGGTGGCCGTCGGCTCCGCGCGACCGGGCCGGCCGAAGGCCAGCGCCAGCGCCGGCAGCGCCAGCGGGAAGGCCAGCGCGTAGTTGCCCGGCGCGCTGAGGAAGTAGTACAGCGGCGAACTGGAGCCGGCGCTGCCGTCGAGGCGCCCGACCACCTGCATCTGCAGTACCTCGCGGGCGAAAGCGGCGCCTCCACTGTGTTCGGCGAGGCCGAGCAGGGCCAGGCAGCAGAGCACCAGCAGCGTGCCGGCGCAGAGACCGAAACCCAGCAGGCGTCGCCAGTCGTCGGCCGCCAGGTGGCAGGCACAGACCACCGCGGCGGGAATCACCAGGCCCAACGGGCCGCGCACCAGGAAGCCGGCCAGCAGCAGCGCCACCTGCCAACCCAGGGTACGCGCCAGCGGGCGCTCGCGATCGTTGTAGGCACGGTAGAAGGCGCCCAGCGCCAGCGCCGCGACCATCTGGTCCAGCGACACCGCGCGGGTCTCGCTGACGAAGGTGACGGTCAGCAGCAGCATGGCCACGGCGAGCAGCGCCCAACGCGACGAGATCGGCTCCAGCAGGCGGTACACCAGCACCAGCACGGCAGTGCCGGCCAGCGCCGTGGGCAGCCAGGCGGCCAGGTTGTCGACCCGGCCGAACGGCAGGGACAACAGGTAGATGAGCAGGGTCGAGGTGCCCGGGTAGTCCGGGTAGGGCTCGCCATAGGTCGTGGGGAACAGGCTCGGGCCGTGGCGCAGCATTTCCTGGGCGAACAGCACGAAGCGCGAGTCGAAGCCGATCACTGCGCGTCCCTGCGCCTGCAGGCAGAACAGCGCCAGGGCGAACGCACCCAGCAGCCAGGCGCGCGCGGCCGGGCTCAGACGCGCCAGGCGCGGCGACAGGGTCGACAGGGAGGTGAACGGTGGCAAGGCAATCCCCGGCCGGGGCGCGACCGAAGGGATTTCGGTCAGCGAGTCCGGCAGAATCGCAGCCTTATTAGCACCGTGGCAGTTAAGAAGTTGTTAAGCGCCGACGCTC
>NZ_JARJLT010000034.1 GCF_029335315.1 Pseudomonas citronellolis
ACGGTGCGGATCACATCCAGCACCTTGCTGATGTTCAGCGTCTGCTCGGCCAGGCCCTGGGCCTGCTCGGCGGCGTGGCGCACCCCGGCGCCCAGCTCGCGCAGCGAACCCAGGGTGGTGGCCAGCTGCTGCTGGCCGTCGACGGCTTCGTCGTTGGAGCGCCGCGCCACTTCGGCGGTGCTCTGCGCGTGCTCGGCGACGTTGTCCACGGCCGAGGTCATCTGGCTCATGGCGCGGCTGACGTTGTCGATCTCGTCGTGTTGCTGGTTCAGGCCACGGGTGCCTTCGTCCATCACCGAACTCATCTGCTCGCTGGCGGTGGCCAGTTGCTCGGCGGCCTCGCCGATCTGGCGGATGGTGCCCTGCAGGTTGTCGCGCATGCGCCCCAGGCGCTGCAGCAGTTGCGCCGCCTCGTCGCGGCCGTGGGCCTGGACGCCATGGCTGAGGTCGCCGGTGGCGATGCGCTCGGCCACCTGCAGCGCCTCGGCCAGCGGCCGCACCAGGCTGCGGGTCAGGCCCCAGGCCAGCAGCAGGGTCAGCAGCAGCGCGCCGCCGAGGGCGGCCCAGACGATGCGCTGGGCCTGGCGATAGGCCGAGGCGGCGTCGGCGGTGGCGCTGGCGGCGGCCTGCTTGTTCAGCTCGCGCAGCAGCATCACCTGGGTGTCGATGGTCTCGCCCTGCTGGTCGATGTTGGCGATCAACAGCGCGCGCGCCTCGTCGAGCTTCTGTTGTTCCAGCAACTGCTGTTCCTGGCGGATGGTCTGGATGAACTGGCCGAAGGCCTCATGCAGCGCCTCGATGGCGCCGCGCTCGGTGTCGTCGCTGATCAGCGCCTGGTAGTCGCGGAACTCCTGTTCGATGTCCAGGGCCAACTGCTCGATGATCACCTTGTTGCCGCTGCGTACCATCGGGTCGGGGTTGGCCACCTGCTGCAGGGAGCGCACGCGCAGCTGGCTGAGGTTGAGCGCGATGCTGTCGGCGAGGGCGATGCTCGGCAGCTGGTCGCTGTCGATGGCCGCGCCCTGGGCGCGGATCGCGGCCATCTGGTACAGGCAGTAGGCGCCGACGCCGCCGAGCAGCACGGCGCTGAGCAGGAAGCAGAGCAGGGTGCGCTGTCCGATGCGCAGACGCCGCAGGGTCTGTTTGCGGCCGAGGTGGGCGAGGAAGGTCTTGAGCTGGTTCATCACGGGCTACCACTTACTGCTGTGATGCTCTGGCGAGCGGAAAAACGGTCGCGCCGAGTTTATGAAAGCCGTGTGACAGTCGTGTGTAATGGCCAGTCGCCTTATCGTTGGCATGGGCTCGGCGTTGCGCTCCTGCGTTCGGGCCGTCTTGGCATCAGCGGTCTGGTTTTGTCGATGCGGCACCTTTTAATCTGCTGATTACTTGTGCGGATCGGCAAGTTGGCAAGTTATATAGCGGTGTCGATTGATTATTATTGCCTTCTGGTATTTGTCGCGGCCGGCCGCCTGACTACGCTCAGTTGAAAATACAAGCAGGGAGTGCCGGGATGAACAGGAAACTCTTGGGGCTGTTGGCGCTTTGCGCCGTGGTACTTGATGGTTGTACGCCGCTGCGGCTCTACCACCCCTGTTCGCGGGATAACTGCCAGATGCTCGTCGACGCCTATTACAAGTCCCAGGCCAAGGGGGCTGCGAGCGGAGGTGGAGCGGGCAGTCCTGCAGAGATCCATTACAAATATGGTTTCGTCGAATTCGACGAGTACGGAAATTTATTGCAGGACGCTGCTTTTGAGAACTTGCTTGCGGAAGTAAGGGCGATAAAACGGCCAGTGCTCATGGTCGTCTACGTACACGGCTGGAATCATTCCGCGGAAGAGGGTGACGATGACGTAAAAGAGTTCAAGTTGGCGATGCGAAATATTGCCGCGATGAATGCTTCGGATAATAGGGATGTTGTTGGGGTATATGTAGGTTGGCGCGGTTCCGCTACCCATGTGCCGCTGTTACAGCGCTTGACCTTCTGGGATCGCAAGAGCACCGCGCACAATGTCGGCAGCGGTGCCGTGAGCGAAGTGCTGTTGCGCCTGGACAAGGAGAATAGTCGGCGCAAGCAGGCGTATCCCGCGGGGCAGGGGCAGGATGGCAGCCGCCTGGTCTTCGTTGGCCACAGCTTTGGCGCCGCGGTCCTCTACAGCGCCCTGGCGCCCTCGCTGATCGATCGCTTCGTACAGTCCGGCAACTTCGATCCGCAGGCGTCCCCGACGCAGACCGGTTGCAGCGTCGCGCCACTGCAGACCCGCACCGTCGGAGACCTGGTGGTCCTGATCAACCCCGCCTTCGAGGCCATGCGTTTCAGCACCCTGCACAAGCTCAGCCAGCACTGCAGCTTCAGCGACAAGCAGCCGCCGCTGATCGCGGTGATCACCGGCCGCAACGACTGGGCCACGGGCATCGCCTTCCCCCTGGCGCGGGGCGGACGGGCCGCCTTCCAGAAGTACAGCGTCTACGGCGACAACCATGACGAAGGCTACTGGGCAAATACCAAGGCGCTCGGGCACTACGTTCCCTACCTGACCCATACGCTGGCGTCCTCGTCGAGCGCTCGGTCGAAAGGGGCGAACACCCTGGAAGGCTGCGCCCAGTACATCGACCCGAACCGCCAGGCCATCCGGCAGGGCTTCAAGGGATATATCAACGATGGCAATAGCCACACGCTTTCCATCGCGCCGAAGCCGGCAGTCAATCCACCAACTGCCGAGGCGGTTCCGGCCAAGCCTTTCACCCTCACCCTGAGTCCCATCCGGAGTCCCGAAGTGAAATATCCGGCGCATAACCCGGTGCTGAACATCCTCGCCGAGCCGCCGATCATCGACGGGCACGGCGGCATCTACAGCTGCGAGCTGATGACTTTCGTCGGCGGCCTGGTGACCGAGGGCATCGTGCCCTGACTGGCGTGGCTACTGGAGAACGGGCGATGGACGATCCCCTGAGCGGTTTCCTGCATTTCGATTTCGACGATGGGCACTACCAGCACCCGGTGTACTTCAAGGGCGAAGGGCCCAGGGTGATCGTCATGCATGAGCTGCCGGGCCTGGCCCCGGCGACCTTCGGCTTCGCCGAGCGGTTGGTCGAGGCCGGTTTCAACGTGCATCTGCCGCTGCTGTTCGGCGAGGTGCTGGACGATTCCGCGCCCCTGAATTACGCCAGGCTGTGCGTCAGCAAGGAGTTCGCGCGGCTGAAATCCGGGGTCTCCGCCCCGGTCTGCGATTGGTTGCGGGCGCTGGCCAGGCACCTGGGTGAGGCTGGCGACCAGCGGCGCATCGGGGTGATCGGCATGTGCGTGACCGGGGCCTTCGTGATTCCGATGATCATCGAGAGCACCGTGGGCGTGGGGGTGGTTTCCCAACCGGCGGTTCCCTTTTCCTTGCCCTATCGGCTGACCGGCCTGGCGGAGGGGGCCTGGATGGAAGAGATGAACATCGCCGATGCGGATTTGAACACAGCGGTGAATGTGGTCCAGGCGCAAGACAAGCGACTGATCGTACAGCGCTTCAGCGACGACCGCCTGTGCCCGCACGCCCGGGTACGCAGAATCGCCCAGGCGTTCGGGGCGAACGCGCAACTGAACGAGTACCCGACGGTACCGCCGAGCCCGGATCATCCGCATGCCCTGATGACCGCTGAATTCGACCGCGTAGAGGAGCCGCCCGAACGCCCCGGGCACCCCACACGGCAAGCGTTGCAGAGTGTCGTGGAGTTTCTGCGCGGACATCTCGTCTAGTGGTCGACCCTTTCAGGCGCTCAGCGGTTCGCTCGGGTCTCGCTGGTGTCCGATAGACGTGAGATAGGGGTTGAGCGCCGTCTCCACCTCGCCATCGCGCAGCCAGCGCAGGGCGATCGGCCAGAGGTTGGCTTCGAAGCGGCTGTGGAAGAAGGCGAAGTGGCCGATGCTGCGCAGGCCCAGCGCCTCGGGGGGCAGGCGCAGGTGCAGGCGTGGGCTGTTGCGGTAGTAGCCGAGCAGGCGTTCGATGGCGGCGCGGGTGCCGAATTCATCGTCGGTCACGCTCAGCGCCAGGGTCGCGCCACGCAGGCCGGCGAAGCTTTCCACCAGCTCCGCGCGCTGGCGCTCGGGCATGGCTTGCGGGCCGCGTCGGTAGGCGTCTTCGAAGCGCGGGCTGCGCTGGGTCCAGTCGCGCACCACACCGCGCGGGGTGTCTTCCATCCAGCCCAGGCGCTTGCCCGGGAAGTAGCCGAGCAGGCCGCTGAGCAATGGCATCGCCAGGTGCCACTTGAGCAACATGCGCAGGCGCCGCTGGCGCTGATAGTCGCGCCAGTGGGCGAATTGCGCGCCCATGCTGAAGACCCGCTCGATGCGCGAATTGGACGGTGCCAGGCCGACCAGGAAGCCGCCGACGCTGTGCGCCACCACGTGCAGCGGCTGGCCGGGGCAGTGCTCGGCGGCCCAGCGCAGGGCGCCCTCGAAGTCCAGCCGGCCCCAGTCCAGCCAACTGGCCTGGAAGCCGCGCAGCGAGGCCGGGCGCGATTCGCCGATGCCGCGGTAGTCGTAGCAGAGGACGTCGAAGCCGGCGGCGTGCAGGTAGGCGGCGAAGCGCCCGTAGTAGTCGCCGCGCACCGAGGTCGCCGGGTTGACGATCACCAGCGCGCGGGGTGTCGCGGCGGGCTCGGCATGGCGCCAGAGGCGACCCTTGAGGGGGTAGCCGTCGGCGGCGGCGAAGCTCAGTTGCAGGCTCATCGGTTTCCCTGTTCGGCGCGGGTGCTGAGCGAACTCTAGCGCCGGGCGGTGGCGGGCCACCAGCACAGTTGCGGGAAAAAAGACCGCCGCACCCGGGCCGGGTGCGACCGGAACGGGGCGGCGGAGGCTGCAGATCGTGAAGGGGGAAGGGGGCTTCCCGCAGACCACCCGGCTAGTCTGCCCTCGCGTGCGGCGCGGCGGCAGACTCAGCTGGCGCGGAAAAAGCCGGATCAGCCGGCCGCCACGCCTCAGGCCAGCAGGCCGCTGGCCTTGGCCCGCGCCACCGCCTGGGTGCGCCGCTCCACATCGAGCTTGATGTTGATGCGCCGGGCGTGGGTCTTCACCGTGTGCAGGGAGATTTCCAACTGCTCGGCGATTTCCTGGTTGGAACAGCCCTGGGCGATCAGCCCGAGCACCTCCAGCTCGCGCTGGCTGAGGGCTTCCACCGGGGCGGCCACGCCGTCCAACGGCTGGGTTTGCACCGGCCCGCCGACCAGCTCCGCCAGCCATTGCCGGGCCCAGCTCGGACCGTCTCGGCGCAGTTGCGCCAGGGGCCGCAGCAGGGACAGGCGCCGGCAATCCTGCAGGGCTTCCTGCAGGTGTTCCTCGGCGCCGGCCAGTTCCAGGCGGTGCAGGACTTCGGCCAGGCTCAGCCGGCTTTCGCAGGCCAGGCTGCGCAGGCCCAGGGCCTGGCAGTCGCGGTGCAGGGCGGCGAGTTCCTGGCTGGCGCGAAGGGTGTCGCCCAGCGCCGTGTTGGCCTGGGCCAGCAGCAGGCGCGCCTGGTGCTGCAGGTCGTAGAAGCCGGTGGGGGCCAGTAGTGGGTTGTGGCGCAACTCCTGAAGCACATCCAGCAGTTCGTCGCGCGCTTGCGCCGGTTCGCCGTCGGCCAGCTGCAGTCGGGCGCGGGCCAGGCGCAGCACTTCGCGGTAGCGGATTTCCGGAATGCACAGGCGTTGCATGCGCCGCTCGGCGACCAGCAGCAACTGGTGCGCGCGCTCGGCGTCGCCGCGCTCGCAGGCCTGGGCGATCAGCGCGTGGTAGGCATACAGCAGGTAGGCGTCCTGGCAGTCCTCGGCTTCCTCCAGGCCTTGGCGCAGCACGCTTTCGCCACGCTCGTCGCCGGTCAGCGCCAGCAGTTCGCCGCGCAGTACCCGCAGGCGCGCCAGCATGGGGCCGCGGTGGCCGCCCTTGCGCAGCTCGGCGAGCATCTGGTCGGCGTAGTCCAGCGCGTGGCGCAATTCGCCGGACAGCGCCAGCAGGTGGATGTGCTCGATGCTCAGCAGCGCCTCGAAGCACAGGTTGCCGTGGCGCCGCGACAGGCGCAGGCCGATCTGGCAGTGCTGGCGGGCGCCGGTCAGGTCGCCCTCGACCATCGCCTGCTGGGCCAGTGCCTGGTGGCAGAGGATGTGCTGGCCCCAGTGGCGTTCGTCGAGGTACAGCAGGGCTTCGCTGCAGTTGCGCCGGGCGTCGGCGATGGCGAACTGGCGTTGCAGGACGCCGAGGGTCGCCTGGTAGTGCGCCAGGCAGCGGCGCTGGCTGCCGGGGTCGCGGCGCGGCATGAAGCGCGCCAGCGTTTGCAGGCAGTCCATGGCTTCGTCCAGGCGCGCGCAGACGATCAGCGCCCAGGTTTCCAGCAGCACCAGCTGGGGGCTGGATTGCAGCAGGCCGGCCGGCAGGCGGTCGCGCCAGAGCAGCAGTTGCACGGCGCTCTGCTCGACGATCATCTGGTCGCTGTTGGCGTTCTGCAGCAGTTCCACGGCGCGCTCGACGGCGCCGGCGGCTAGGGCCAGCTGGGTGGCCTGGCGCAGGTCGTCGTGCTCGGCGAACCAGTGGCTGGCCTGCAGCAGGGTGTCGGCGGGGAAGGCCTCGGTGGTATCCCGACGCACCAGCTCGGCCAGCGGTGCAAGCAGGCTGAACCAGCCCGGGCCGTCTTCGAGCGGTTGCAGCAATTGCAGGCGCTCCAACTGCTCGAACGCGACCTCGCCGACCTCGCTCAGTTGCCGGCACAGCCCCGCCTTGAAGCGCGGCAGGTGCGCCAGCACCTTGAGCGCGCCGCGCAGCGATGTCGGCAGGCCGGCGAGAATTTCCCGGCGCAGGTAGTCGTGCAGCAGGCTGCTGCCGCCCTCGGGCCAGCGCCTGTGGCCCTGCAGCCCGAGCAGGCCGACCAGCGCGGGCCAGCCGGCGCTGCGTTGCAGCAGGTCGTCGCGTTCCTCCTCGCGGCTTTCGCCGAGCGCATGGCGTTGCAGGTTGCCCAGTTCCTCGTGATCCAGCGCCAGTTCGTGGGCGTCCAGTTCCAGCAGTTCGCCCTGCAGCAGCAGGCGCGGCAGGTTCCAGTCCGGCCGCCGGCGCGAGCCGATCCACCAGCGCAGCTCCGCCGAACCCTGCTCCATCAGCTGGGCGAGGCAGGCGTCGAGGGCATCGTCGGCTTGCCGCGGGTAGTCGTCGAGAACGATCCAGAGCGGCTGGGCCTGGCTGTCGAGCAGGCGCCGCAGTTCCTCGCGCCAGCCGGCGCTGGCCGGGTTGAGGTCGAGCACGATGGCCAGGCGCGTGAGGAGGTCGTCCACCGCCAGCGGGCGACCGCGCAGGTCCAGCCAGGCGACGCGGCCGCGCGGGCCGGCCTGGCGCGCGCATTCATTGAGCAGCACGCTCTTGCCGAAGCCCGCAGGGGCGTGCAGTAGGTTCACCCGCTGGCGGCCATTGAGCAGGCGCTGCAGCAGGCGCGGGCGTGGCACATGGCGGGCCGGCAGCAGCGGCAGGGCACCGCTCAGCGGACGGCAGGCGGGACGACCGATGGCCTGGGCGCTCGGGTGATGGTTCATCTCTGGTACTCCTGCCCCGGAAGGCTCCGGGGCGATATTGCCGATGCGGGGGATGCTTCAGCCGCGCAGGGGCGGCAGGCGCGCGGCCCACGGGCGCGCGCGCTCGAGTTCGGCGGCGAGGCGGAACAGCGTGCCTTCGCCGCCCAGGCGGGCGGCGAACTGCACGCCGATCGGCGTGCCGCCGGCGGTCCAGTACAGCGGCACGCTCATTGCCGGCTGGCCGGTGGCGTTGTACACCGAGGTGAAGGCGGCGTGCTGCGCCGAGCGGGCGAAGAAGGCTTCGATGGTCTCGTCTTCGTCGAAGAGCAGGGTGCCGATGGCTGCCGGCGGGCAGGCGGTGGTCGGGCTGAGGATCAGGTCGTAGTCGTCGTGGAATGCGGCGATCTCCCGGCCCATGCGCTGCAGGGTGCGCTGGGCGAGGACATAGTCGGTGGCGCCGACCTGGGTGGCGAGGCCGGTTACCGCGCGGGTCAGCGGCTCGATGTCGTGTTCGCCGGCGGTGCGCCCGACCTGGCGCTCCAGGCTCTGCAGGTGCAGCGCCGCGGAGACCACGAAGATCCGCGCGAAAGCCTGGCCTACGGCGGGCATGTCGGAGACCGTGGGGGCGCGGTCGTCGACCTGGTGGCCCAGTTCGCGGCACAGCTGTGCGGCCGACTCCAGGGCGGCCTGGCAGTCGGGGTGCACGGCGACGCCGGTCAGCGGCACGCGCAGCAGGCCGATGCGCAGGCGCCGGTGCGGCGCATCGATCTCCTGGCGGTAGGGGCGCTCGGGATACGGGGCCACGTAGGGCGCGCCGAAGTCCGGGGCGGCGGTGGCATCCAGCAGGGCCGCGCTGTCGCGTACCGAGATCGAGCAGCAGTGTTCGGCGGGCAGGCCGCCGGTGCCTTCGCCCACCCTGGGCCCCGCCGGGTTGCGTCCGCGACTGGGCTTCAGGCCGAACACGCCGCAGGCCGAGGCGGGAATGCGGATGGAGCCACCGATGTCGCTGGCGTGGGCCAGCGGCACCAGGCGCGCGGCCACCGCGGCGGCGGCCCCACCGCTGGAGCCGCCGGCGGAGAGGGCGAGGTTCCAGGGGTTGAGGCAGGGCCCGAAATGGCTGGGCTCGGTCGTTGGGGTGATGCCGAATTCCGGGGTGTTGCTGCGGCCGACCACGACCAGCCCGGCGGCGCGGTAGCGGCGCACCAGCTCAGTGTCGTGGTCGGCGCGGTTGTGTGCGCCCAGACGGCTGCCGTAGGACAAGGGCTGACCGGCCTCGGCGCCGCCGGCCAGGTCCTTGAGCAGGAAGGGCACGCCACGGAAGGGGCCGCCGGGCAGGGCGCCACGGGCCCGCTCGCGGGCGTGTTCGAACTGGCGCCAGATCACCGCGTTGAGCGCCGGGTCGTGGCGCTCGATACGGGCGATGGCGGCGTCCACCAGTTCCAGTGGCGTCGCTTCGCCTCGGGAAACCAACTGGGCCTGGGCGGTTGCGTCGAGCAGGTGAAGGTCGTCGGACATGGCTGTGCTCTCTAAGGGATCACTTCTATAACGTTAGGCAGTTGCGGGTCAGGCGTTGGCCGATCGGTTGTGCGAGGCGCCCTTTTCCTGCGTCGTCCGCATACCGAGGTACAGAGCGCCGGCGGCGACGAGGAAGAGCGCGACCAGCAGGGTGATGACACCGTTCAGGTTGCCGCTGTGGGCCTTCATGTAGCCCACCAGGGCCGGGCTGGCGCCGGCGGCGCTGGCCAGTGTGTTGATGAAGGCGATGCCCAGCGCGGCGTGCTGCGCGGCCAGGTAGCGGGTGACCATGGCCCAGAACACCGGGGTTGCCGCCACCAGCCCCGAGCCGCCGGTGGAGATCGCGACCAGGGTCCAGACCAGGCTGCCGCTGGCGATCGCCACGCCCATGGCGGCGAAGCCGCCGGCCGCCAGCAGGAAGGCGGCGCACCAGTGCAGGCGCTGTTCGTTGTAGCGGTCGGAGCGCCGGCCCCAGTACTGCATGGCGAACAAGCCGAAGATGTTCGGGATCACCGCATAGAGACCGACCATCTGCAGGTCGGCGACGCCCAGTTCGCGGATGATGGTGGGCGTCCAGAACGCCAGGAAGTAGCCGGCGCAGCCGGAGACGAAGGCGCCGAAGGCCAGCAGGTACACGCGTGGGTCGCGCAGTACGCCGGCGTGACCGTCGGTGCCCGGCGCGTCGCTCGCGGCCGGCGCTTGCTGCAGTTCCTGGCGCAGCAGTTCGCGTTCGTCGCCGCTCAGCCAGCGTGCCCGCGCGGGGCCGTCGGGCAGCAGGAAGTACACCAGCAGACCGAGCAGTACCGTGGGCATGCCTTCGGCGAAGAACATCCACTGCCAGCCGGCCCAGCCGTGCACCCCGTCGAGGTTCTTGAGGATCCAGCCGGACACCGGGCTGGTGATGAAGGCCGCGGCCACCTGGGCCATGCAGAACAGCGCCAGTACCCGCGCGCGGCGTTGCGGCGGGTACCAGAAGGTGAGGTAGAGGACGATGCCGGGGAAGAAACCGGCCTCGAACACGCCCAGCAGGAAACGCACCAGGTAGAACTGGGCCGGGGTGGTGACCAGCAGGGTGGCGCTGGAGGCCAGGCCCCAGAGCAGCATGATGCGCATGATTGTCAGGCGTGCGCCGATGCGTTGCAGGAGCAGGTTGCTGGGTACTTCGAAGAGTACGTAGCCGACGAAGAACATGGCCGCGCCGAGCCCGTAGACGGCGTCGCTGAAGCCCAGCGAGGACTTCATCTGCAGTTGGGCGAAGCCGACGTTGGCGCGGTCGATGAAGTTCAGCAGGTAGCAGATGAACAGGAACGGGATGAGCCGGCGTGTGATCTTGCCGTAGAGCGCGTCGATGTCGCCCTGCCGGGCCGACCCGGATTGCGCCGCGCCGGGCGCGCTGAGAATGCTGGACATGGGGAACT
>NZ_JARJLT010000350.1 GCF_029335315.1 Pseudomonas citronellolis
TCACCCCACCGTACTCCGCACCGCCGCCACCAGCGTGCGCAACATTCCCCGCGCCTGCGCGTCGCGCGCATGGGACAGCAACCACACATCGCGCCCCGGCAACGGCGGCAGCCCCAGCCGCGCGCCGACATCCTCGCAGCCGGCCGGCGCCACCCGGCGGCCCAGCGCCGCCACGGCGATGCCGACGCTGACCGCCGCGCCAATGGTCATCAAGCCACCGCCGACGAACACTTCGCGCCAGGCCACGCCAGCCTGGTCCAGCGCGTCCACCGCCATGCGCCGCACGCTGCAGGGTTCGGCCTGGGTCGCCAGGGCCAGCGGCTGGCCCGGCAGCGCCTGGAAGTCCGCCGCGCCCATCCAGGCGAAGGGTTCGCTCAGCACCACCTCGGCGTCCTGGCGCGGCGGGCCCTGTTGCAGCACCAGGGCCACGTCCAACTCGCCACGGTCGAAGCGCTCCAGGGTTTCCCGCGAGCTGTCCACCCGCAGCTCCAGCAGCAGGCCCGGATCGCTGCGGGTGAGCTGGCGCAGCAGGCCCGGCAGCTCGGCGCCGACGATGTGATGGCTGACGCCCACCACCAGCCGTCGCGGCTGGCCGGCAGAGAACGCGCCCAGGGCCAGGCGGTGCGCCGCCACCAGGCCGCGCGCGGAGTCGAGGAACGCCCCACCGTCGGCGGACAGCCGCACCAGCCGTGGCGTGCGCTCCAGCAGGCGGCGCCCGAGGCCGTCCTCCAGACGCTTGATCTTCAGGCTCACCGCCGACTGGGTGCTGGCCAGCGCCTCGGCGGCGCGGGTGAAGCTCTTCAGCTCGGCGACCAGTACGAAGGCTTGCACGGCCTCGATATCCAGGGCTTTCATGGCGGGCATGTCCACTTTCAATGACTGGAAGTGGACAGCATCGAATTTCGCAATGGTAAGGTCAAGCGCATGACCGCACCGAGCAGCCCTTTGTAGGAAATCGTGGCGCGGGCGCGAAGACAGGCTCAGTCGAGCTTCTTGCGAATCCAGTACAGGTAGGTGCCGGCGTCTTCCTGCTGCTCCACCAGTTCGTGGCCGAGGAAGATGCAGAACTTGGGGATGTCGCGGCGGGTGGAGGGGTCGGTGGCGATGACCTTGAGCAGGCCGCCGGCCGGCAGGTCGCGCACCTTGTTGTGCAGCATCATGACCGGTTCGGGGCAGTTCAGGCCGGTGGCGTCGAGGATGGCGTCGACAGGCTGGGACATGGAGTGGCTCCGCAAAACGAATGGCGCATTGTCGCGCAAAGCGGGGCGCACGGTCACGCGTTGCGGGCGAACGGCGGCGGGCCAACCTTTCGTCGGGCCCACGGCAGCGGAGCCTGGGCTAAGCTCGGCGGCTCCCCGACAGCGGATGTCCCCGTCCATGCGCCTGCCCGCCCTGCTCCTGTTCCTGCTGCTCGCCGGCTGCGCCCGCGACCAGCTGCCCGACTACGCCGCCAGCGCCGGCCAGGCGCTGCCCGCCACCTGGTACGACGCCGTGGTGGTCGCGCGCGACGGCACCCGCCTCGCCGCCACCGTGTTCCAGCCGGCGCTGAACCCCGGCGAAAGCGCCCCGCTGATCGTCCACACCCACGGCTGGGGCGGCTGGCGGGTGACCGGGCCGGAAGGTTTCTACGGCCAGAACATGATGTCCGGGCGCGCCGCGCTCAAGGCCTGGAAGGCCGGCTACTGGGTGGTCAGCTACGACCAGCGCGGCTGGGGCGGCAGCGACGGGCGCATCGAGATGATGGACCCGCGCTACGAGGTCAGCGACGCCAGCGCGGTGATCGACTGGGCCGCCGCGCACCTGCCGCGCCTGCGCATGGACGGCCCCGGCGACCCGCGCGTGGGCATGCTCGGCGAGAGCTACGGCGGCGCCGTGCAGTTGCTGGCCGCCGCCGAGGACCCGCGCATCGACGCCATCGTTCCGATCGCCACCTGGTACGACCTCAGCGACGCCCTGGCCCCCGGCGGGCAGCTGAAGATCGGCTGGGGCGGCGTGCTGGTGAGCCTGGGCGTGGCCACCGGCTACGACCTCGGCAAGTTCGTCCAGGCCGATTACCTGCGCACCGCCAGCGGCCGCATGAGCCCGCCGGTGCAGGCCGAGCTGGCCGCCCACAGCCTGGCGCGCTACTGCGCCGAAGGCCGCCGGCCGCACGCCGACGCCCTGCTGATCCAGGGCCTGCGCGATACCCTGTTCCCCCTCGACCAGGGCCTGCGCATCCGCCAGTGCCTGCGCCAGGGCGACGCCGACGTGCGCCTGCTCGGCATGCAGGGCGGGCACATCCTGCCGCCGCCGTTGCAGGCCTGGAGCGGCCTGCCGCCGTTCAACAACGAGCCGGTGATCCACTGCGGCGAGCGCGCCATCAACCTCTACCAGGGCATCCTCGCCTGGTACGAGGAAAAGCTCCGGCAGCGCCCCGGCGCCGCCGCCAGCGTGCCGTCACTGTGCATCAGCCTGGACCTCGACCAGGGCCTGGCGCTGGACGACCTGCCGCCGCCGGGGCCGACCGTGGCCTTGCCGCCGACCCGCGTGCGCCCGGCCAGCAGCGGCCTGCTGCAGCCGCGTCGCTTCATCGCACTGCACAAGGTCGCCGAGCCCAGCGCCCTGCTCGGCAGCGCGGAAGTACGCCTGGCCCGGCCGCTGGGCAGTGGCGACCAGGCACTGCTGTTCGCCTCGCTGGCGGTGCGCGGCGCGGACGGTCGCACGCGGGTGCTGGACGAACAGGTGAAGCCGTTGCTCAACCAGGGCGCGACACAACTCAACGCGGTCAGTGCCAGCCTGGCACCGGGCGACGAGATCGGCCTGCTGGTCAGCGGCTTCAGCGGCCAGTACCTGTTCAACAGCTCATGGAGCCTGCGCGCCCTGGACCTGGAAGGCGAAGTCCGCCTGCCCGCCCTGCTCCCCCTGCAACCGCGCCTGGCGGCGGGCCGCTAGCGCAGCGGCCCGGCCGGCGCTTCGTCGAGCTGGGCGAGTAGCAGCGGCTCGCCATCGCCGTCGGCCGGCAGCAGCGCCCATTGCTCCTTGTGGCCCAGGCGGCGGTGGCTCTGGCGCACCTGGCTGCCCAGCGGCAGCGGCGCCTTGAAGTGCACGTCCAGCCGCACGCTCTCCGCCAGGCGCCGCCCGGTGAGGCTGCGCGCCAGGCTCCACATGCCGTGGGCGAAGGGTTTGCCGAAGCCGTAGCGCGAGGCCATCAGGCGCGACAGGTGCAGCGGGTTGAAGTCGCCGCTCAGGCCGGCGTAGCGCCAGCCGGCGATCTTCGGCGCGCGCCATTGCACACCGGGGTGCGCCGGCGCTTCGAGGGTCTGCCAGCGCGCGCGCTCGGGCAGCGGGTCGGGTTCGGCGTGGTCGTCGAGGAAGTCGCCACGGCGCAGGTAGGTGGTGATCGACTGCCAGTAGAGCATGTCGTGGTGCCACACCTCGGTCACCACGTCCACCTCCAGCCCCAGCGGGCTGCGCCGGCTGGTGAGGATGCGGCAGTCGAGCAGCAGCTGGTCGCTCTCTTCGAGCATGCGGTAGCGCTGGATGTGGCTGCGCAGGTGGATCAGGCCGACGATCGACAGCGGCATGCGCGAACGGCTGAGCAGGCGCAGGTGCAGCGGCAGGCTGATCACCTGGGGGTAGAGCAAGGGCACGCCCAGTGCCGGGTCGAGGCCGAAGTGCTGGCGATAGGCGCGCAGGTGGCGCGCGTCGAAACGCAGGCTGCGGCTGTCCATGGCCAGGTTCGGCAGGCGCTCGCCGTGGCCCAGGCCACGGCGCGGCAACAGCATGCGGGTGTAACTGCCCAGCAGCGAGGGCAACTTTCGCTTCACGTCCGGCTCCGACGGGGAATGCGCCGCACAGCATGGTCGCTGCGCGGCGCTTGGGCAAGTCGCCGAAGGTCGCGGGTCGCGCCGGAACTACTGGTTTTGCGAGCTACTGGCGGCGCAAGTGCACCGTGACCTCTTCGCGGTCGTGGTACAGCTGCTTGCAGCCGATGCTCACGCGCAGGCCGCGCTCGCGGAAGGCGTCGCGCAGGCGGTCGAGGATCTTGCGCACCTCGGCGTAGCGCTGCTTCATCGGCAGCTTGAGGTTGACCACCGCCTCGCGGCACAGGCCCTCGCCGATCCAGGTTTCGATCAGCGAGCCGGTGCGCGCCGGCTTCTCGACGATGTCGCAGACCATCCAGTCCACCGTCTGCCGGGGGCGGAACAGGTAGCCGTCGGCGCGCTGGTGGTCGACCAGGCCGGAGTAGATCAGGTTCTCCGCCATCGGCCCGTTGTCCACGGCGATCACCCGCATCTCGCGGTTGACCAACTGCCAGGTCCAGCCGCCGGGCGCGGCGCCCAGGTCCACCGAGAGCATGTTCGGCGCCAGGCGCTTGTCCCACTCGGCGCGCGGGATGAAGTGGTGCCAGGCCTCTTCCAGCTTGAGGGTCGAGCGGCTCGGCGCCTCGCGGGGGAACTTCAGGCGCGGGATGCCCATCGGCCACATGGCGCTGTTGCGCGGCTCAGCCAGGCCGACGAAGACCTCGCGGCCGGAGCGGAAGGTCAGCAGCAGGCGCGGCAGGCTCGGGTCCTCGCGCAGCTTTCCGGCCTTGACCAGGGCGGCGCGCAGGGGCTTCTCGAACTTGCGGCAGAAGGTCGAGAGTTCCTTGCCGTCGTTGGTATCGAAGACTTCCAGCCACAGGCTGCCGCACAGCGGGTACGGGCCCAGCTCTTCGAGCAGCGCGGCGATGCGGTCCTGTTCGGGCAGGGCGATGAAGCCGGCGCCGCGCGCCCACTGGCGCGGGAAGATCAGCTCGGCAAAGCGCAGGCGGCGCATCAGGCGCTCGGCGCCCTCGGCGTCCTGGCAGACGAATTCGGCGTAGGCGGTGGCCGGCTTGGCGCGGGCGTAGCCGGCCACGTCGAGGCCGGCGGCCAGGTCGGAAATCTCCGCGCAGACTTCGTTCTCGAAGCCCGGTCGGCAATGCAGTAACAGGGTGTTCATCGGGGCGTCTCCTAGGCCGCGCACTATAGTCGCTGCGCCGGCGGCTTTCACCCGGATTCGCCGTACCCGGCGGAACCCGCCAGACCATGCCGGGGTCCAGAAACCATGGCGGGACCGCCCGGAGCGGTCTAGTTTGAGAGTTCCAACGCAGTTCCCCGCGCCTGTCCGTGGGCGCGGGGAACGCCTGCCGGACGCCTTCCGACACGCGCCGTAACAAGGGAAATCGCCGGCGATACCGGCCTTTTCTGCTCCAGGTCAGCGGTTTCGCCGCGCGCCTGGCCAAGTATCGGTGCCTGAGCCGGCCCCCGGCAGAATCCAAGCCTGAGGAGAACGTCATGCCCGCAGTGGACAGCCTGAACAGCCTGCGCACCCTCGAGGTGGGCGGCAAGACCTACCACTATTACAGCCTTCCGGAGGCCGCCAGGCAGCTCGGCGACCTGGACAAACTGCCGAAATCGCTCAAGGTGCTGCTGGAGAACCTGCTGCGCTGGGAGGACAACCACACCGTCGACGCCGACGACCTCAAGGCCCTGGCCGGCTGGCTCAAGGAGCGCCGCTCCGACCGCGAGATCCAGTACCGCCCGGCGCGGGTGCTGATGCAGGACTTCACCGGGGTGCCGGCGGTGGTCGACCTGGCCGCCATGCGCGATGCCATGGCCAAGGCCGGCGGCGATCCGCAGAAGATCAACCCGCTGTCCCCCGTCGACCTGGTCATCGACCACTCGGTGATGGTCGACCGCTACGCCAGTCAAGGCGCCTTCGCCGAGAACGTCGAGATCGAGATGCAGCGCAACGGCGAACGCTACGCCTTCCTGCGCTGGGGCCAGAACGCCTTCGACAACTTCCGCGTGGTGCCGCCGGGCACTGGCATCTGCCACCAGGTCAACCTGGAATACCTCGGCCGCACCGTCTGGACCAAGGACGAGGACGGGCGCACCTACGCCTTCCCCGACACCCTGGTCGGCACCGACTCGCACACCACCATGATCAACGGCCTCGGCGTGCTCGGCTGGGGCGTCGGCGGCATCGAGGCCGAGGCGGCCATGCTCGGCCAGCCGGTGTCGATGCTGATTCCCGAGGTGATCGGCTTCAAGCTCAGCGGCAAGCTCAAGGAAGGCATCACCGCCACCGACCTGGTGCTGACCGTCACCCAGATGCTGCGCAAGAAGGGCGTGGTCGGCAAATTCGTCGAGTTCTACGGCGACGGCCTGGCCGACCTGCCCCTGGCCGACCGCGCCACCATCGCCAACATGGCCCCGGAATACGGCGCCACCTGCGGCTTCTTCCCGGTGGACGAGATCACCCTGGGCTACCTGCGCCTGTCCGGCCGCCCGGAGGAAACGGTCAAGCTGGTCGAGGCCTACTCCAAGGCCCAGGGCCTGTGGCGCGAGCAAGGCCACGAGCCAGTCTTCACCGACAGCCTGCAACTGGACATGGGCGCGGTCGAGGCCAGCCTGGCCGGGCCCAAGCGCCCGCAGGACCGGGTGGCGCTCGGCGAGGTGGGCAAGGCCTTCGCCGACTTCCTCGCGCTGCAGCCCAAGGCCGCGCGCAGCCCGGACGTCTCGCGCCTGCTCAACGAGGGCGGCGGTGGCGTGGCCGTGGGCAGCGCGGAGAGCCAGGGCATCGAGTACCAGCATGAGGGCAAGACCCACCACCTGCAGGATGGCGCCGTGGTCATCGCCGCCATCACCTCCTGCACCAACACCTCCAACCCCAGCGTGATGATGGCCGCCGGCCTGCTGGCGAAGAAGGCCCTGGAGAAAGGCCTGCAACGCAAGCCCTGGGTGAAGAGCTCGCTGGCGCCCGGCTCCAAGGTGGTCACCGACTACTTCAAGGCCGCCGGCCTGACCCGCTACCTCGACGAGCTGGGCTTCGACCTGGTGGGCTACGGCTGCACCACCTGCATCGGCAACTCCGGGCCGCTGCTCGAACCCATCGAGAAGGCCATCCAGCAGGCCGACCTGACGGTGGCCTCGGTGCTCTCCGGCAACCGCAACTTCGAGGGCCGCGTGCACCCGCTGGTGAAAACCAACTGGCTGGCCTCGCCGCCGCTGGTGGTGGCCTACGCCCTGGCCGGCAGCGTGCGCCCGGACCTGTCGAAGGACGCCCTGGGCACCGGCAAGGACGGCCAGCCGGTGTACCTCAAGGACATCTGGCCGAGCCAGCAGGAGATCGCCGAGGCGATCCAGAAGGTCGACACGGCGATGTTCCACAAGGAATACGCCGAAGTGTTCCAGGGCGACGAGAAATGGCAGGCGATCCAGGTGCCGCAGGCGCAGACCTACACCTGGCAGGCGGATTCCACCTACATCCAGCACCCGCCGTTCTTCGAGCACATCGCCGAGGCCCCGCCGAAGGTCGCCGACATCCACGCCGCGCGGGTACTGGCGGTGCTGGGCGACTCGGTGACCACCGACCACATCTCCCCCGCCGGCAACATCAAGAAGGACAGCCCGGCCGGGCGCTACCTCAGCGAGCACGGCGTGGCCTATGCCGACTTCAACTCCTACGGCTCGCGGCGCGGCAACCATGAAGTGATGATGCGCGGCACCTTCGCCAACATCCGTATCAAGAACGAGATGCTCGGTGGCGAGGAAGGCGGCAACACCCTGCACGTGCCCAGCGGCGAGAAGCTGGCGATCTACGACGCGGCCATGCGCTACCAGGCCGAGGGCACGCCGCTGGTGATCGTCGCCGGCAAGGAGTACGGCACCGGCTCGTCGCGCGACTGGGCGGCCAAGGGCACCAACCTGCTGGGGGTCAAGGCGGTGATCGCCGAGAGCTTCGAGCGCATCCACCGCTCCAACCTGGTGGGCATGGGCGTGCTGCCGCTGCAATTCACCGGCGGCCAGGAACGCAAGGCGCTGAACCTCACCGGCAAGGAAGTGCTGAACATCCGTGGCCTGGACGGCGAACTGAAGCCGCACATGACGCTCACCGTGGAGGTCACCCGCGAGGACGGCAAGCAGGACAGCTTCGAAGTGCTGTGCCGCATCGACACCCTCAACGAGGTGGAGTACTTCAAGGCCGGCGGCATCCTCCACTATGTGCTGCGCAGCCTGATCTGAGGGGCCGGCGGATAACCGCGAACGGTTATCCGCCCTACGTTACGGGTGGGTCTGGCGTAGGGCGCATAACGCCTACGGCGTTATCCGCCGCCTGACCGTGGCCGCCGTGCGCTCGGCGCCGATCCGGGCATCACCCACACCCCCAGCCCAACCACGCCGGGGTCGATGG
>NZ_JARJLT010000351.1 GCF_029335315.1 Pseudomonas citronellolis
TCAGCAGCGGCTCGGGTTTGAGCTGGCTGCGCGCGAGCAGCGGGCAGAAGCGCGCCAGGCTGCCGATCAGCTCCCACTGGGTTTCCAGGTCGCCGGCCAGGTGGGTGATGTCGTTCAGCGCGCGCTGGCCGACCTGCTGCAGGTGCGGGTCGGTGCTGCGGCCCAGCTCCAGGGAAAGCTGGCCGAGCAGGGTGCTGAGGGCGGACATGTTGCGGGTCGCCAGGGCCAGGATGTTCGCCAGCAGGGCGATTTCCGACTCCGGCACGGCGGAGGGTGTGGTGCGCGCTTCCATGCTCTTGCTACCGGGGGTGGCGTCATCCTGACGCGATGCGGGCGAGCATAGCAGCAAAATGCCTTGATGCGACCCATTTCACATTTTGTAGCGTAAAGCGCCCGGCGCGCCGTCCTGGAGGCGGCGCGCCGGCAGGCTCAGGACTCGCCCAGCGGCTTGCGCGCCGGGGTGCCGCGATGGGCCGCGCGCAGGTACTGCGGCGGCCAGGGCACCTGCTGCCCGCCCAGTTCGTCGGCGGCGTTGAGTGGCCAGTAGGGTTCGCGCAGCAGCTCGCGGGCCAGCAGGATCAGGTCGGCCTGGCCGGTACGCAGGATGTGCTCGGCCTGCACCGGCTCGGTGATCATGCCCACGGTGCTGCTGGCGATGCCGGCCTCCTTGCGCACGCGCTCGGCGAATTGCGTCTGGTAGCCCGGCCCCACCGGAATCTCGGCGTTCACCGCGGTGCCGCCGGAGGACACGTCGATCAGGTCTACGCCCAGGCCCTTCAGGCGCCGCGCCAGCTCCACGGTCTCGTCGGGGTTCCAGCCGTCCTCCACCCAGTCGGTGGCCGACAGGCGCACCAGCAGCGGCAACTCTTCCGGCCACACCTCGCGCACTGCCTGGGTGACTTCCAGCAGGTAGCGGATGCGGTTCTCGAAGCAGCCGCCGTACTGGTCGCGGCGCTGGTTGGACAGCGGCGAGAGGAACTGGTGCAGCAGGTAACCGTGGGCGGCGTGCACCTCGACCACCTTGAAGCCGGCGGCCAGGGCACGTTCGGCGGCGCGCACGAAGGCCTGGGCGACCTCGGCCATCTGCGCCTCGCTCAGCGAGGTGGGCGTGGTGTGCTTGGGGTCGAAGGCGATGGCCGAGGGCGCTACCGGCACCCAGCCGCCCTCGCTCACCGGCACGCTGCCGGGTTTGGCCAGCCACGGCGCCCAGGTGCTGGCCTTGCGCCCGGCGTGGGCCAGCTGGACGCCGGCGACGGCGCCCTGGGATTCGATGAAGCGGGTGATGCGCCGCAACGGCTCGACCTGTTCGTCGCTCCACAGGCCAAGGTCGCGGTCGGTGATGCGTCCTTCCGGGACCACCGCGGTGGCCTCCACCAGGACCAGGCCGGCGCCCCCCACGGCGCGGCTGCCCAGGTGCACCAGGTGCCAGTCGTTGGCCAGGCCGTCCTCGGCCGAGTACTGGCACATGGGCGAAACGCCGATGCGGTTGGGCAAAGTCAGTTGGCGCAGGGTCAGGGGCTCGAACAGCTGGCTCATGGCTACACTCCCTCGGTTCTTTCCACGAATGATCGACACTTCAACTGTAGCCCGGCTTGGCCGGGCGGCACGTCGATCGTTCGCCCGAGCGGCGGCTCAATGCGCCACGGCCGGCTCCGGGTCGAGGCCGTAGCGGCCCTGCGCGTCGCGCAGCAGCAGGCCGCTGGCGTGCAGCCGGCGCAGGGTCTGGCGCACGCAGTCGCGGGAGACCAGCGGGATCTCGTCGTTGAGCATCGCGAAGAGCGTGGCGACGCTGTAGAAGGCGCCGCCACAGAGCACGTCGAGCAGCTTCAGGCGCGGCAGGCTGCAGCGCAGCCCGGCGTTCTCCAGCAGCTGCCGCGCCGGGCGCTGCTCGCGCCGCACGGCCAACGACGGCAGCGGCACGCGGGGGCTCGCGGGAACTTCGGGGAGGCGATGGCGCAAGGTCACGAAAGAATCCTTTTCCGGTCTGACGAATCGAGGTGCTCTACATAGAAGACGAACGAGTGTGAAAAACTGGTAATGAGAATGCGAAATAGTTGCTCATCGACCGGCGTCCGGCGGGTCGAATGGCCTTTGCGACCGGTGGCGCCAAGGCGAACGGGGAACACCCGCAGGCCGGTGGATTCGGCGCGAGGCTATCGCGGACGGAGTTCGCTCCTACGACGAGGCGCTGAAGTCACTGGATCCCCGCGTGCGCGGGGACGACAGGGGGAACACGAATTTTAATCCCGTCATTCCCGCGAACGCGGGGCACGGCCGTCGGGGAGGACCGTGCGACGGGAACGAGACTTGCGCCTCAGCGCGGCGCCAGGTGCACCACCATCAGCTGCACCGTCTCGTTGCCGCGGTACTCGTTGACGTCCAGCTTGTAGGCCACTTCCGCCCAGCGCACGGTGGGGTTCGGCCAGACTTCGCGGTCGACGTTGAAGGCGATGCCGTCCAGTTGCAGCGAACCGCACTCGGTCTTCAGCACCAGCTTCAGGTGGCGTTCGCCGACGATGCGCTGCTGGACGACCTGGAACACCCCATGGAACAGCGGCTCGGGGAAGTGCTGGCCCCAGGGGCCGGCCTGGCGCAGGGCGCGGGCCAGTTCCAGGTGGAATTCGGTCAGGCTCAGCTGGCCGTCGGAGAGGATGCGCCCGGCCAGGTCGTCCTCGTCGAGCTGGCGCCGCACCTCGGCGTCGAAGGCCGCGGCGAAGGCGCCAAAGTGTTCCTGCGGCAACGACAGGCCGGCGGCCATGGCGTGCCCGCCGAACTTGCTGATCAGCCCCGGATGGCGCGCCGCCACGGCGTCGAGCGCGTCACGGATGTGCAGGCCCGGCACCGAGCGCGCCGAGCCCTTGAGGCTGCCGTCGCCGGCGTCGGCGAAGGCGATGGTCGGGCGGTGGTAGCGCTCCTTCAGGCGCGAGGCGAGGATGCCGATCACGCCCTGGTGCCAGTCCGCGTCGAACAGGCACAGGCCGAACGGCATCTCTTCCACCGGCAGCTCCTTGAGCTGCGCCAGGGCCTCGCGCTGCATGCCCTGCTCGATGGCCTTGCGGTCCTGGTTGAGCTGGTCGAGCTGCACCGCCATGTCGCGGGCGACGCCCTCGTCCTCGCAGAGCAGGCATTCGATGCCCAGGGACATGTCGTCCAGGCGCCCGGCCGCGTTCAGCCGCGGGCCAAGGATGAAGCCGAGGTCGGTGGAGGTGATCCGCCGCGCGTCGCGCCCGGCCACCTCCAGCAACGCGCGCAGGCCCGGACGGGCGCGGCCGGCGCGGATGCGCGCCAGGCCCTGGTGCACCAGGATGCGGTTGTTGGCGTCCAGCGGCACCACGTCGGCGACGCTGCCCAGGGCCACCAGGTCGAGCAGCTCGGCCAGGTTCGGCTCCGGCGTGCCGCTGCGGGCGAACCAGTCCAGCTCGCGCAGGCGCGCGCGCAGGGCGAGCATCACGTAGAAGATCACCCCGACCCCGGCCATGGCCTTGCTGGGGAACTCGCAGCCCGGCTGGTTGGGGTTGACGATGGCGTCGGCCGCCGGCAGCTCGTGGCCCGGCAGATGGTGGTCGGTGACCAGCACACGCAGGCCGGCGGCCTTGGCCGCGGCGACTCCGTCGATGCTGGAAATGCCGTTGTCCACGGTGACCAGCAGCTCGGGGCGCTTCTGCAGCGCCACGGCGACGATCTCCGGGGTCAGGCCGTAGCCGTATTCGAAGCGGTTCGGCACCAGGTAGTCGACCCAGGCCGCGCCGAGCATGCGCAGGGCCAGCACGCCGACGCTGCTGGCGGTGGCGCCGTCGGCGTCGAAGTCGCCGACGTAGAGGATGCGCTGGCGCTTCTCCAGCGCGTCGACCAGCAGCTCGACCGCAGCGTCCACGCCCTTGAGCTGGCGATACGGGATCAGCCGCGCCAGGCCCTTGTCCAGTTCCTCGGCGGACTTCACACCACGCGCGGCGTACAGGCGGGTGAGCAGCGGCGGCAGGTCACCGAGGTCGGGCAGGGTGTCCGGGAGCGGGCGGGGGTCGATGCGCATCAGAGCTTTCCAATCCTTCCATTTCAGCCTGACCTTGCGCCTTGCGAGCTAGAGCACGGCTAGGCGAAAACAGGCACGGGCGCGGCGTTTACTGAGTGTAAATGAGCAAGCCCGGGCCTGTTTTCAACACAGCCGGGCCGACACGCAGCTAGCGCAATTCAGCGCTCGCCCATCAGCCATTCCAGTTGCAGTTCGTGCTGGCCGTTCTCGTCGGTGACGAAGATCGTCCCCTCGCTGATCATCACCGTCCAGTTGATCGAGCGCGGCAGGTCCTTGGCCAGGGCCTCCAGCGGCTCCTGGGGCACGGCGGCGACGTTGAGGTTCTTCAGGTGGCGCACGCCGTCGAGGACCTTGGTGGTCCACACCCGCAGGTTGCCGTAGGCCAGCAGCGACAGGCGCTCGCAGCGGCGCGAGCACCACACCAGGCGGTCGCTGTCCGGCTGGCCGACTTCGATCCAGTGGAGGATGCGGTCGTCCAGGCTCTTCTCCCACAGCGACGGTTCCTCGACGTCCGACAGGCCACGGCCGAACGCCAGCTGCTCGTTGTACCAGATCACGTAGGCGAGCAGACGGACCGCCAGGCGTTCCTCGGTTTCCGAGGGGTGGCGGGCGACGGTGAAGCGCAGGGTCTCGTAGACGCCGCGGTCCAGGTCGGTGAGGCTGATGTCGGCCTTGTAGGGGGTGGCGGAGAGGGCCATGGTCTATCCCGGGGATGCGAAGGCGGCAAGTCTACCCCGATTGCGCCGGCCCTGCCGCCCCCTTCGCTCAGCGGCGCGCGTCGGCGTCGCGATCCGGCCCCGAGTCGGACAGTTCGATGCGGTTGCGGCCCTTGGCCTTGGCCAGGTACAGCGCGCGGTCGGCCAGCGCCAGCAGGCGCGCAAGCTCGTAGCCGCCCTCCTCGCTGGTGGCCACGCCGATGCTGACGCTGAGCAGGCCATCGCCGACGAACGGAACCTCGGCGAACTCCCGGCGCACGCGCTCGGCGACCTGGCAGGCGGCCTCGGTGCCGGCCTCGGCCAGCAGGCAGGCGAATTCCTCGCCGCCGATGCGCCCGAACACGTCCTGGCGGCGCATGCGCGAAGCGGTGATGCGGCTGAATTCCACCAGCGCGCGGTCGCCCACCGGGTGGCCATAGGCGTCGTTCAGGCGCTTGAAGTTGTCCAGGTCGCAGACCAGCAGTGCCGCCGGCTCGCCACGCTCGGCGCACAGGCGCAGCAGGCGCTCGCCGGACGCCATGAAGGCGCGGCGGTTGCCGACGCCGGTCAGCGGGTCGCTCAGGGCCGCGGCGCGGAATTTCAGCTCGGCGCGGTCGCGGACCATGGTCAGGGTGGTGAAGGCCAGGCCGACGGCCACCAGCATGGTCTCGAACACCAGCACCGCGAAGTAGCTCAGGCCCGGCGCAGGCGGCACCACGTAGGGCGTGCCGCGATCGAAGAAGATCCGCATGAAGTAGAAGGCCGCGTGGAACAGCAGCAGCACCAGGGTCGGTCGCAGCGACACTTCCAGGCGCTGGCGGCTACGCCACAGCTCGGCGGCGGCGGCCAGGCAATAAAGGCTGGTGAACAGCGAGTTGACCTGGATGCGCAAGGTCAGCGACTGGTAGAAGGCCGGCACCAGGCACAGCAGCACCCAGGCGGCGGCGCCGGCGAGCATCCCCGGCCAGTGCGGCGGGCGCCCGGCGAACACCCGCATGCTGGTCCACAGGGTGGCGCAGGAGAGCATCATCACCGCGTTGCCGAGGACGATGGCGACGGCGTCCAGGCCGGCGCTGCGCAGGCCGATGAGCAAGGTCGAGAACACCGCCAGCACCAGCATCGCGCACATGTAGCCGAGGGTCGGCTCGCGGCGGCCGCTGTGCCAGGCGAAGCACATCAGCACCCCGACCAGGCTGAGCACGTAGAGGTCGGCCAGCACCAGGGTGGGCAGGTCCAGGGTCATGCGCCCGCCTCCAGCCGCCCCGCTGCGGGCGGCACGGGAACGGCGGACACTGTGGCGGCGAGGGCGCGCATGGGCGGTTGTCCGGTCGGACCTGAAGGGGGATGCCGACTACTCTACGCGCCCCGCGGCGAACGCGGAACGCTTTCACGACCGATCGATCGGCTTCGCCACGCGGGCTACCCGGCGCGCGGCGCGCACGCTAGAGTCGCTGCACTGCCAGACCGACGGAACCCAGCATGAACAGCACCGCCAAACCCCTCGCCGGCCTCAAGGTCGTGGAACTCGGCACCCTGATCGCCGGCCCCTTCGCCGCGCGCCTGTGCGCCGAGTTCGGCGCCGATGTCACCAAGATCGAGTCGCCCGACGGCGGCGACCCGCTGCGCAAGTGGCGCAAGCTCTACGAGGGCACCTCGCTGTGGTGGTTCGTGCAGGCGCGCAACAAGCGCTCGCTGACCCTGAACCTCAAGCAGGAAGCCGGCCGCGAGGTGCTGAAGAAGCTGCTCGCCGAAGCCGACATCCTCATCGAGAACTTCCGCCCCGGCGTACTGGAGAAGCTCGGCCTGGGCTGGGACGTGCTCCACGCGCTGAACCCGAAGCTGGTGATGGTGCGCTTGTCCGGCTTCGGCCAGAGCGGACCCTACAAGGACCAGCCGGGCTTCGGCGCGGTGGGCGAGTCGATGGGCGGGCTGCGCTACATCACCGGCTTCGAGGACCGCCCGCCGGTGCGCACCGGCATTTCCATCGGCGACTCCATCGCCGCCCTGTGGGGCGTGTTCGGCGCCCTCATGGCGCTGCGCCATCGCGAGGTCAACGGCGGCCAGGGCCAGGTGGTGGACGTGGCGCTCTACGAGGCGGTGTTCGCCATGATGGAATCGATGGTGCCGGAGTTCGACGTGTTCGGCTTCATCCGCGAGCGCAGCGGCAACATCATGCCCGGCATCACCCCATCCTCGGTACACACCACCGCCGACGGCAAGCACGTGCAGATCGCCGCCAACGGCGACGCGATCTTCCGTCGCTTCATGCTCGCCATCGGCCGCCAGGACCTCGCCGACGACCCGCAACTGGCCGGCAACGACGGCCGCGACGCGCGCCGCGACGAACTCTACGGGGTGATCGACCGCTGGGCCCGCTCCGAATCGCTGGAGCAGGTGCTGCAGGTGCTGACCCAGGCCGAGGTGCCGGCCAGCCGCATCTATTCCGCCGAGGACATGTTCGCCGACCCGCAATTCCTCGCCCGCGAGATGTTCCTTTCGGCCAAGCTGCCGGACGGCAAGCCGTTCAAGATGCCGGGGATCGTGCCCAAGCTTTCCGACACCCCCGGCTCGGCGGAATGGATCGGGCCGAAGCTCGGCGAGCACAACGAGGCGATCCTGGGCGAGCTGGGCTACCACGCGGAGCAGATCGCCGCGCTGCGCCAGGCCGGCGCGATCTGAGCCCCGCCAGCAGCGCTGGACGTAACTGTAGGAACAGCTGTCTTGCCCCAACCCCGTCACTCCCGCAAACGCGGGAGCCCAGAGACTCTGGATGATTCCCCTTCGGGCCAGCGCAAGCGCTGTTCGCGATGGAGCCGCGTCCCGCGTTCGCGGGGACGACGGTACAGGAAGGGTTCGGTTGTATCGCACCGATACCTCTGGTAATCGCGGGCATGGCCCGCCCCTACGACGGAGATCGGCGTTCATCCGTGGCGCGCGCCGGCTCCAGACCGGCCCATGAAAAAAAACCGCCGGCCCTAGGGGACCGGCGGCTTTTTCGTAACCGGGGCAGTGCCTCAGCTGTCGTAGCTCATGACTTGCGCGGCACGCAGGCGCAAGGCATTGATCACGTCGTCGCAGATGCGCCCTTCCTGCACCGCCAGGTCGCGGCTGATGGCGGTCAGGGCTTCCTGGCAGCTGTCCTCGGTGGCCAGTTGCGCGCCACTCAGGACACGTTGCAGGACGACTTCGCCGGCCTCGTTGGCCAGGCTCAGCACGCGTCCGCCGTCCGGCCGCGCCGGGCCCAGGGCGCGGGCGTACTGGCTGAAGGTGGTGGCGAGCATGGGCTCCAGTTGGTCCATGGGGTGTCTCCTGTGGCGACAACGAAATACGTGAGGAAATGACCCCGTCAGTGGAGAAAAGTTCAATCGCCTCAGGCATTTACCCCCTGAAATGAAAAAGCCCGCCAGGTGGCGGGCTTCTTCGGGGAGGCGACGTAGAGCCTGTTCACGGCCTTGCGAGCTAGAGCAGAACAAGGAAAAAACAGGCGAGGAAGCGGAGTTCAGGCCGCTAAATGAGCATTACTCGCCTGTTTTTAACGCAGTTATGCCGACGCGCAGCAGGCCGTGGCCAGGTTCTTAGAGCGGCTTGCCGCGATTGCCGTGGGCACTGACGAAGGCTTGCACCTTGGCCAGTTCGTTCGGCAGCACGGTGCAACGCTCTTCGCGCTCGAACAGGTCGGCCAGGTGCGCCGGCAGCGCCGGAACCGCCTCGATACCGGCCTTCTCCACCGCTTCCGGGAACTTGACCGGATGCGCGGTGCCCAGGGTGACCATGGGCACCGCCAGGCTGCGGCGGCATTCGCGGGCCGCGCGCACGCCGATGGCGGTGTGCGGGTCGAGCAGCTCGCCGCACTCGGCGTAGACCTCGGCGATGGTCTCGCAGGTCTGCTCGTCGTTCACCGCCAGGGAGTCGAACAGGCGGCGCGCTTCGGTCCAGCGGTCATCCTCGACGGACAGCTTGCCGGTGGCCTTGAAGGTATCCATCAGCTCGGCGATGGCCTTGCCGTTGCGACCGTGCAGGTCGAACAGCAGGCGCTCGAAGTTCGACGAGACCATGATGTCCATGGACGGCGACAGCGACGCGTGCAGGGTGTCCTTGTCGTAGCGGTTGCCGGACATGAAGCGGTGCAGGATGTCGTTGCGGTTGGTCGCGACGATCAGCTGGCTGATCGGCAGGCCCATGTTGCGCGCCAGGTAGCCGGCGAAGATGTCGCCGAAGTTGCCGGTGGGCACCGAGAAGGCCACCGAACGGGCCGGCGCGCCGAGCTGGATGGCGGCGTGGAAGTAGTAGACGATCTGGGCCATGATCCGCGCCCAGTTGATCGAGTTGACCGCGACCAGGCGAGTGCCTTTCAGGAAGCCCTGGTCGGCGAAGCTGGCCTTGACCATCTCCTGGCAGTCGTCGAAGTTGCCTTCGATGGCGATGTTGTGGATGTTCTCGCCGAGGATGGTGGTCATCTGCCGGCGCTGCACCTCGGACACACGGTTGTGCGGGTGCATGATGAAGATGTCGACGTTCTCGCAGGCCTTGCAGCCTTCGATGGCGGCCGAGCCGGTGTCGCCGGAGGTGGCGCCCATGATCACCACGCGCTCGCCGCGCTTGGTCAGCACGTGGTCGAGCAGGCGGCCGAGCAGTTGCAGGGCGAAGTCCTTGAAGGCCAGGGTCGGGCCGTGGAACAGCTCCAGCACCCACTCGTTGCCGTTCAGCTGGCGCAGCGGCGCCACGGCGTTGTGGGCGAAGACACCGTAGGTCTCTTCGAGGATCTTCTTGAAGTCCGCGTCGCTGATGCTGCCGGCGACGAACGGGCGCATCACCCGGAAGGCCAGCTCGTGGTACGGCAGGCCGGCCCAGGAGGCGATCTCCTCGACGGTGAAGCGCGGCAGGTTTTCCGGCACGTAGAGGCCGCCGTCGCTGGCCAGGCCAGCCAGCAGCACGTCTTCGAAGTTCAGCGCGGGCGCCTGGCCGCGGGTACTGATGTAACGCATGTGTGCAAACCTTCGGTTCGGCGGCGGCACCCGCAGGCGCCGCCGCGCTCGATTCAGTTCAGTTGTTCGACGCGGATGCGTACGACGTTGCCGACCACGTCATCCAGCGCTTCCAGCGCGGCGATGGCTTCGATGATGCGGGACTCGAGCACACGGTGGGTAACCAGGATCATCGGCACCAGACCGTCATGCTCTTCGACTTCCATCTGCATGATCGATTCGATGTTGATGCCGCGCTCGGAGAGGATGGTCGCGACCTGGGCCAGTACGCCCGGGTGGTCCTTGGCCTGGATGCGCAGGTAGTAGGCGCTCTCGCAGGCTTCGATCGGCAGGATCGGGTGGTCGGAGAGCGCGTCCGGCTGGAAGGCCAGGTGCGGCACGCGGTTCTCCGGGTCGGCGGTCATGGCGCGAACCACGTCCACCAGGTCGGCGACCACCGAGGAAGCGGTGGGCTCCATGCCGGCGCCGGCGCCGTAGAACAGCGTCGAACCGGCGGCGTCGCCGTTGACCATCACGGCGTTCATCACGCCGTTGACGTTGGCGATCAGGCGGTCGGCCGGGATCAGGGTCGGGTGCACGCGCAGCTCGATGCCGGCGTCGGTGCGACGGGCGACACCCAGGTGCTTGATGCGGTAGCCCAGCGCCTCGGCGTAGTTCACGTCGGCGGTGGTCAGGCGGGTGATGCCCTCGGTGTAGGCCTTGTCGAACTGCAGCGGGATGCCGAAGGCGATGGACGCCAGGATGGTCAGCTTGTGCGCGGCGTCGATGCCCTCGACGTCGAAGGTCGGGTCGGCTTCGGCGTAGCCCAGCGCCTGGGCTTCCTTGAGCACGTCGGCGAAGGCGCGGCCTTTCTCGCGCATCTCGGTGAGGATGAAGTTGCCGGTGCCGTTGATGATGCCGGCCAGCCAGTTGATGCGGTTGGCCGCGAGGCCCTCGCGGATCGCCTTGATCACCGGGATGCCGCCGGCCACCGCGGCCTCGAAGGCGACGATGACGCCCTTCTCGCGGGCCTTGGCGAAGATCTCGTTGCCGTGCACGGCGATCAGCGCCTTGTTCGCGGTGACCACGTGCTTGCCGTTCTCGATGGCCTTGAGCACCAGCTCATGGGCCAGGGTGTAGCCACCGATCAGCTCGATGACCACGTCGATTTCCGGGTTGTTCGCCACGTCGAAGATGTCGGCAGTGATGGGGGTGCTGCCGGTTTCGCACTTCGGATTGGGGCGACGGGCGGCAATCTGCGCAACCTCGATACCACGCCCGGCGCGGCGGGCAATCTCCTCGGCGTTGCGTTTGAGTACATTGAAGGTACCGCCACCGACGGTCCCCAACCCACAGATTCCCACTTTCACCGGTTTCACGCTGAAACTCCCCATCATCGCGGCAACACGGCGCCCCCTGAACGCAGCGCGCCCGCGCGGATGGCGGGCGGCCCGGAATCGGGAGGTGCCGTACGAAGGCCGGGCGGCTGCCCGACCTCTTGGTTAAAGGAACCGCACATTACGAAGCGGTACCCCATTAGTCAAATCGGGCGCAGGCCCCGTCTTACTTGGCGCTGAGCACCAGCTTGGCGATTTCGCCGGCGCTCTGGTAGCCCGGCAGCATCTGCCCGCTTTCGAGGATGATCGCCGGGGTGCCCTGCACGCCGACCATCTGCCCCAGCTCGAACTGCTTGTCCACCGGGTTGGCGCACTGCGCGGCCTTGATTTCCTTGCCGTGGAACATCTCGGTCATGGCCGCCGCGCGGTCCTTGGAGCACCACACCGCCTGCAGCTGCTGGTCGCCCGGGGACTTCGGCCCCTGGCGCGGGAAGGCCAGGTAGCGCACTTCGATGCCGCGCTTGTTCAGCTCCGGCACTTCGGCGTGGAGCTTCTGGCAGTACGGGCAGGTGGTGTCGGTGAACACGGTGATGTGGGCCTTGGCCTCGCCCTGGGCGGGGAACACGACCATGTCGCTGGCCGGCAGCGCGTTGATGGTCTTGGCCACGCCGGCCGCCTCGGCGACCTCGGTGATGTTGGTGGCCGCGCCATCCTTCACCTGATAGATGTTGCCCTGCACCACGAAGTTGCCGTCGGCGCTGACGTAGAGCACCCGGCCACCCTTGAGCGCGACCTGGTAGAGACCCTGAACCGGGCTGGCGCCGATGGTTTCGATGGGCAGGTCGGGCTGCAGCGATTGCAGGGTCTTGCGGATGGTCTGGTCGGGTTCGGCGGACAGGGCGAAGGTGCTGGCGAGGCCCAGGGCCGCGGCAACCAGGAATCGGGACAGACGCATGGAAAACTCCTGTGGATGAACCGCGAAGACTACCACAGCCAGGCCGCCGGACCGAACCGCGAGCTTGTAGCGCGAAGCTTCCGGATCAACCGTTGGTCGATTGGCGCCGGGCTTGCCAATATCCGCCCTCGTATTCGCCCGTCATCCCACGCCGACGCTCCTCGCCATATG
>NZ_JARJLT010000352.1 GCF_029335315.1 Pseudomonas citronellolis
TCAGGCGCGGTGTAGCGGCGTATAACCGCGAACGGTTATACGCCCTACGATACCTGCGGTTCCGTGCCTGTGGGCGTCAGGCCACTTCCAGCAACCGCGCGTAGACCTTCAGGTGATGGTCGTCGTCGCCCAGCTGGTGGCCGAGCATCACCAGGCGCTTGGCGTGGTGCGCCAGCACGTATTCCCAGGTCATGCCGATGCCGCCGTGCAGCTGGATCGCCTGCTCGGCGATGAAGCGCCCGGCGCGGGTGACGATGAACTTGGCCGCCGCCAGGGTGCGGCTGCGCTCGGCGTCGTCGGCCTGGTCGGCCACGCAGGCGGCGAGGATCGCCATGCTGGTGGCCTGTTCCAGCTCGCTGCGCATGTCCACCATGCGGTGCTGCAGCACCTGGAACTTGCCGATCGGCATGCCGAACTGCTTGCGCGTCTTCAGGTAGTCCAGGGTCAGGTCGCAGGCTTCCTGCATGCTGCCCAGGGCCTCGGCGCACTGCGCGGCGATGGCCCGGCCCTGCTGGTAGCGCAGCGCCGCCAGGGCTTCGCCCGGCACGCCGACGGCCTCTGCCCGCGCGCCGTCGAGGAACAGTTCACAGGCCTTCTGGCCGTCGATGGTCGGGTACACGCGGCGTTCCACGCCGGGCTGCTGCGGGTCGACCAGGAACAGGCCGATGCCCGCCTCGTCGCGCGCGTTGCCGGACACCCGCGCCGATACCAGCAGCGCCGTGGCGCTCTGCCCGCCGATCACCACCGCCTTGCGGCCGCTGAGCTTCCAGCCATCGCCGGCCGGCTCCGCGCGGGTCTGCACGTCGTGCAACTGGTAGTGGCTCTGCGGCTCTTCCAGGGCCACCGCCAGCTGCGCCTCTGCGCTGGCGATGCGCGGCAGCCAGTGGTCTTTCTGCGCCGTGCTGCCCAACTGGGCGAGCAGCCCGCCGGCGTGCACCACCGATTGCAGGTAGGGCTCCAGGCACAGGCCACGGCCCAGTTCGGTGAGCACCAGCAGGCTGTCCACGCCGCCGCCGAAGCCACCGTAGGCTTCCGGCAGCGACACCGAGGTCAGCCCCAGCTCGCCCAGCTGGCGCCAGAAGTCCGCGCTGTAGCCCTGCTCGCTGGCGCCGAAGCCCTCGCGCTTGTCGAACGGGTAGGCGTCGCGCACCAGGCGCGCCGCGGTGTCCTGCAGCATCTGCTGCTCTTCGCTGAGTTTGAAGTCCATGCTCACGCCCTCACAGCTCGAGAATCATCTTCGAGACGATGTTCTTCTGGATTTCGTTGGAGCCGCCGAAGATCGACAGCTTGCGCAGGTTGAAGTACTGGCTGGCCGGCGCCGTCGCGTAGTCGGCGTGCAGCGGCGTGGCGTCGAGGTCGAATTCGTCCTCGATGAAGGGCAGCGCGTAGGGGCCGATGACCTTGCGCAGCAGGTGGCTGATGGCCTGGCGGATCTCGGTGCCCTTGACCTTCAGGATCGAGCTTTCCGCCCCCGGCACGCCGCCTTCGCGGGCGGCGGCGAGAATGCGCAGGGTGCTCATCTCGATGGCCATCAGCTGCATCTCCACCTCGGCCACCTGGGCGCGGAACAGCGGGTCTTCCAGCATCGGCTTGCCGTCGCACAGCTCGCGGCTGGCGACGCGCTTGAGGTGCGCGAGCACCGCCTTGGACGCGCCGATCCCGGCCAGGCCGGTGCGCTCGTAGGTGAGCAGGTACTTGGCGCAGGTCCAGCCGTCGTTCTCGCGGCCGACCAGGTTCTGCGCCGGCACCTTCACGTTGTCGAAGAAGACTTCGTTGACCTCGTGCTCGCCGTCCAGGGTGATGATCGGCCGCACCGTGATGCCGGGGCTCTTCATGTCGATCAGCAGGAAGCTGATGCCGCGCTGCTGCTGGGCCTCGGGGTCGGTGCGGACCAGGCAGAAGATCCAGTCGGCGTGCTGGCCGAGGGTGGTCCAGGTCTTCTGGCCGTTGACGATGTAGTGGTCGCCGTCGCGCACCGCGCGGGTCTTCAGCGAGGCCAGGTCGGAGCCGGCGCCGGGCTCGGAGTAGCCCTGGCACCACCAGTCGGTGCCGTCGAGGATGCGCGGCAGGTAGTGCGCCTGCTGTTCCGGGGTGCCGAACCGGATGATCACCGGGGCGACCATGTTCACGCCGAAGGGGATGGTACGCGGCGCGCCGAAGGCGGCGCATTCCTCCTCGAAGATGTGCTTCTGCACGGCGTTCCAGCCGGTGCCGCCGAATTCCTCCGGCCAGTGGCTGGCGTACCAGCCGCGCTCGCTGAGGGCGCGCTGCCAGCGCTGGTGGTCGTGTTTGTTCAGGTGCTTGCCCAGGCGCACCTTGCTGGCGATGTCCTGCGGCAGCTTGGCCTGGAGGAAGGCCCGGACTTCATCGCGGAAGGCCAGTTCGTCGGGGGTGAAGTGGATGTCCATGGCGGGTCCTCAGAGGTCGGCGAAGCGGCGGCCTTCGGCCACCAGACGTTCGAGCAGGGGCGCCGGTTCCCACCAGGCGCCGAAGCGCTGGTGGAACTCGCGGATGCGTTGCAGTACGTGGCTCAGCCCCAGGCTGTCGGCGTGGAACAGCGGGCCGCCGCGCCAGGCCGGGAAGCCGTAGCCGTTGAGGAAGATCAGGTCGACGTCGCTGGCGCGCTGGGCGATGCCTTCGTCGAGGATGCGCGCGGCCTCGTTGACCAGGGCGAACACGCAGCGCTCGACGATGTGCTGCTCGCTCACCGGCTGGCGCTGGATGCCGCGCGCGGCGGCGGAAGCTTCCAGCATGGCCGGCAGCGCCGGGTTGTCCTGCGGGGTGCGTGAGCCCTGCGGGTAGAGGTAGAAACCAGCGCCGCTCTTCTGCCCGAGCATGCCGGCGGCGAACAGGTGGTCGAGCACGCTGGGCAGGGTCTGCCCCGGCTTCAGGTTCGGGCGCTGGCGCTCGCGGATGGCGTGGCTGATGTCCAGCCCGGAGAGGTCGCGCACCGCCAGCGGGCCCATGGCCATGCCGAAGTCGCGCAAGGCGGCGTCCACCTGGGCGGGGCTGGCGCCCTCCTCCAGGAGGAATTCGGCCTGGCGGCCGTACTGGAAGATCATGCGGTTGCCGACGAAGCCGTCGCACACGCCGACCGCCACGGAAACCTTCTTCAGGCGCTTGCCCAGCTGCATGGCGCTGGCCAGCACCTCGGCGCTGGTTTCGCGGCCGCGCACCACTTCCAGCAAGCGCATGACGTTGGCCGGGCTGAAGAAGTGCAGGCCGACCACGTCCTGCGGGCGGCGGGTGAAGGCGGCGATGGCGTCGAGGTCCAGCGACGAGGTGTTGCTGGCGAGGATGGCGCCGGGCTTGCACACGGCGTCCAGGCGCTCGAACACCTGGCGCTTCACTTCCAGGCTTTCGAACACGGCTTCGATGACCACGTCGACCTCGGCCAGGGCCGCGTAGTCGAGCACGCCTTCGAGCAGGGCCAGGCGTTTCTCCATGGCCTCGGCGCTCAGGCTGCCGCGCTCGACGCTGGCCTGGTAGGTGCCACGGGCGCGTTGCAGGGCGCGTTCGAGGGCGGCGGCGTCGACTTCCAGCAGCTTCACCGGGATGCCGGCATTGGCGAAGCACAGGGCGATGCCCACGCCCATGGTGCCGCCGCCGATCACCGCCGCCGTGCGCACCTCGCGCACCGGGGTGTCGGCCGGCAGGCCTGCGATCTTCGCCGCTTCGCGCTCGGCGAAGAAGGCGTGGATGAGGGCGGCGCGCTGCGGCGACTCCAGGCATTCCTGGAACAGCTCGCGCTCGCGCTGCAGGCCCTCGGCCAGGGGCAGGCGGGTGGCGGCTTCCACCGCCGCCACGCAGCGCAGCGGCGAGAACAGGCCGGGCATGCGCTTCTGCACTTCGGCGTGCTTGGCGGCGATCAGCTCGGCGGCCGGCTCTACCGGCAGCTCGCCGGTACGGCGCGGGCCACGGCCTTCGTCCAGCAGGCGGCCGGCGAAGGCCAGGCCGGCTTCGGCCAGGTCGCCGTCGACGATGCCGTCGAGGATGCCGTACTCCAGCGCCTGCGGCGCCTTCACCGGGTTGCCCGAGACGATCATTTCCAGCGCCCGCGCCACGCCGGCCAGGCGCGGCAGGCGCTGGGTGCCGCCGGCGCCGGGGAGCAGGCCGATCTTCACTTCCGGCAGGCCGACCTGGGCGTCGGCGCGGGCGAGGCGGTAATGGCAGGCCAGGGCCACTTCCAGGCCGCCGCCCAGGGCGGTGCCATGGATCACGGCGACGCTGGGCTTGCTGGCGGATTCGATGGCCTCGACCACTTCGGGCAGCGAGGGCGCCTGCGGCGGCTTGCCGAATTCCTTGATGTCGGCCCCGGCCATGAAGGTGCGGCCGTCGCAGACCAGCACCACCGCGCGCACCGCGGCGTCCGCCTCGGCCTCGCGGAAGGCCGCCAGCAGCCCGGCGCGAACCGCCAGGCCCAGGGCGTTGACCGGGGGATTGTCGACTTTGATCAGGGCCACGTCAGCGTGACGTTCGACCCGCACTACCTCGGACATGCTCAGCGTCTCCGTCGTTGATCTTGTTGTTTAACGGAATCATGTTTCGCTGTGCAGAATACGAAGATCATTGGGGGTTGTCGAGTATCCACTCGTCCACAGACCGTAGGGCGAATAACGCCTTGGGCGTTATCCGCCGAATCTACGCGCGATGGGTGGCGGCGGATAAGCGCGAACGCTTATCCGCCCTACGGGGGCGGGGGGAGGAATCGCAGACAAAAAAAGACCGCTTTCCCCTGCCTGAGTATGGAAAAGCGGTCTTGAAGCTAGAAAAGAAGTTGTGGAGCCACCGTTATAGAAGCCCGGTGTTTCAGCCTGTTTACAGCGCGCAGAAAAAAGCCGCGCCCCTTGCGGGGGCGCGGCTCCTTCAGCGGCGGGCGCGGGCTTCGATCAGAAGGCCGGGACCACGGCGCCCTTGTACTTCTCGAGGATGAACTGCTTCACCTCGGGGCTGTGCAGGGCGGCGGCCAGTTTCTGCATGGCGGCGCTGTCCTTGTTGTCCGGGCGGGACACCAGGATGTTCACGTAGGGCGAGTCGGAACCTTCGATGGCCAGGGCGTCCTTGGTCGGATTCAGCTTGGCTTCCAGCGCGTAGTTGGTGTTGATCAGCGCCAGGTCGACCTGGTTCAGCACGCGCGGCAGGGTCGCGGCTTCCAGTTCACGCACCTTGATGTTCTTCGGGTTCTCGACGATGTCCTTCGGGGTGGCGGTGATGCTCTTCTCGTCCTTGAGCTTGATCAGGCCGGTCTTGGCCAGCAGCAGCAGGGCGCGGCCGCCGTTGGTGGCGTCGTTGGGGATGGCCACGGTGGCGCCGGCGGGCAGCTCGTCGAGCTTCTTGTACTTGCTGGAGTAGGCGCCCAGCGGCTCGATGTGCACGCCGGTGACGGCTACCAGGCTGGTGCCCTTGGACTTGTTGAACTCATCCAGGTACGGCTGGTGCTGGAAGAAGTTGGCGTCCAGGCGCTTCTCGGCGACCTGGGTGTTGGGCTGCACGTAGTCGGTGAACTCCTTCACTTTCAGCTCCACCCCTTCCTTGGCAAGGATGGGTTTGACGAAGTTGAGGATTTCCGCGTGCGGCACCGGGGTGGCGGCCACGCTCAGGGTGTCGGCGGCCTGCGCGAGGGGGGCGGCGATGACCGCGGCGGCGGCGAAGGCGGCAAGCAGTTTCTTCATGGAGCGCTCCTTTTGGGATTTTCCTGTGGCCCGCGGGCCTTGTGGTTATTTGCGGGAGTAGTGGACCACCAGCTTGTCGCCGACGGTCTGGAGAATCTGTACCAGCACCACCAGCATGATCACCGTGAGCAGCATCACGTCGTCCTGGAAGCGCTGGTAACCGTAGCGGATGGCCAGGTCGCCGAGGCCGCCGGCGCCGACCACGCCGGCCATCGCGGTGTACGACACCAGGGTGATGGCGGTGACCGTGATGGCCGCGATGATGCCCGGGCGGGCCTCGGGCAGCAGGGCGTTGCAGATGATCTGGCGGGTGCTCGCGCCCATCGCCTGGGTGGCCTCGATGATGCCCTTGTCGACTTCGCGCAGGGCGGTTTCCACCAGGCGCGCGAAGAACGGCGTGGCGCCCACCACCAGCGGCGGGATGGCCCCGGCGACGCCCAGCGAGGTGCCGACCAGGATCACCGTGAGCGGGATCAGCACGATCAGCAGGATGATGAACGGCAGCGAGCGCAGCACGTTGACGATGAACGCCAGCACGCCGTAGATGCCGCGGTTGGCGAACATCTGCCGGGGGCCGGTGAGGAACAGCAGCACGCCCAGCGGCAGGCCGAGGATGACGGTGAACAGCAGCGAGCCACCGAGCATCCAGAAGGTGTCGAGGCTGGCCTGGAGGATCTCCGACCAGTCGATGTTCACAAAGAAATCGCTCATGCGCGCAGCACCTCCACATGCACCTCGGCGGCATTCAGCTGGCTCATCGCCGCTTCCATGTCACCGCCGACCAGGGCCAGGGTCAGCTGGCCGTAGGGCTGGTCCTTGATGCGGTCGATGCGCCCGGCGAGGATGCTGTAGTCCACCCCGGTCTGGCGCGCCACGGTGCCCAGCAGCGGGGCGTAGGTGGCCTCGCCGCGGAAGGTCAGGCGCAGGATGCGCCCCGGCACGTGGGCGAAGTCGTCATGCTGCTCGCCCTCGTCGACCCGCTCGGCCTCGAAGACGAAGCGTCGGGTGGTCTCGTGCTGTGGATGCAGGAACACGTCGGCCACCTCGCCCTGCTCGACGATGCGCCCGGCGTCCATCACCGCGACGCGGTCGCAGACGCGGCGGATCACGTCCATCTCGTGGGTGATCAGCACGATGGTCAGTTGCAGCTCGCGGTTGATCTCCGCCAGCAGTTGCAGGACCTGGCCGGTGGTTTGCGGGTCCAGCGCGCTGGTGGCCTCGTCGCAGAGCAGCAGTTTCGGCCGGCAGGCCAGCGCGCGGGCGATGCCGACGCGCTGTTTCTGGCCGCCGGAAAGCTGCGCCGGGTACTTGCGGGCGTGGTCCTGCAGGCCCACGCGCAGCAGCAGTTCGTCGACCCGCGCGGTGATCTCGGCGGCGCTGAAGCCGCCGGCGAGCTTCATCGGCATGGCGATGTTCTCGGCGACGGTCTTGGACGCCAGCAGGTTGAAGTGCTGGAAGATCATCCCGACGCGCTGGCGGAAGCGCCGCAGGCCGTCGGCGTCGAGGGCGGTGATGTCCTCGCCGTCGATGACGATGCGCCCGCCGCTGGGCTCTTCCAGGCGGTTGATCAGGCGCAGCAGGGTGCTCTTGCCGGCGCCGGAATGGCCGATCAGGCCGAATACCTGGCCGGCGCCGATGTTCAGGCTGGTCGGCTGCAGGGCGGGAATGTCGCGGCCGGCGACGCGGTAGGTCTTGTGGACGTCGTGGAATTCGATCACGTGGCGAACCTTGTGGGTACGGCGAAGTGTGGGACTGGCGCGGGTTACCGGGGTGCCCTGGCAACGAGCGTAGGCGCTCGACCAAAACCGCGCATTTTACCCTGCTTTCTTATGGCTGATTAATCCTTGTTCAGATAAGCGCAGAGCGAAAGGGAATAAGGCGGGATAGACGGCCGCGATGCCGTCAGGCGCGCCTCAGGGCGCGCACTTGACCGACTCGACGGCCTTCGGCTGGCCGATGTCCTTGACGTCGGCGGCCAGCGCCGGGGCGCGTGGCATCAGTGAGCGGGCGCGGGCCAGGGCGGCGCTGGCGCCGTTGACGTCGCCGGCCTGCAGGGCCTCGCGGCTGCGTTGCAGGTAGGCGTCGGCCAGGCGCTGGCGGCGCTCGGCCAGTTGCGCGGCGTCCTCGTGTTCCTGGCCGAGCTGCAGTTGCGCGCCCTCCAGTTGGCCGGCGGCCAGCTTGGCCTCGAAGGCGCTGGCGGGCTGGGCCGGTTGCGACAGGCTCTGGCAGGCGCCGAGCAGCAGGGCCACGGCGAAGAGGGAAAGCAGGCGAAGGGCAAGGGACTTCATGCCGGGTACTCGGTTGTTCAAAAAATCACCAAATTCTACACCGTCCGCCGCGGCAGGACAAAACTCAGCAGGAACAGCGCGGCGGCGCTGACCACGATGGAGGGCCCGGCCGGGGTGTCCTTGAACCACGACAGCGACAGCCCGGCGCACACCGCCACCAGGCCCACCAGGGTGGCGCCGACGGCCATCTGCTCGGGGCTGCGCGCGTGGCGCTGGGCGGCGGCCGCGGGAATGATCAGCAGCGAGGTGATCAGCAGCACGCCGACGATCTTCATGGCCACGGCGATGACGATGGCGATCAGCAGCATCAGCGCCAGGCGGATGGCGGTCACCGGCAGGCCCTCGACCCGCGCCAGCTCCTCGTGCACGGTGATCGCCAGCAGCGGCCGCCACAGCCAGCAGATCAGCCCCAGCACCAGGGCGCTGCCGGCGACGATCCACAGCAGGTCGGTCTGGCTCACCGCCAGCAGGTCGCCGAACAGGTAGGCCATCAGGTCCACCCGCACTTCCTTCATGAAGCTCAGGGTCACCAGGCCCAACGACAGGGTGCTGTGCGCGAGGATGCCGAGCAGGGTGTCGGCGGCCAGCGGCTGGCGCTGCTGCAGGGTCACCAGCAGCACCGCGAGCAGCACGCAGCCGACGGTCACCGCCAGGGTCGGGCTGACGTCGAGGAGAAAGCCCAGGGCCACGCCGAGCAGCGCGGCGTGGGACAGGGTGTCGCCGAAATAGGCCATGCGCCGCCAGACCACGAAGGAGCCCAGGGGGCCGGCGACCAGCGCCAGGGACAGCCCGGCCAGCAGCGCGTAGAGAAGGAAATCAGCCATGGTTGCAGTCGGGGCCGTGCTTGTGGAGCGGCGTCAGTTTGCCCTGGATGGCCAGGCCGGCGCCCTGCGGCACCACCTCGCCATGCAGGTCGTGGGAATGGTCGTGATGGTGGTGGTATACCGCCAGGCTGCGGGCGTCCTGGCCGAACAGCTCGACGAAGGCCGGGTCGCCGCTGACCTGCTCGGGGTGGCCGTGGCAGCACACGTGGCGGTTCAGGCAGACCACCTGGTCGGTGGTGCTCATCACCAGGTGCAGGTCGTGGGAGACCATCAGCACGCCGCAGCCCAGGCGGTCGCGCAGGCGGGTGATCAGGCGGTACAGCTCGGCCTGGCCGGCGACGTCGACGCCCTGCACGGGTTCGTCGAGCACCAGCAGCTGTGGCTTGCGCAGCAGCGCGCGGGCCAGCAGCACGCGTTGCAGTTCGCCGCCGGAGACGGTCTGCAGCGGGCTGTCGATGACGTGCGCGGCACCCACTTCGCCGAGCGCCGCCAGGGCCTGCTCACGGCCCACGCCCGGCACCAGGCGCAGGAAGCGCAGCACCGAGAGCGGCAGGGTCGGGTCGACGTGGAGCTTCTGCGGCATGTAGCCGATGCTCAGCTTCGGCTGGCGCCACACCGTGCCGCTGTCGGGCTTGAGCAGGCCGAGCACGCTGCGCACCAGGGTGGTCTTGCCGGCGCCGTTGGGGCCGATCAGAGTGACGATCTCGCCGGCGCCGATGCTCAGGCTGACGTTCTGCAGCACCGCCTGCCCGGCATAGCGCACGCCCACCCCTTCGAGGCGGACCAGGGCCTGGCTCATCAGGCCTCCCGCTGCTTGGGCGCGCAGGCGGCGCAGAGGCCGACCACTTCGACGGTCTGCGTCTCGACGGCGAAGCCCACGCCCTGGGCGCCGGCGACTATCGCCTCGCTGATGGCCGGCTGCTCCAACTCGATGGCGGTGTGGCAGGCGCGGCAGATGAGGAACTGGCCCTCGTGGGCGTGCTCGGGATTGTTGCAGCCGACGAAGGCGTTGAGCGAGGCGATGCGGTGCACCAGGCCGTTTTCCAGGAGGAAGTCCAGTGCCCGATAGACGGTCGGCGGCGCGGCGCGGCGGCCGTCTTCCTCGCTCAGCACGGCGAGGATGTCGTAGGCGCCCAGCGGCTTGTGGCTCTGCCAGACCAGTTCCAGCACGCGCCGGCGCAGCTCGGTCAGGCGCACGCCCTGGCGCGCGCAGAGCGCGTCGGCTTCGGCCAGGGCGCCGGCCACGCAGGTGGCGTGGTCGTGCGGGCGGCAGGCTAGCGGGGTGTTGGGCATCAGCTTGTACATGCGGCGGCGACGCTCGGGTTCGGAGACGTTATTATATTACCCTTTACCTCCCTTCCCGTGTGAGTTCGCCGTGACCCTGCGCCCCTCCGCCCTGCTTCTCGCCTGCTGCGCCCTGCTCCTGAGCCTTGGCGCGCGCGCCGACGTCAGCGTGCTGACCAGCATCAAGCCGCTGCAACTGATCGCCGCCGCCGTCCAGGATGGCGCCGGCACCCCGGACGTGCTGCTGCCGCCCGGCGCCTCGCCGCACAGCTACGCGCTGCGCCCCTCGGACGTGCGCCGGCTGCGCGACGCGCGGCTGTTCTACTGGGTCGGCCCGGACATGGAAGTGTTCCTCGACAAGCCGCTGCAGGCGCGCCAGGGCCCGAGCGTGGCGGTGCAGGATCTGCCCGGCATGCACCTGCGCAAGTTCGTCAACTTCGAGACCATGAGCCACGCCGACTACGAGGATCACGACCACGATCACCGCCCCGGCACCGTGGACGCGCACCTCTGGCTGCTGCCGGCCAACGCCCAGCTGATCGCCGCGCGCATGGCCGAGGACCTGGCCATCGCCGACCCGACCAACGCCAGCCGCTACCAGGCCAACCTCAAGGCCTTCGACGAGCGCATGGAGCAGCTCGACGCGCGCCTGAAGCAACGCCTGGCGCCGCTGGTGGGCAAGCCCTACTTCGTCTTCCACGAAGCCTTCGACTACTTCGAGGAGGCCTACGGCCTGCGCCACGCCGGGGTCTTCGCGCTGTCGGCGGACGTACAGCCGGGCGCCAGGCACGTCGCCGCGATGCGCGCGCAGCTGCAGAAGGCCGGCCCGGCCTGCATCTTCAGCGAACCGCCGATCCGCCCGCGCCTGGCCGACACCCTCAGCGCCGGCCTGCCGGTGCGCCTGGCCGAGCTGGACGACCTGGGCATGGGCGTCAAGGTCGACGCCAACGGCTACGAGAACCTG
>NZ_JARJLT010000353.1 GCF_029335315.1 Pseudomonas citronellolis
TCATCCGCGATTCCGCCGGCAAGGCCGGCGTCAGGCGAATCGCGGACAGAGTCCGCTCCTACAGGGGCTCGGTGCCGCCTACAGGCGGAACTGCCCCACCATCCCCTGCAAATCCCGGCTCAGCTGAGCCAGCTCCACGCTCGAAGTCGCCGTGGACTCCATCGCCTGCGCCGACTCGTCGGCGATGCCGCGGATGCTGGTCACGCTGCGGTTGATCTCCTCGGCCACCGCGCTCTGCTGCTCGGAGGCCGCGGCGATCTGCTGGTTCATCTGGTGGATCACCGCCACCGCCGCGGCGATCTCGCCCAGGGCGCTCTCGGTGCTCTCGGCGTCGCCGACGCTCTTCTCCACCAGCTGGTGGCTGTGCTGCATGCGCTGCACCGAGGTCTGCGCGCCGCTCTGCAGCGCGCCGATGAGTTTCTCGATCTCCGCCGTGGACTGCTGGGTGCGCCGCGCCAGCGCGCGCACCTCATCGGCCACCACGGCGAAGCCACGGCCCTGCTCGCCGGCCCGCGCCGCCTCGATGGCGGCGTTGAGCGCCAGCAGGTTGGTCTGCTCGGCCACCGCCTTGATCACGTCCAGCACGCTGCCGATGTTCTGGCTGTCGCGGCCCAGGCTCTCGATGCTGGCCGAGGCGTCGCGCACCGCGCCGGCCAGCTCGGTGATGCGCCCGAGGGTGCGCTTGACCACCTGCTGGCCGCTGGCCACGGTGCCGTCGGCCTGTTCCGCCGAATGCGCGGCGGCCTCGGCGTTGCGCGCCACCTCGTGGACGGTGGCGGCCATCTGGTTCATTGCCGTGGCCACCTGGTCGGTCTCGGCCTTCTGATTGTTCACCCCGCTCTGGGTGCGCTCGGTGACGCCGGACAGCGCCTGGGCCGAGGCGTTGATCCGCCCCACCCCGTCGTGCAGGCGGCCGACGATGCCGCGCAGGCTCTGCGCCATGCCGGCCACGGCGGCGAGCAACTGGCCGACCTCGTCCTTGCGCTCGACGCGGATGTCCAGGCTCAGGTCGCCGTCGGCGATGCGGCTGGCCATGCCGATCACCTGGCGCAACGGGCGCACGATCAGCAGGCTGATGAACAGCGCGGCCAGGGCGCCCACCAGCAGCGCCAGGGCCGCCGCGCCGAGGATGGCGCCGGCGCTGGCGTGCAACACAGCGGCCATGGCCGCCTGCTGGGCGGCGTAGGACGCGTCGACCTGCTGCATCATCTCGTCGGCGCGCTGCGCCATGCGCCGATGGGCGTCCTGCTCCTTGGCCAGGTCCGCCGCGTATTCGGCGAGGTTGTTGCCGAACGCGTCGATGTTGGTCGCCACGTCCTTGATGACCGAGACGTAGGCCGGGTCGGTGATCGCCGTCTGCAGCTGTTTCGACAGCTCCAGCGCCTCGGCGGCGGACTTGATGTTGCCGTCTCCGGCGCTCTCGCCATCCTTGCGCTCCAGGCGCGCGCGGGCCTCGTTCAGGCCCTGCAGCACCAGGCGGTAGAGCTGGCCGACCTGGGCCGCCTGCTTGAGCAGTTCCTCGCCGTTCTGGCCCTGGCTCTGCTTGAGTTCGTAGGCGCCATCGTCGGCCAGGCTGGACTGCAGGATGTCCAGGCTGTTGGAGGCGCCGGAGACCGACCAGTTGGCCGCGTCCAGGGCCAGGCGGCGGCTCTTGCTGGCCTGCTCGAAGGCGCCGAAGGCCTCCAGGTAGCCGGCCATGGCCTGCTCGACGCGGCCCATGGCCTCGGCCTGGCCATCACGCGCCTTGAGCTGGGCGACACGCTCGCCAAGGGCCTTGGCCTGCCCGCGCAGGCGCTCGGCGGTCTTCGGCTCGGCGTCGCGGACGAAGTCCTTCTCGCTCTGGCGCATCACCAGCACGTCGCGGCTGACCGCGCTCATCGCATCCAGCAGGCCGAAGCGCTGCTCGATGGAGCGCAGGGCGCCGACCCCGATGCCGGCCACCAGCGCGGTCAGCAGCAGCACCAGGCCGAAGCCCAGCGCGAGTTTCTTCGCCGTACCCAGATCGGCCAAGCGCCGTTGCACGAACGCGACCATGCCCACCCCTCCCCTTGCCAATACGCTGCGGGAGATGCTTCCGCGGAAGCTCTCCCGTTCTTTGTCGTTGCCTTGGAGGGGAACATTAGGGGCGGGCCGACCGACGGAACAAGGACCTGCGCCGGTGATGGCAATTCGATGCTGCGAACAGGCATGCGCAGGTCGCACCCAGGACAGTCGCGCGCCAAAGCCCCGGCGCGCGAGCGCCCATCGTGCTTATTTGGGGCGGATCATGCTGAAGGTGTCGCGGGTGTAGCTGTACTGGGTGCCACCCAGGCGGCCGACCAGGTCGAGCTTGGCCGGGTCGACGTGGCGCTCGTCGCGCAGCACGGCGTCGTCGATGTGCGCCAGCAGCACGCGGGCGAAGATCAGGTAGCAGCTGGGGTCCTCCGCCGGGTACGGCTGGATCTGCGCCAGCTCGCACTCGAAGGCCACCACCGCGCCGGCCACGCGCGGCGGCGCCACGCGTTCGCAGGGCAAGGTGGCGATGCCGACCTGCTCGATCTCGCTGACCCCGTGGGGCAACCAGGCGGCGGTGGCGTTCATGGTCTCGGCCTGGGCGGCGCTGACCAGGTGGATCACCAGCTGGCCGGTCTCGCGGACGTTGCGCAGGGTGTCCTTGACGCTGCCGTCGTCGCGGATGCTGGTGTTGACCATCAGGGTTGGCGGCTCGTCGCTGATGACCTGGAAGAAGCTGAACGGCGCCAGGTTGCTCTGGCCGTCGGCGGACAGGGTGGAAACCCAGGCGATCGGGCGCGGAGTCACGGTGGAGGCCAGCCAGCGGTAGGCGTCGGCGGGCGCGAGGGTGCTGAAGTCGAGCTGCATGAGTGGGGGTCCCTGACTGCCGGACGGGCCGGAGCGCCCGTCCGCCCGACGATTATGCCCGCCCTGGGGCGGCGCGGTCAGCGCCCCGCGCGCGATTCCTGGATGTAGTAGCGAGCCTTGCTGGCCTTGTCCACGCAACCGCCGTAGGACTCGACCTGCTGTTCGGTCTTGGCCGCAGTGATCAGCGCCAGCGCCTTGGAGTAGCTGACGGTGCCGGCGAAACCTTCGGCCTTGGCCAGGTCCAGTTCGTGCCAGGCGCCGTTGAGCTCGCTGGCGCAGCTGTCGCGGTTGACCGTCTTGCCGGAGCAGCCGGCCAGCACCAGGCTGGCGGCGAGGACTGCGAGAATTACCTTCATGTCGACCTCCTTGGTGGTTCGGACGAACTCCAGCTTAGACGGCCATGGCCGGGCCTGCCGTCGGACTACACTGAAAGTCCCGCCACTCCATGAGGAGCGCGATCATGTTGCACCAGGGAAGCTGCCATTGCGGCGCCATCGCCTTCGAGTTCGAAGGCGAGATCGGTGAGGTACTCAGTTGCAACTGCTCGATCTGCCGGCGCAAGGGCTCGCTGCTGACCTTCGTGCCGCGCGACAAGCTGCGCCTGACCACGCCGGAAAGCGCCATGAGCACCTACACCTTCAACAACCACCGCATCGAGCACAAGTTCTGCGCCACCTGCGGCGTGGCGCCGCTGGCCTTCGCCAACGCGCCGGACGGCAGCCCGATGGCGGCGATCAACGTGCGTTGCGTGCCGGCGGTGGACTTGGGCACGCTGAAAGTCCGCGAGTACGACGGCGCCAGCGTCTGAGCGCTGCGCAGGGCCCACTGTAGGAGCGAGCTTGCTCGCGAACGGACTCCGCAGCGGGGGCTGTTCGCGAGCACGCTCGCTCCTGCCGGCAGAGTCAGCGTTCCGCGCGGAAGCGCAGGTACTCCACCACCTCGTCGTGGCTGCCGCGGAACTCGACGCGGGATTCCTTGCTCTGCAGCTGGTAGGCGTACATCGGGTCGTAGTATTCGCCCAGCAGCCCCTCGATCCAGCCCCGGTGCAGGTCCACCGCGCCGCTGCGGCGCTGCTCGTCCAGGGCTTCGTCCATGATCGCCGCGAGGCGCTGGTAGCGCTCGCCGCCCAGGCGCTTGACGATGCCCGACAGGCTCTTCTGCAGGTACGCCGCGAAGGCCTCGAAACCCGCCTCCGGCTCGCCCTTCACCACGACGAACTCGGCGCACAGGTCGATCACGTAATCCTTGAGGATGCGCTCCACGCGGCCCTCGAAGCTGTCCTCCAGCCACACCAGCGGGTATTGCTGCATGCCCTGGTACAGCTCCAGCGGCAGCGAGCAGCTGCCGACGATGCGGCCCTCGTCCTCCAGCACGAACTGGCCGATGCCGGCGTGGCGCTTCTTCAGGATGTCGATGGCCAGGCGGTTCTCGAAGTCGATCTGCGCCGGCTGCGGCGTGGCTCGGCGGCCGAAGCTGGAGCCACGGTGGTTGGCGTGGCCTTCCAGGTCCAGGGCGTTACCCAACTGCGCCACCACCTCGGTCTTGCCGGTGCCGGTGAGGCCGCCGACCAGCACGAAGGAACACTCCTCGGTGGCGGCGCGGGTGGTGTCGAAGAGGAAGCCGCGCAGCGCCTTGTAGCCGCCGACCACGCGCGGGTACTCGACGCCGGCTTCCTTCAGCCACTGCTGGGTGATCTGCGAGCGCAGGCCGCCACGGAAGCAGTACAGGTAGCCGTCGGGGTGGCGCCGGGCGAAGTCCAGCCAGGCGTCGACGCGCTCGGCCTTGACCTTGCCGCAGACCAGCTCGTGGCCCAGGGCGATGGCGGCGTGCTGGCCGTTCTGCTTGTAGCAGGTGCCGACCTTCTGCCGCTCGATGTCGTTCATCAGCGGCAGGTTGACCGTGCCCGGGAAGGCGCCTTTGGCAAATTCGACCGGGGCGCGCACGTCCATCAGCGGGACGTCGTCGAGAAAGAGTTCGCGGTAGTGTCGGGTGTTGTCGCGCATCAGGCCACCTCTACCGCGTAACGCTGTCGCTCGGCCAGCTCGCCGATCGGCGCCAGTTGCAGGCCCAGTTCGGCGGCGGCGGCGAGGAATTCCGCCTCGCCCTCGGGGGTCACCGCCACCAGCAGGCCGCCGCTGGTCTGCGGGTCGCACAGCAACAGCTTGTGCAGCTCCGGCAGCGGCGCGATGCGCTCGCCGTAGCTGTCGAAGTTGCGCAGGGTGCCGCCGGGCACGCAGCCCTGTTCCAGGTAGTACTCCACGTGCTCCAGGCGCGGTACCGCGTCGAAGCGCACGCGCGCGGTCAGGCCGGCGCCGTCGGCCATCTCCACCAGGTGGCCGAGCAGGCCGAAGCCGGTGACGTCGGTCATCGCGGTCACCCCGGCGAGCTTGCCGAAGCGGCTGCCGGGCTTGTTCAGGGTGCACATCCAGTCGCGCGCCAGGCCCACGTCCTCGGCGCGCAGCCTGGCTTTCTTCTCGGCGGTGGTGAGGATGCCGATGCCCAGCGGCTTGGTCAGGTACAGCCGGCAGCCGGCAGTGGCGGTGTCGTTGCGCTTCATGAAGCGCTTCTCCACCAGGCCGGTGACGGCCAGGCCGAAGATCGGCTCGGGGGCGTCGATGGAGTGCCCGCCGGCCAGCGGGATGCCCGCCTCGTCGCAGACCTTGCGGCCACCGGCGATCACCTCGCGGGCGATCTCCGGGGCCAGCACGTTGACCGGCCAGCCGAGGATGGCGATGGCCATCAGCGGGTCGCCGCCCATGGCGTAGATGTCGCTGATGGCGTTGGTGGCGGCGATGCGGCCGAAATCGAAGGGGTCGTCGACGATCGGCATGAAGAAGTCGGTGGTAGAGACCACCCCGCGCTCGACGTCGATGGCGTAGACCGCCGCGTCGTCGCGCGAGGCGTTGCCGACCCAGAGTTTCGGGTCGAGGTTCTGCGCGCCGCTGCCGGCCAGGATCACTTCCAGCACTTTCGGGGAAATCTTGCAGCCGCAGCCGGCACCGTGGCTGTACTGGGTCAGGCGGATGGGTTCGCTCATGCTTGGCTCCGGGAAGCGGAAATCGATCGGCCGATTCTAGCAAACACCCTTGGCGCCCTGCCCTCCCCGGGCGTATCGTCGGACGCAACCGGCGCGGCGCCCCCAAGGGCCCGCGCCGCGTGTCTTGTGGCGTTTGCAGAGGGGTTCGCATGTCCAAATCAGTGGCGCTGGTGCTCGGCTCCGGCGGGGCCCGGGGGTACGCGCACATCGGCGTGATCGAGGAACTGGAGCGGCGCGGCTACGAGATCGCCTGCATCGCCGGCTGCTCCATGGGCTCGGTGATCGGCGGCATCTACGCGGCCGGCAAGCTGCGCGAATACCGCGAATGGGTGGAGAGCCTGGACTACCTCGACGTGCTGCGCCTGCTCGACGTCAGCTTCCGCCTCGGGGCCATCCGTGGCGAGCGGGTATTCGGCAAGATCCACGAGATTCTCGGCGACATCGACATCGAAAGCCTGCCGATTCCCTACACCGCGGTGGCCACCGACCTCACCAACCAGCAGGAAATCTGGTTCCAGGAAGGCGACCTGCACCAGGCCATGCGCGCCTCGGCGGCCATCCCCAGCCTGTTCACCCCGGTGATGCAGGGCACCCGCATGCTGGTCGACGGCGGCCTGCTCAACCCGCTGCCGATCGTCCCGGTGGTGTCCAGCCACGCCGACCTGATAGTCGCGGTCAACCTCAACGCCACCAACCAGCGCCAGTACCAGTTGCCGGTGATCGAGCGGCCGGCGGCGCTCAAGGGCCGCTTCGACAGCCTGATCGGCACGCTCGGCGGCAAGCTCAGCGTGTTCCGCCGCCACGGCCCGGAACTGGAGGCGCCGCCGGAGCTGCGCGCCGAGGCCCTGCTGGTACCGGTGCCGGACACCGAGGAAGCGGCCGAGCCGGAAATGCAGCAGCCGGCCGCCGCGCCCCAGGCCAAGGGCTCGCCGCGCTCGGCCAGCGGCAGCCGGGTGATCGACAGCAGCAGCCCGGCCTCGCTGCTGGAGCTGATCAACCAGAGCTTCGAGGTGATGCAGACCTCGCTGGCGCAGTACAAGATCGCCGGCTATCCGCCGGACATCCTGGTCAACGTGCCCAAGCGCGTGTGCCGCTTCTTCGAGTTCTACAAGGCGCCGGAGCTGGTCGCCCTGGGCCGGCAGATCGCCAGCGACACGCTGGATCGCTACGAGGCGGAGAATCCGTAGGGCGCTCTTGCGGGCCCGGCCCATCGCGGGCACGGCCCGCTCCTACGATGGGGGTTCAGGCGTAGGGGCGTTGCGCCTCGCGAACGGTTGTACGCCCCACATCAGGGGTGGGTTTGGCGTAGGGCGGATAACGTTCGACGTTATCCGCCGTCTAGCGGTGATCCCCGGCGGCTCCGGGGCTGGCCTGGGCGTTGTATCGGCCGCCTGTACGTCCGAGGTTACCTGTAGGAGCGCGCCATGCGCGCGATTCGCGGGCATGGCCCGCTCCTACGACCCGGGTTCAGGCATCGCGCAGACGGTAACCGACGCCGGCCTCGGTGACGATGAAACGCGGGTTGGCCGGGTCGTCCGCCAGCTTCTGCCGCAAGTGGCCGACCACCACCCGCAGGTAGTGGGTGTCCTCGACATGGGTCGGGCCCCAGATGTCCTTGAGCAACTGCTGCTGGGTCACCACCCGGCCCAGGTGCCGGGCCAGGGTCGCCAGCACCGCGTACTCCTTGCGGGTCAGCGCCACCTCGGCGCCGTCGAGGGTCACCCGGCGGTAGGCGAAGTCCAGCGCCAGCGGCCCCACCGCGACGCTGGCCTCCTGGCCCTCGCCCTGGTTGCCCTGGCGCAGCAGCACGCGGATGCGCGCGAGGAATTCCTGGATGCCGAAGGGCTTGGTCACGTAGTCGTTGGCGCCGCCGTCCAGGGCCAGCACCTTCTCGCTCTCGGCGGCGCGCACCGAGAGCACCAGCACCGGTACCTGCGACCACTCGCGCAGTTCGCGCAACACGTCCTGGCCGTCCTTGTCCGGCAGGCCGAGGTCGAGCACCACCAGATCCGGGCGATTCAGCGCGGCCTGGGCCAGGCCCTCCTCGCCGCTGCCCGCCTCCACCACCCGGTAGCCGCCGGCGTTGAGGCTGATGCGGAGGAACTTGCGGATCTGCGGCTCGTCGTCGATGACCAGGATGCAGGCGGCGTTGGCGTTGCTCATCGGGCTCGGCTGGCTGGGGGCGGTGGCGCCTAGCTTGGGCCTTTCAACTACCGGCATCAAGCTGCTCCAGGTCCGGCTGGCGCTGTAACGGCAAGTGCAGGGTCAGGGTGGTGCCGTGGCCGTCCAGACCGTCGCCGACGCTGATCCGTCCGCCGTGGGCGCCGACCATGCCCTGGCAGATCGCCAGGCCCAGGCCGGTGCTCGGCCCGCCGCGATCGCCACGGGCGGCGCTGTAGAACATGTCGAAGATCTTCTCGCGCTCGTGTTCGGGAATCCCCGGCCCCTCGTCGCTGACGCTGAACTGCAGCTCCTCGCCGACCTGCGCGGCCGACACCCGCAGGCGCCCGCCCGGCGGCGAGAAGCGCGCGGCGTTCTCCAGCACGTTGACCAGCGCCTGCTCGATCAGCGCGGCGTGCACGTACAGCAGCGGCATCTCGGCCGGCACCCGGGTTTCCACGCGATACGGCGCCAGCAGCGCGCGCAGGCGATGCACGGCGCTGCCGACGATGTCCTCCGGGGCCACCCAGTCGCGCGCCAGCTTCAGGCCGCCGTGGCCGAGGCGGGTCATGTCGAGCAGGTTCTGGATGTAGCGATCGAGGCGTTCGGCCTCGTCGCGGGTGCTTTCCAGAAGCTCCTTGCGGTCGTCCGGCGGGATGGCGTCGCCCAGCGCCAGCAGGCTGTCGATGGCGCCGCGCATGGTCGTCAGCGGGGTGCGCAGGTCGTGGCTGACCGAGGCCAGCAGCGCGCTGCGCAACTGCTCGGTCTCGCCGTGCAGGCGCGCCGCCTCCAGGTCGTCGGCCAGGCGCGCGCGGGCCAGGGCCTGGGCCAATGGCTGGCCGAGGGCGGCGAGCAGGCGGCGGCGCTGGCCGGGCAGCGGCTCGCCGTCCTTCGGGCGCACGCCGAGCAGCGCCAGCGGGCCCTCCTCGGCCGACAGCGGCCACCACCACCAGCGCCCCGACGGCAGCGTGCCGGTGCCCAGCCCGGCCGGCTGGTCGTGCTGCCAGGCCCAGTCGGCGGCGGCCCGCTCCTGTTCGTCGAAGCGCTGCGCATGGCCGCTTTCCACCGTCCAGTCGTCGTGGCGGCGAGCCAGCACGCAGATGTCCAGGTCGCTCCACAGGGCGAACTGCTGGCCGGCGGCGGCCAGCACCGCCTGGCGGTCGGTGGCGGCGGTAAGCCGGCGCGACAGTTCCAGCAGCGCGCCGGTCTCCTCCTGGGTGTCGCGCAGCACTTGCAGCTGGCGGCGCTGGCGCGCGGCGAGGTTGCCGGTGAGCGCGGCCATCAGCAGGAAGAACAGCAGGGTCAGCACGTCCTCCTCGCGCTGGATGGCGAGGGAGAAGTGCGGCGGAATGAACAGGAAGTCGTAGGCCAGGAACGACAGCACGGCGCACACCAGCGCCGGCCACAGGCTGCTGCGCACCGCCACCAGCAGCACCGCGGCGAGGAACACCAGGGAGATGTTCGGCAACTCCAGCAGGCGCGACACGCCCCAGGCCAGGGCGCTGGCACCGACGGCGGCCAGCGCCGCCAGCAGGTAGTCGCGCCAGTGGCCGCGTTCGCGGTGGCGCGGCGCGGCCGGAGCGAGGTCGGCCTCGCTGTCCAGCACGCTGATTTCCAGGCCTTCGCCCAGGCGCAGCAGGCGCGCCGCCAGGCCGCCACCGAACAGCTGGCGGTACCAGTGCTGGCGCGAGCGGCCGACCAGGATCAGGCTGGCGCGGCGCTCGCGGGCGTGCTCGACGAGGGTGCGCGCCACTTCGCCGCCGCGCAGCTGCAGGACTTCGCCGCCCAGGCGCTCGGCCAGCTGCTGGGCGTTCTGCAGGTACAGCCGCGACTGCTCGTCGCGGGCGTCGCCGGTATCGATATGCACCAGGGTCCAGGGCAGGTGGCGACGCTCGGCCACCCGCGAGGCGTGGCGCACCAGGCGCTCGGCGTTGCGCTCGCCGTCCACCGCCACCAGCAGGCGCCCGCGCAACGCCGGCGCCTCGCCGCCTTGCTGGCGATAGCGGTGCGCCAGGTCGGCGTCGACCCGCGCGGCGGCGGTCTGCATGGCCAGCTCGCGCAGCGCGGTGAGGTTGGTCTGGCTGAAGAAGGCGTCGATGGCCGCCCGCGCCTGCTCCGGCACGTACACCTTGCCCTCGCGCAGGCGCTCCAGCAGCTCGCGCGGCGGCAGGTCGACCAGCAGCAGCTCGTCGGCCTCCTGCAGCACCCAGTCGGGCACCGTTTCGCGCACCTGCACGCCGGTGATGTCGCGCACCTGGTCGTTGAGGCTCTCCAGGTGCTGGACGTTGACCGTGGTGTAGACGTCGATGCCGGCCGCGAGCAGCTCCTGGATGTCCTGCCAGCGCTTGGCGTGGCGGCTGCCGGGGGCGTTGCTGTGGGCCAGCTCGTCGACCAGGGCCAGCTGCGGCGGGTCGCGCAGCAGGCCGTCGAGGTCCATCTCGGCGAGGCGGATGCCACGGTACTCCGAACGCAGCAGCGGTTGCTGCGGCAGGCCGGCGAGCAGCGCCTCGGTCTCGGCGCGGCCGTGGGTCTCGACCAGGCCCACGCGCAGGTTGGCGCCCTGGCGCAGCTGGCCCTGGGCGGCCAGGAGCATGGCGTAGGTCTTGCCCACGCCGGGGGCGGCGCCGAGGAACACCTTCAGGCGCCCGCGACCATTGCGCTCGACTTCCGCGAGCAGGGCGTCGGCGCGTTTCGGATCGGTCATGTCGGCCTCCTGGCGATTGCGCGAAAGTCTAGCGAGCCAGCGTGTCCAGGGCCAAGTTCAGCGCCAGCACGTTGACCACCGCCGGGCCCACCAGCGGCCGCTGAGTATTCGCCTCGACCAGGTTCTGCACGGCCTGCGCCGGCAAGCCGCGCGCCTGGGCGATGCGCGGTGCCTGGTAGAGCGCGGCATCCGGCGGCAGCTGCGGGTCCAGCCCGCTGCCCGAGGTGGTGACCAGCGCCTGCGGCACCGGCTGCCCGGCCACCGCCTCGGCGGCGGCGTCCTTGGCGATGCGCGCGGCCAGCGCCGGGTTGCCCGGCGCCAGGTTGGAGGCGCTGCTGGAGACGGTGGCGAAGTCGCCGGCCGAGGGCCGCTCGTGGAACCACTGCGGGCCCTCGAACTTCTGCGCGATCAGCGCCGAGCCGCGCACCGCGCCAGCGGCGTCGCGCACCAGGCTGCCATTGGCCTGCGCCGGAAACGCCAGCTGGGCGATGCCGGTGACCACCAGCGGATAGGCCACCCCGGTGACCAGCGACAGCAGGGCCAGGGAAGCGATGGCGGGACGGATGTGGTTGAGCATGTTCGGTTTCCTCTGGATTGCAGAACGATCCGCGTAGGTGCAACTGTCTTGCGTACGCGCCTCAATCCGTCACTCCCGCGAACGCGGGAGCCCAGAGACTCTGGATCCCCGCGTTCGCGGGGACGACGGTACGGGAAAGGTGTGCTTGGCCTGGCCCGCCACGGCAGCCCGGTTCAGGCCAGGCCGACGGCCACCAGCAACAGGTCGATGGCCTTGATGCCGATGAAGGGCGCGATGATCCCGCCCACCCCGTAGATCAGCAGGTTGCGCCGCAGCAGCTGCATGGCGTCGCTGGCCTGCACGCGCACGCCGCGCAGGGCCAGGGGGATCAGCGCGATGATGATCAGCGCGTTGAACACGATGGCCGAGAGGATCGCGCTCTGCGGGCTGGCCAGGTGCATCACGTTGAGCACCTGCAGCTGCGGGTAGATGCCGGCGAACAGCGCGGGGAGGATGGCGAAGTACTTGGCCACGTCGTTGGCCACCGAGAAGGTGGTCAGCGCGCCACGGGTCACCAGCAGTTCCTTGCCGACCTGGACCACATCGAGCAGCTTGGTCGGGTCGCTGTCCAGGTCCACCAGGTTGGCCGCCTCGCGCGCCGCCTGGGTACCGTCGTTCATCGCCATGCCGACATCCGCTTGCGCGAGGGCGGGAGCATCGTTGGCGCCGTCGCCGCACATCGCCACCATGCGCCCCTCGCCCTGCTCCTGGCGGATGCGCGCCAGTTTCTTCTCCGGAGTGGCTTCGGCGATCACGTCGTCGACCCCGGCCTCGGCGGCGATGGCCGCGGCGGTCAGCGGGTTGTCGCCGGTCACCATCACCGTGCGGATGCCCATCCGGCGCAGTTCGGCGAAGCGCTCGCGGATGCCCGGCTTGACCACGTCCTTGAGGTGGATGGCGCCGAGCAGCCTGCCGTTGGCCACCACCAGCAGCGGGGTGCCGCCGCTCTGGGCGATGCGCTCGACCTCTTTCGCCAGGCTTTCCGGCATGTCGTCGCGGGCGCGGCCGATGAAGGCCAGCGCGGCGTCCACCGCGCCCTTGCGGTAGACGTGGCCGTCGAGGTCGACGCCGGACAGCCGGGTCTCGGCGCTGAAGGCGATGGGCGTCAGGCGTTCGCGCGGCGGCTCCGGCAGCAGCACCTGAGTGCGGAGGAACTCGACGATCGACTTGCCCTCCGGGGTATCGTCGGCCAGCGAAGCGAGGAACGCGCCCTCGGCCAGCTCCGCCGCGTTCACTCCGGGTGCCGTGTGCAGCGCGCTGCAGCGGCGGTTGCCGAAGGTGATGGTGCCGGTCTTGTCGAGCATCAGCACGTGCACGTCACCGGCGGCCTCCACCGCGCGGCCGGACTTGGCGATCACGTTCAACCGCACCAGGCGGTCCATGCCGGCGATGCCGATGGCCGAGAGCAGGCCGCCGATGGTGGTCGGGATCAGCGTCACCAGCAGCGCCACCAGGAACACCAGCGGCAGGCTACCGCCGGCGAACAGGGCGAAGGGCTTCAGGGTCACCACCACCAGCAGGAAGATCAGGGTCAGGCCGATCAGCAGGATGTCCAGCGCCACCTCGTTGGGCGTCTTCTGCCGCTTGGCGCCCTCCACCAGGGCGATCATGCGATCCAGGGTCGACTCGCCGGGGTTGGCGCTGATGCGGATCTGCAACCAGTCGGAGACCAGCCGGGTGTTGCCGGTGACCGCCGAGCGGTCGCCGCCGGATTCGCGGATCACCGGTGCCGACTCGCCAGTGATGGCCGCCTCGTTGACCGCCGCCACGCCTTCGATCACCTCGCCGTCGCCGGGGATCAGCTCGCCGGCCACCACGCGCACCACGTCGCCCTTGCGCAGGCTGCTGGCGGGCACGCTGTCGTAGGCGCCGTTGGCGTTCAGGCGCTGCGCCAGCAGGCCCTGGGCGCCAGCCTTGAGGCTGTCGGCGCGGGCCTTGCCACGGCCCTCGGCGAGGGCCTCGGCGAAGTTGGCGAAGAGCACGGTGAACCACAGCCAGGCGGCGATCTGCGCGGCCACCGCCAGCGGCACCGCGTCGGCCCCGGCGAAGCACAGCACGGTGGTGAGCACGGCGGTCAGCTCGACCACCAGCATCACCGGCGAGCGCTGCAGCTGGCGCGGGTCGAGCTTGACGAAGGCTTGCACCAGCGCCGGCTTCCACAGCGCGGCGAAACTCAGGCTCTGGCGTTTCTCGGGAGCGGGCATGGCGCGCTTGAGCGGCATGTCCTGGGTCTTGGCATTCATCTGTTGGCTCCTCAGAAGCCCAGGGTCAGGTGGTCGGCCACCGGGCCGAGTACCAGGGTCGGCAGGAAGTTCAGGCCGCCGACCAGGAGGATGGTCGCCGCCAGCAGGCCGACGAACAGCGCGCCGTGCGTGGGGAAGCTGTTCGGCCCAACCGGCACGCGCTTCTTCGCCGCCAGGCTGCCGGCGATGGCCAGCACCGGGACGATGTAGCCGAAGCGGCCGATGAGCATGGCCAGGGCGATCATCAGGTTGTGGAACGGCGTGTTGGCGCTGAAGCCGCCGAACGCCGAGCCGTTGTTCGCGGTGCCCGAGGTGTAGGCGTAGAGCAGCTGGCTGAAGCCGTGGGCGCCGGGGTTGCTCACCGAGGCGGCCGGGCCCGGCAGGCTGGCGGCGATGGCGCCGAGCACCAGCACGCCGACCGGCATCACCAGCAGCGTGGCGACCAGCAGGCGGACCTCGCGGGCCTCCAGCTTCTTGCCGAGGTATTCCGGGGTGCGGCCGATCATCAGGCCGGCCAGGAACACCGCGACCAGGACGAACAGCAGCATGCCGTAGAGGCCGGCGCCGACGCCGCCGAAGACCACCTCGCCAAGCATCATGTTGAACATCGCCACCAGGCCGCTGAGCGGGTTCAGGCTGTCGTGCATGGCGTTCACCGAGCCGTTCGAGGCGGCCGTGGTGGTGACCGCCCAGAGCACGCTGGCGGTGGTGCCGAAGCGGCTCTCCTTGCCTTCCAGGGGGGCGCCCTGGGTGATCGGCAGGTGCGCCAGAGCCGGGTTCGGCTGGTACTCGGCCCACAAGGCCACGCCCAGGCCGACGACGAACAGCAGCAGCATGCAGCCGAGGATGGCGCGGCTCTGGCGCAGGTCCTTGACGTAGTGACCGAAGGTGAACACCAGGGCCGCCGGGATCAGGATGATCGACACCAGTTCGGCCAGGTTGGCCCAGGCCGTGGGGTTCTCGAACGGGTGCGCGGAGTTCACCCCGAAGAAGCCGCCGCCATTGGTGCCCAGCTGCTTGATGGCGATCTGGCTGGCCGCCGGGCCCAGCGGGATGGACTGGTCGGTGCCCTGCAGGGTGGTGGCGTGGACGTAGTCGAGGAAGGTCTGCGGCACACCCTGCCAGACCAGGAACAGCGCCAGGATCAGGCACAGCGGCAGCAGCCCGTAGAGGGTCGCGCGGGTCAGGTCGACCCAGAAGTTGCCGAGGTTCTGCGTGGACTTGCGGGCGATGCCGCGCGCCAGTACCACCAGCACCGCCAGGCCGACCGCCGGGCTGACGAAGTTCTGCACGGTGAGACCGAGCATCTGGCTCAGGTAGCTCAGCGCGGCCTCGCCGCTGTAGGCCTGCCAGTTGGTGTTGGTGACGAAGCTCACCGCCGTGTTCAGCGCCAGGGTCCATTCCAGGCCCGGCAGGTGCTGCGGGTTCAGCGGCAACGCGCTCTGCCCGAGCAGGATGGCGAACAGCAGGGCCAGGCCGGCCAGGTTGAACACCAGCATGGCCAGGGTGTAGCCCTTCCAGTTCTGCTCGCGCTGCGGGTCGATGCCGCAGGCCCGGTAGATCAGGCGCTCCACCGGCAGCAGCAGCGGGCTGAGGAAGGTCCGCTCGCCCTCCATCACCTTGTAGTAGAAACGCCCGAGCAGCGGCGCGGGCAGCAGCACGAGGACGAAGAAGGCGGCGATCAGCAGCACGTCATGGCTGTTCATGCAGGCTCCTTAGGCGCGGTCGGCGCGTAGCAGCGCCACCAGCAGGTAGATGAAAAGCCCCGTGGCCAGTACCAGGGACACCCCGTCGAGCACGCTCATGTCTGTATCTCCTTACGCAGGCGGTTCCTCGCGATGGAAAAATTTTCCGCAAAGGGGGCGTAAAGAAGCGATTGGCGAGCCTTCGACGGGGCATAAAGAATGCGTAAAGAAGCGCGCCGCAGAGCCGCCCGACGCCTTTGTAAGCGCACCGATACATTGACGACATTCTGTCGATATCCGGGCCGGGCACCTTTGCCCACCGTGGCCGCCCGTTCGTCAGCGGGTTAGCATTCGTTATCGATGGCGCGCCGTCCCACGTCCCCAGCGACAGGTATCCCATGCAACCGAGCTCCTCCCCCGCCTCCAGCCAAGAAAGCCAGCGTCGCTGGACCACCCGCGCCCTGCTGGTGGACGACGACGAGCCGATCCGCGAACTGCTCTGTGGCTACCTGGCGCGCTTCAACATCGAGACGCGTGGCGTGGCCAATGGCCAGGAAATGCGCCAGGCGCTGGCCGAGGAAAGCTTCGACGTGGTGGTGCTCGACCTGATGCTGCCCGGCGAAGACGGCCTGTCGCTGTGCCGTTACCTGCGCAGCGAATCGGATATCCCGATCCTGATGCTCACCGCCCGCTGCGAGCCGGCGGACCGCATCATCGGCCTGGAACTGGGCGCCGACGACTACATGGCCAAGCCCTTCGAACCACGCGAACTGGTGGCGCGCATCCAGACCATCCTGCGCCGCGTGCGCGGTGTCACCGGCGACGACGGCCGCAACGAGCCGCGCGCCCAGGTGCGCTTCGACCAGTGGCGGCTGGACAGCGTGCTGCGCCAGCTGCACTCCCCGGACGGCCTGGTGGTGCCGCTGTCCAATGCCGAGTTCCGCCTGCTCTGGGTGTTCCTCGAGCGCCCGCGCCGGGTGCTCAACCGCGAACTGCTGCTGGACGCCGCACGCGGCCGCGCCATCGAGGCCTTCGACCGCAGCATCGACCTGCTGGTCTCGCGCCTGCGCCAGAAGCTCGGCGACGATCCGCGCTCGCCGCGGCTGATCAAGACGGTACGCGGCGAAGGCTACCTCTTCGACGTTCGCGACATCGCCTGATCCCGCCCGGCCCGGAGCCCCCATGAAGAAACGCCCGCTGCAGCTCGCCGACAGCCTGTTCGCCCGCCTGTTCGGGGTGTTCCTGCTGGCCATCCTGGTCGCTCACCTGCTGGCCTTCGTCTGGTTCAGCCACTTCCACCATCCGGGCCCGCCACCACCGCCGCCGCCCCACGAACAGTTCGACGGGCCGTTCGGCGAGCACTTCCAGGGCCCGCCTCCGCCGCCGCCACCGCGCCTGCCGTTCTGGAGCGTGCCCTTCCTGTTCCAGTTGCTCGCCCTGGTCGGCGCCGCCTGGTACGGCGCGCGCCTGCTGGCGCGCCCGGTGCAGCGCCTGGGCGACGCCGCGCTACAGTTGAGCGAAGACCTGGACAGCCCCCCGCTGCCGGAAACCGGCCCGCAGGAAGCGCAGCGCGCCGCCCAGGCCTTCAACCGCATGCGCGACCGCATCCGCGAACAGGTGCAGCAGCGCAGCCGCATGCTGGTGGCGGTTTCCCATGACCTGCGCACGCCGCTGTCGCGCCTGAAGCTGCGCGTCGAGGAAATCGACAACCCGCAGCTGCGCGCGCGCTTCGCCCAGGACCTGGGCGAGATGATCGGCATGCTCGACTCCACCCTCCACTACCTGCACCAGGAGCGCGCCAGCGAGCCGTTGCAGTGGTTCGACGTCAACGCCCTGGCCGAGTCGCTGGCCGAGGACGCCTGCGAGTACGGCGCGCAGGTCAGCGTCGAAGGCCAGTGCGCGCCGCTCAAGGTGCAGCCACTGGCGCTGCGTTCGTGCCTGTCGAACCTGCTGGACAACGCCCTGCGCTACGCCGGCGAAGTGCAATTGGTACTGCGCGACAGCGGCGAGCAGGTGGAAATCCGCGTGCGCGACCATGGCCCCGGCATCCCCGCCGAAATGCGCGAACAGGTCTTCGAGCCCTACTTCCGCCTGGAAGGCTCGCGCAACCGCAATTCCGGCGGCGTCGGCCTGGGCCTGGCCATCGCCCGCGAGGCGGCGCGCCGCCATGGCGGCGACCTGCGCTTCGAGGAAACCCCCGGCGGCGGCGCCACCGCGGTGCTGACGCTGCCGCGCCCCTGAGTTTGTCGGCCGCCGCATACAAAGCGCACATACCCCGGACACGGCCCTGGGCGAGTCTGCCAGCACCGGAACTCCAGTTCCGGACCGATAACCCCATGGAGGCAGTCCGATGATCAGCGGAGTCAGCAGCTACGGCAGTAGCTACTACAGCAGCGCGGCGCTCGCCAGCACCCAGCGCAGCAGCAGTACCAGCTCCACCCAGAGCACCAGCACCACCAGCAGCAAGAACCAGCAATTCGCCGCCGACCTGTTCAAGACCCTGGACAGCGACGGTAACGGCAGCGTCAGCTCCAGCGAACTGGAAAGCGCGCTGTCCGCCTCCGACGACTCCAGCAGCGACATCGATGTCGACGCCCTGCTCGCGCAGATGGACAGTGACGGCAGCGGCGGCATCAGCCAGGACGAACTGAGCAGCGCCCTGGAACAGGCCCAGGGCGGCATGCCGCCGCCCCCGCCGCCGTCGGGCCAGGGTGGCGACAGCCTGGCGACCAGCGCCAGCTCCTCGTCCAGTTCCAGCGACAGCAGCTCCAGCGGCAGCAGTTCGAGCAGCGCCGACATGGTCCAGCAGATGCTCGCCATGCTGGCCAAGCACTACCAGGACAGCAGCGCCAGCAGCTACCAGAACAGCAGCGGCAGCCTGCTGAACGTCGCCGCCTGACCCGCCGCCAGCCTACGAGGGCACTTCATCTGCGGTCGCAGCTGGGCGCCTCGTAGGAGCGAGCTTGCTCGCGAATCGCCCAGCTGCGGACCCTGTTCGCGAGCAAGCTCGCTCCTACAGCAACCCCCGTCGCCTGAGCGCGTAGGGCGCATAACGCCTGTGGCGTTATCCGCCATTGCCGTCGGGCACCGGCGCCCCGGCCAACGGCGGATAACC
>NZ_JARJLT010000354.1 GCF_029335315.1 Pseudomonas citronellolis
TCCGCCCTACTCCCAGCGTCAGCGCAAAACCCGGAACCGTGCGCGATACCCATCGGCCCTTACATCGATGGGTATCGCTGCGCTCAACCGCATCCTAGGGCGCAGGTAGCCCCTCAGCCTGCTTTCAGGCGGCGCTGGGCGCGGATTTCCGGCAGATCGGTGCGGCGCAGGTAGGTCTGCAGCGCCTCGCCGAAGTCCAGGCGCTCGTTGATGTTCTGCGCCTGGAGGATCTGCAGGCACTCGCGGCTGAGCGCCATCACCTCGTCGTCCTTCGACGCCCAGACGAATTCGCAGGCCGGCGTGATGCTGGTCTCGTCGACGTCGAGGCCGAAGGAATCCTCGCTGAAACGCACCAGGTACTTGCCGGTCTTGCGGTTGAAGCCGACGAAGCCCTGCAGGCGCTCGGCGGCGGCGCAGATGTCGGTGGATGTCAGGGCCATGCGGGTTTCCTCCCTCTTGATGGACAGAACCGGCCGACGCCCTCCCCCGGGCGCCGGCCGCGGGGTCAGGCGTGCTGGGTCAGGTGCCGGGCGATGGCCTGGCGCAGCGGCGGCAGGCCCTGGGCCAGGCGCAGGCCGACAGTGCGCAGCAGGCGCGCCGGCGGGCGCGGGTCGTTGTACAGCCCGGCGATCAGGCTGGTGGCCTGGTACAGCGGCCAGGTCGCCAGGCGATGGCTCAGCGCGTAGCGGCGCAGCGCCGCTGGCGCGCCCGGATCGCCGCCCTTGCGCTGCGCGGCGAGCACCTGCTCGGCCAGGCGCCGGGCGCTGTGCAGGCCGAAGTTGAAGCCGTGGGCGGTCACCGGGTGCATACCCACCGCTGCGTCGCCGACCAGCACGCAGCGCGGCCCGGCGAAGCGCTCGGCGTAGACGCCCACCAGCGGGTAGCAGTGGCGCGGGCCGAGCAGTGCCATGGCGCCCAGGCGTTGCTCGAAGCGCCGTTCGATGTCGCGCGCGAAGGCCGCCTCGTCCAGCGCCAGCAGCGGCGTCATGTCACGCTGCGGCAGGGTCAGCACCACCGATGAGCAGTCGCCGTTGAGCGGCAGCAGGGCCAGGGTCTGGCCGTAGCCGAACCATTCCCAGGCCACCTGCTGGTGCGGCCGGGCGTGGGCCATGCGGCACACCAGCATGGTCTTGCCGAAGTCCTCCATGCGCGCGCCGATGCCGAGCATGCGCCGGGTTTCCGAGAAGCGGCTGTCGGCGGCCACCAGCAGGCGCGCGGTCAGCCGTTCGCCGTTGGCCAGTTCGAGGTGCGCGTGCTCGGCGCCGACCTGCACGGCCTGCAGCGCGCGCTCGTCCAGCAAGGTCACGTCGGGGCACTCCTCCACGGCGGCGAAGGCGGCGCGGCGAATGGCCTGGTTCGGCACCAGGAAGCCCAGCTGTTCGGCGCCGGCCTGGCCGGCCTGGATGCGCAGGGCGAACAGCGACGGGCCGTTGAGCACCTGGGCGTCGCGCAGCGGGGCGATGTCGGCGGCGGCCAGGCGCTGCCACAGGCCAAGGCGCTGCATTTCCTCGCGCGAGGCGTGGGTCAGGGCGATCTCGCGGCCGTCCTCGGCGGGCTCCGCCAGGGCCGCGCGCGGCTGCCGTTCGATGAGCGCTATCGACAGGCCCTGGCCTGACAGGGCGCGGGCCAGGCACAGCCCGGCGGGGCCGGCGCCGACGATGGCGATATCCACGTGCATGGGGTGACTCCTTTCGCGGGGATGGGCGGTCCCGGAGTCTAGGGCGGGCCCTGGGCGGTTTTCTTGCCGTGGATCAGTACCCGGCGTCGGCTACCCCTGCGGCGCCGGCGCGCATACCGCTTGTGGGGGATTCAGGCCAGCACCGGGCCCGGCAGCTCGCGCAGGGTATGGCTGACGGCCAGGCCGTCGAGTTCGACCAGGTATTCGTCCAGGCTCAGCAGGCCGACGCAGGGCGTGGCGCCACGCTGCGCCAGGCCGCCGGCGGCCAGCTTGCGGGCCAGGGCCACCGCCGCCAGGCAGGGAATGTTCGGGCCGTGGTCGTGGTGCGCCAGCAGCTCCCAGCACAGCGCCAGCGGCCGGCCCTCATGGTCCTCGCCACTGAGCTGCACGAACATGCCGCTGCGACCGTCGCCCAGCGGCTCCAGCGACTGCGCCAGGCGCTGCAGCAGCGGGCCCAGGCGCCGGGCGTCGCGCAGCAGGCCGGCGCGCACCAGCCAGGACAGCGCCCAGGTGCCGAAATGGGTGAGGCGCAGGCCCAGGCCGGCGCCGAAGCGCACCTCGCGCACCGTCGGGTAGCGCTGCGGGAACAGTTCAAGGTCGGGCACGTCGCAGTTGGCCAGCCAGCGCCGCCCCAGCGGCGCCGGGAAGCGGTGGGCGACCAGGTCCTGCCAGCCGAACACCGATTGCCACTGGCCGGCGCGCAGTTGGCGCAGCGGTTTGCCGCAATAGCCGAGCACCGCCGCCAGGGTGGCCTGGCCGGGAATCTTCGCCGAGGAGCTGATGCCGTGGCGGATGCTGTCCAGGCGGGCGAAGCGCGGCAGCAGTTCGTCGATCACCGCCGCGCTCAGCGCCGGCACCGAGCTGGCCCCGGCGCACACCAGCACCCCGGCGCCGCGCGCCGCGCGGTCCAGTTCGCCGATGGCGCAGACGAAGCCACGGGCGTCGGCCAGGTCGACGTAGTGCGCTCCGGCCGCCACCGCGGCGCGCGCCACCCGGTAGTCCTGGCCCTGGAATGGCCCGGCGGCGGAAATCAGCAGGTTCACCTGCAGTTCGCGCAGGCGCCCGGCCAGGGTCGGCTGGTTCATGTCCAGGCACACCGCCTCGCCGTTCACCTCGCGGGCCAGCGCGCTGGCGCGCTTCTGGTCACGGCCGGCCACCAGCACGCGGATGCCGTCGATGGCCGCGAGGCGGCGCACGATCAGGCTGCCGAAGTTGCCGTAACCGCCCAGGACCAGGACGCGAAAACTGCGGGGTGATGGCGACATCCTTCCTCCTTGACCGCCGGCCAGGGCGTATCCAGATCGCCGGGCTCAGCCCGGCTTGCCCGCCGGATGGCGCGGCAGCTGGTCATCCAGCGGCCACCAGTTGGCGGCCGAGGCGACATGGTAATGCGCTTCGAGCTTGGTCAGCAGGTCGCCGTCGAGAGTTCCCGCGCGCAGCCGCAACACTTCGGGAAGCGCGTCACGTTCGCTGTAGATCGGCGAGCCGCAGTTGCCGCAGAACCAGCGGCGCTTGCCCGGCGAGGACTCGAAGGCGCGCAGCTGCTCGGCACCGCCAAGCAGGCGCAGGTGCTCGCGGCGCACCGCCAGGTTGGTGGCGAACGGCCCGCCCTGGGCCTTGCGGCATTGCCCGCAGTGGCAGACCTGGATTGGCGGCAGTTCGCCTTCGAGAGTGAACGCCACCGTCCCGCACAGACAGCTTCCCCGGTACATACGCGCACCCCATGCCCACAAAGGCCCAAAGTCTAGGGCATAGCCCGGCGCTCTGCAGGGCAAGCGACGAGCGCGCCATGCCAAGGA
>NZ_JARJLT010000355.1 GCF_029335315.1 Pseudomonas citronellolis
TCCGCCTGGCGTACGCTCCTTTCCTACGAATGGCAGATCGACTGCCAACCCAGTCACATTGCCTGCGACATTATTTCCCCTAGACTTGCCTCGTTGACGCGCCAGCGCGTCCGGACAGCGGCCCCGCGCGGGCGCCGATCCCGCGATTCCATCCGCACCGAGCAGAGGTCCCCCGTCATGAGCCTGCAGAAGAAGCCCCAGATGGTCGAGGCCGTGGTCTTCTTCAATGACCGTGGCGTCGGCAAGCAGATGCTCTACCCGGAATTCGAGGCGTTGCTCGACAACGTCGTGCAGATGCACGAATTCGCCGACCAGCAGATGCGCCTGGCCTACGTGATGATCAACCCGCGCCTGCTGGTCAAGGCGACGGTGTTCTTCTACCTGGACTTCGACGAGAACGGCGAAGCCGACCGTGGCTGGAACCTGCCCCTGCGCCAGCTCGCCGAGCGCGCCGGGCGCGGCCCGGACATGGGCGCCGGGCCGATCCGCCTGGCCTGCCGCAGCCAGTGCCCGGTGTCCTGGCACCAGATGCACCTGTGGGACCCGAGCCTGGTGGCCGGCAACAACCACCTGGCGATGCTGCGCGACGCGGTCAAGCGCAACCAGCTCGGCCTGCTGGTGGAGGAGGAGCCCAAGGCGGTGCAGCCGCAGCGCCTGCAGATGGCCGCCGAGCACCAGTGGTACGCCCCCGCCGAGGAATCCCGCGAGCAGGCCGAGAAACTGGCCCGGGCGATGCTCGAGGAACACCGGCAGAAGACCGCCGAACTGCTCGGGCAGCAGGAGTCGAAGCTGTCCAGCCTGGCCCAGCAGCATGAAGAAGAACTGCGACGTCTGCGCCTGGGCGCCGACGAACATGTCCAGGTGCTGCAGGCCGAACTCGCCGCCCTGCGCGAAGGGCTCAAGCGCGAAGAAGAGATCAACAGCGGCCTGCGCCGCGAGCTGGACGAGCGTGTCGACGGCTTCCAGCGCGGTCGCGAAGAGCTGACCGCGCAATTGCGCAGCATCGAGCAACAGGGTCGCGACGAGATCGAGGAAGCGCGCGCGCAGATCGACGCCGAGGCGCGGGCGCGCATCGCCAAGATCGAGGCGCAATACAAGGAACAACTGGCCGTCCGCGACGCCGAGCTGAGCTATCGCGGCGAGCTGGACAAGCAGCTCAAGCTCGACAACGAAGCCCTGCGCGGCGAACTGGCGGCCCAGGCCGCGCGCGTGGAAAGCGATGCGCCGCTGCAGAAGCTGGCGGCCCTGGGGGTGATCTTCGTGGTCTACCACCCCGGCGCCGGGCACCTGACGATTCCGCTGCAGGACATTCCGCGCTACCAGGAAAACCCCATGGCCTATGCGGCGGCCAAGTGCTTCGTCTCCGAGCCGCAATACCGCCAGTGGCTGGCCCACTACCAGCAGCCGACCTGCGACGGCCGCCTGTCCAATGGCGAGCGCTGCGCCCTGCCGGTGGACCGGGTGGACAACCCCGGGCGCTTCGTCGAAGGCGACAGCAACTGCTGCGGCCGGCACAAGAGCGCCGGGCGCCTGCGCAGCGTGACCACGGGGTAGCCGGCGATCCTGCGGTTTCCCGACTGGCGTCCGACGCCACCCCTGCAATGCATACAGCTCGACTGGCTGGCTGAAGCCGAGGTCGAGCTGGCCCTGTTGCGCCTGGACCTGGTCGACGAGCGCGTCTCCGGCAACAAGTGGTTCAAGCTCGCGCCCTACCTGCGCCAGGCCGCCGAGCTCGGTCTGGACGGCCTGATCAGCCTCGGCGGCGCCCATTCCAATCACCTCCACGCCCTGGCCGCGGCCGGCGCGCGCTTCGGCTTCGCCACGGTGGGCCTGCTGCGTGGCCACGAGCAGGACACCCCGACCGTGCGCGACCTGCGCGCCTGGGGCATGCAGCTGCACTGGCTCGGCTACGCCGGCTACCGCGAGCGGCACAGCGCAGGCTTCTGGACGCCCTGGCGCGAGCGTTACCCGCGATTGCTGGCGGTGGACGAGGGCGGCGGCGGGCTGCCCGGCGCGGAAGGTTGCGCGCCGTTGGTGGCGCAATTGCGCGAAGGCCTGGGCTCGATCGGCTGGGGTGATTACGACCAGCTCTGGGCCGCCTGCGGCACCGGCACCACCCTGGCCGGACTGGTGCTGGGCGAGGGCGGCGCGCACCCGGTCGTCGGCGCCCTGGCGGTACCGCCGGGGCATGGCGTCGAAGCGATGCTGCCGCGTCTGCTGGCGGAGGCGGGGCGGGCGGACGCCGGCTACCGCCTGGTGGATGCCAGCCGGGGCGGTTTCGCCAAGGTCGACGCCGAATTGGCGCGCTTCATGGCCGACTTCGAAGGCGCCTGTGGCGTACCGCTGGAACCGCTCTATACCGGCAAGTTGCTGCTGGCGCTGTACGACGAGGTGAAGGCCGGCCGGGTGCCGCGCGGCAGCCGCCTGGTCGCGGTGCACAGCGGCGGCCTGCAGGGCCGGCGGGCCATGGACGAGCGCCAGGT
>NZ_JARJLT010000356.1 GCF_029335315.1 Pseudomonas citronellolis
TCCGTAAACTGCCGCTCCCCGCCGAGGAGACCGCCATGCCCGTGACCGTCGAACGCCCCGCCCAGCTCTCCGCCCAGGACCGCCAGGACCTGGCGAAGCTCTACGCCGAGGCGCCGGCCTGGCTGCTCGCGCCCTTCGCCGACGGCGACGCGCTGGTGGATGCCGCGCTGGCCGCCGGCACGCTCTACACCGGGCGTTTCAACGACCGCCTGCTCGGCGCCGCCTGGCTGCAACGCGACGCCGACGCCTGGCGCCTCTCGCGGCTGTGCGTGCGCCGCGTCACCCGTGGCCGCGGCGTGGCCCGCCGGCTGCTCGAGGAAGCCCAGCGCCAGGCCGTGCTCGCCGGCTGCCCGCTGCGCCTGCAAGCACCGGACGGCCAGCCCGCCGCCGCCGAGCTGGCCCGGCGCCTGGGCCTGCCCCTGGAAACCGGAGCGGACGCATGAACGACATCGACATTCTGGTCATCGGCGCCGGCGCGGTCGGCCTGGCCTGCGCCGCGCGGCTGGCGGACAGCGGCCGCAGCGTACTGATCGTCGAGGCCGAGCGATTGATCGGCAGCCACACCTCCAGCCGCAACTCCGAAGTCATCCACGCCGGCATTTACTACGCGCCCGGCTCGCTCAAGGCCGAACTGTGCCTGGAGGGCCGCGAGCGCCTGTACGCCTGGTGCGCCAGCCACGACGTCGGGCACAGCCGCATCGGCAAGCTGCTGGTGGCGGTCGAGGACGCCGAACTGGGCAAGCTCGAAGCCCTGGCCGCCAATGCCGTCGCCAGCGGCGTGCACGATCTGCAGCCGCTGGATGGCGCCCAGTTGCACAGCCTGGAACCGGCGGTACGCGGCGTGGCCGCACTGCTCTCGCCGAGCACCGGGATCATCGACAGCCACGCCTACATGCTGTCGCTGCAACACGCGGCGGAGAATCGCGGCGCGCAGCTGGTGCTGGACACCCGCATCGACAGCCTGCGCCGCGCCGCCGACGGCTGGATCGCCGAAGGCGTCAGCGTCGGCGAGCCGTTCAGCATCCAGGCCGAACAGGTGGTCAACGCCGGCGGCCTGTTCGCCCAGCAACTGGCCGGGCATACCGAGGGCCTGCAAGGCGTGCCGCCGCTGCACCTGTGCCAGGGCCGCTACTTCACCTACAGCGGCCGCTCGCCGTTCAGCCACCTGATCTACCCGATGCCCGAAGCCAACACCGCCGGCCTCGGCGTGCACGCCACACTCGACCTCGGCGGCCAGCTGCGCTTCGGCCCGGACGTGCGCTACCTGGAAGCCATCTACTACCGGGTCGACGAAAGCCTGCGCGAACCCTTCGCCCAGGCCATCCGGCGCTACTTCCCCGGCCTCGACGCCGAGCGCCTGCAGGCGGGCTACGCGGGAATCCGTCCTAAACTGAGCGGCGCGGGGGAACCCGCCTCCGACTTCGTCATCCAAACCGCCGGGGACCACGGCCTGCCGGGCCTGGTCAACCTGTTCGGAATAGAGTCGCCGGGCCTCACCGCCAGCCTGGCGATCGCCGAGCGCGTCGCCGCCGCCTGCTGAGGCGGCCTGGCGCATTGATATACTTCCGCCAATTCACCCGCCGCCAGAACAAGGACCGGTCCATGAAAGCGTTCGGCAAGATCCTGGGCATAGTCGTGCTCGCCCTGCTGCTCCTGGTAGTCGCCGCCGGCTTCATCCTCACCCACTTCTTCGATCCGAACGACTACAAGGACGAGATCCGCCAGGTGGCCCGCGACAAGGCCAACCTGGAACTCGACCTGCGCGGCGACATCGGCTGGAGCCTGTTCCCCTGGCTTGGCCTGGAGCTGCACGACACCAGCGTGGCCAGCGTGCGCAGCCCGACCAAGCCATTCGCCGACCTGCAGTTGCTCGGCCTCTCCGTGCGCGTGCTGCCCCTGCTGCGCCAGGAAGTGCAGATGAGCGACATCCGCGTGCAGGGCCTGACCCTGACGCTGAACCGCGACAAGGCCGGCAAGGGCAACTGGGAAGACATCGGCAAGCCCGCGCAAGCGGCCACCAACGCCTCCTCCCCGGCCACCACGCCCGCCGCGCCGGCCGAAGAGCCCAAGCCGCAGCCCCGCGAGATCGCCACCCCGCTGAAGCTGGACATCGACAGCCTCAACGTCAGCGGCGCGCGCGTCGACTTCACTGACGAGCAGACCGGCCAGCAGTACACCGTCGAAGGCCTGGACCTGAACACCGGCGCCATCCGCGAAGGCAGCAGCATTCCCTTCAAGCTCAACGCCTACCTGGGCACCAACCAGCCGGTGACCCGCGCCAAGACCGAGCTCACCGGCAACCTGCGCTTCGACCGCGCGCTCAAGCGCTACCAGCTCGAAGACGCCAAGCTCTCCGGCGAACTCTCCGGCGACCAGTTGCAGGGCAAGACCGCCACCTTCTCCGCCCAGGGCCAGCTGCTGCTCGACCAGGCCGCGCAAGTCGCCGAATGGAACGGCCTGAAGCTGTCGCTCAACCAGTTGCGCGCACTCGGCGAGCTGAAGGCGCGCAACCTGGACAAGGACCCGCAATTCACCGGTGGCCTGTCCATCGCCCCGTTCAACCTGCGCGAGTTCCTCGACGGCCTCGGCCAGAAGCTGCCGGAGATGGCCGACGGCAACACCCTGACCAAGCTGGAGCTGGCCGCGCGCCTGGACGGCAGCCGCAACAGCGTCAACCTCAGCGATATCCAGCTCAAGCTCGACGACAGCAGCTTCAGCGGCAGCCTGGGCCTGGCCGATATCGCCAGGCAGGCCGTGCGCGCGCAGCTGAGCGGCGACAAGCTGAACCTCGACCGCTACCTGCCGGCCAAGGCCGCCAAGAGTGCCGAGGCGGCCAGCGCCAGTCGCAAGGCCGAAGTCGACGCCACCGTCGCCAGCGCCACCAGCAAGGGCGACTCGCCGCTGCCCAACGCGCCGACCCAGCAGGCCTGGAGCGACGCGCAGGTACTGCCGCTGGCCAAGCTGCGCAACCTCGACCTGGACCTCGCGCTGAACCTCGGCCAGTTGACCCTGGACAAGCTGCCGATCGACAACGCGGTGCTCAAGGTGCGCGGGCAGAACGGCCAGCTAAGCCTCGACGATATGCGCGGCGAACTCTACGACGGCCGCTTCAACGCCAAGGCCAGCCTCGACGTGCGCCAGGACGTGGCGCTGCTGGCGGCGCAGAAACACATCGAAGGCGTGCCGGTGGAGAAACTGCTCGAATCCCAGGGCCAGAAGCCGCCAGTCACCGGCCTGCTCGACCTCGACGCCGACATCACCACCCAGGGCAACAGCCAGAAGGCCTGGATCGACAACCTCAACGGCAAGGCCAACTTCAAGCTGAGCAAGGGCGTGCTGCTCAACGCCAACCTCGAAGAACAGCTGTGCCGCGGCATCGCCACCCTCAACCGCAAGTCCCTGAGCGGCGAGCACGGCGGCAAGGACACGCCCTTCCGCGAACTGAACGGCAGCCTGACCTTCCGCAACGGCGTGGCCAGCAACCCCGACCTGCGCGTCGCAGTGCCGGGCCTGACGGTGAAGGGCGACGGCGACCTCGACTTGCGCGTGCTGGGCATGGACTACCGCGTTGGCGTGATCATCGAAGGCGACAAGAGCGACATGCCCGACCCGGCCTGCGAAGTGAACAAGCGCTTCGTCGGCATCGAATGGCCGTTGCGCTGCCGCGGCCCGCTGGAACTCGGCGCCAAGGCCTGCCGCCTGGACCAGGACGGCGTCGGCAAGATCGCCGGGCAGCTGGCCGGCCAGCGCCTGAACGAGAAACTCGAAGAGAAATTCGGCGACAAGGTCAGCCCCGACCTGAAAGACGCCCTGAAGAACCTGCTGAAGAAGAAATGACTCCCGAACGCTTCAACACCGCGGTCCTCGACTGGTTCGACCAGCACGGCCGCCATGACCTGCCCTGGCAGCGCGACATCAACCCGTACCGGGTGTGGGTGTCGGAAATCATGCTGCAGCAGACCCAGGTGACCACCGTGCTGGGCTACTTCGACCGTTTCATGGCGGCCCTGCCCACGGTGGCCGACCTGGCCGCCGCGCCGGAAGACGAAGTGCTGCACCTGTGGACCGGCCTGGGCTACTACACCCGCGCGCGCAACCTGCAGAAGACCGCGAAGCTGGTGATGGAACGCCATGGCGGCGAGTTCCCGCGCGACGTCGAGCAGCTCACCGAGCTGCCGGGCATCGGCCGCTCCACCGCCGGCGCCATCGCCAGCATCTCCATGGGCCTGCGCGCGCCGATCCTCGACGGCAACGTCAAGCGCGTACTGGCCCGCTACCTGGCCTGCGACGGCTATCCGGGCGAACCGAAGGTGGCCAGGCAGCTCTGGGAGGCCGCCGAACGCTTCACCCCGCACGCGCGGGTCAACCACTACACCCAGGCGATGATGGACCTGGGCGCCACCCTCTGTACCCGCAGCAAGCCCAGCTGCCTGCTGTGCCCGCTGCGCGAAGGCTGCCGCGCGCACCTGCTCGGCCGCGAAAGCGCCTACCCGGTGCCCAAGCCGCGCAAGGAACTGCCGCAGCGGCGCACGCTGATGCCGATCCTGGCCAACCACGACGGCGCCATCCTGCTCTATCGCCGCCCGTCGAGCGGCCTGTGGGGTGGCCTGTGGAGCTTCCCGGAACTGGACGACCTCGCCCAGCTCGACCCGCTCGCCGCGCAGCACGCCCTGCGCCTGGGCGCGCGCCGTGAACTGGCCGGCCTGACCCACACCTTCAGCCACTTCCAGCTGGCCATCGAGCCCTGGCTGGTGCGCGTCGAGGACGCAGCCCCCGCCGTGGCCGAGGGCGACTGGCTCTGGTATAACCTCGCCACCCCGCCGCGGCTCGGTCTCGCGGCCCCGGTCAAGAAGCTGCTCAAACGAGCGGCCGACGCGTTGAATGCAGGAGAAATGTCATGACCCGACTGGTGATGTGCCGCAAGTACAAAGAAGAGCTGCCCGGCCTCGATCGCCCGCCCTACCCCGGCGCCAAGGGCCAGGACATCTACGAGCACGTCTCGAAGCAGGCCTGGGACGAATGGCAGAAGCACCAGACCATGCTGATCAACGAGCGCCGGCTGAACATGATGAACGCCGAGGATCGCAAGTTCCTCCAGGGCGAAATGGACAAGTTCCTCTCCGGGCAGGAATACGCCCAGGCCGACGGCTACGTCCCGCCCAGCGCGTAAGTTTCGGTATTAACTGAAAATTTTTTCGCGACACGCTTGACACCCCATCGGAAAACCCTTTTAATGCGCGCCACGTTGCCCAGGTAGCTCAGTTGGTAGAGCAGGGGATTGAAAATCCCCGTGTCGGCGGTTCGATTCCGTCCCTGGGCACCACTAATTTCAAGGACTTAGCGCAACGCTTTGTTCAGTCCCACGCTCCAGTGGTACAGTTTCGGTACAGTGCCGGCACTTTGCTACTGGAGATGATGATGGCGATAGTCGTAAAAACCCCCTCTGGTACTTGGAAAGCTGTCATCCGCAAGCAAGGGTGGCCCACAGCTTCCAAAACCTTTCGCATCAAACGTGACGCCGATGACTGGGCTCGTTCTACCGAGGACGAGATGGTCCGCGGCGTATACCTGCGTCGCTCCCCCTCCGAAAAGACCACTCTAGAGAAAGCCCTGGGGCGCTATCTGGAAGAGGTCACCCCGACCAAGAAAGCCTCCACGCAAAAAGCCGAGCAGACCAAGGCCGCCCCGCTCATTCGCCACCTCGGAAAGTATTCCCTCGCAGCTCTCTCGGCCGACGTGATCGCCGAGTACCGCGATAAGCGCCTGAAAGAACCCGTCCGCACGAAATACAAGGAAGGCAGCGACGTCGCTCCGAAAACCGTCAGCGCTAACACCGTCCGCCTTGAACTAGCCCTACTCAGCAACCTCTTCACGGTGGCCATCCAGGAGTGGCGAATCGGCCTCCCCCAAAACCCTGTGCTGAATATCCGCAAGCCAAGCCCCGGCGAGGGGCGTGATCGACGGCTCAGCCCGGACGAAGAGCGGAAACTGTTCCAGGCCGTAAACGCCTACCACAACCCAATGCTCGGGTGGATCGTCAGAATCGCCGTGGAGACTGGCATGCGCTCTTCCGAGATCACCTCGCTACGTAGGCACCAGGTAGCCCTTAAAAAGCGCGTGGTGAAGCTCCTAGACACGAAAAACGGGGAAAGCCGAACCGTACCCCTCACTCAAGCAGCGACCCAGGCCTTTAAAGAGGCCCTGGAGAACCCCATACGTCCCATCGATACCAATCTCATTTTCTTCGGCGAGCCAGGCAAGGATGAGAAGAGAAGGCCTTATGTCTTCTCGAAAGTCTGGAACGGGATGAAAAAGCGACTCGGCATGGCAGATCTCCGGTTCCATGATCTCAGGCATGAAGCCGTGAGCAGGCTCGTGGAGAGCGGCCAGCTCACTGATCAGCAAGTTGCGGCAATCAGTGGTCACAAGTCGATGCAGATGCTCAAGCGCTACACGCACCTGCGAGCGGAAGATCTGGTCAACGCACTAGATAACATTGGCCAGTCGCGCCAGGGGGCGAGGCCTAGCGCCTGACTCAAGCCCACCTCCGGCATCCCTGCCGGCGCTGGTGGCCAGGCCCCGGGCAAAAAGCCGCCCGGCGCCTGGCGCGGCATCCATGCCTCACCAGCTCGATTTAGCCATCCAGCCACCCCGAGCGCATGCTCAGCGAGCTATACATCCTGAAGGGCCTCCTCCATGACGGAGCAATCAGAGAATTCGATAGCCGCGCTGACAACCCTGGCCAGAGCACCACTTGGCCAGGCTACGCCTGAGACGCTGATCGAGGTCGCATTGTTCGTCTGGTACGCCCCCGACCCTATCCCTTCACTGAAACGCGCCCTGGAGGCCCTGGAGGGTATCCAGCAGCGTCGCGCAAGGTTCGCCCTGGACGTACTCCGCCGTTACCCCTGCACGGAGCTAGAGCGCAAGCAGGCGCTGCGCGACCTGGTAGACCTGAAAGTTAGTTTTCGCGGTGGTCCGCTGACGGACCTGCTCCACGCCTGGGGCCTGGACGAGACCGACATTCCGAACACCAAGGCGATCCTGCCCTACCAGACCCGACACTACGCAGCCAAACAACAAAAGAAATCTTAATTCTCCAGGCCTATTAATCCTTATAAGCGCCCAATCCAGACTATAGACATATGGACTATCCACATATTGAATCTGCCGTAGCTCTCGAAGACCTAAATCATGATTGTTCTGACTACCTAGAGCTGCGCTTGAGAAATAAAGGGACCGGAACTGCATATGCAAATCAGTGCCAATTCTGTGGAGAGTTTCGTGGCGGCGAAATAGGCAAGGCAAAAGTAAAAATCCAGCCGCCAGCTAGCGATCAAAACCTAGAAGATGCATTCATACAAAAAAGACTGGAAATACTTTCATCGAGGGAAATTAGCCTACCTACTCTTCCGTATCCAAGAGACGGCAAAACCCTTGAGCAAAAATTGGCCGAGCTCGGAGAGATCATTGACGAGTACTGCTCAGCCAATGAAATAAATCTTTCAAACTTACTACCTACATATCTTATGCGGCAGCGCGATCGCCATATAAATGAAGGATACTCATCAAGATGGCAGAGCGAAGATGAACTTCACGATTGGTTCATAAGAAATTTTTCAAGATGGTTCCACATTCATCACGAGGTCAATGGAACGGGGTTTGTAGATCGAGAAATAGAGCACATCAGAATAGATTTTATAATCAAAGCAAAAGATGAGCTTATTGCGCACGGCTTTACTGAAAAATATATTGGCATTGAGGTTAAGCACCTCAACCCAATAACAGGAAAGGGATTTCATGGCAAGAGCTCAAGAGGGATTTTCCAAGCTTTAAGCTATTGGTATAGCGGAGCCAGATGGGATTTACCAAACGAAAGAAGCGTAGAGCTGGCCACAGTGTTAATATTTAGCAATCTATCATTTCAAGACGAGTCAGACTATGTATTCGGCAGTTTAGATTCGCATTACAAGAAAGTATGGAAGTCCTACCTAAGCATTGCAAATCATGCCAATGTTGGCGAGCTTATCGTCAAAACCTGGAATGACAAACTAGACTTTTGGGCCATGGAATACAACGGCGCCAAGTACTATTCAATGCACTCCGGGCGCGGCCCAGTGAAAGGTAACGCAAACGTCATAAGCAAGAGAAGAATTGGCAGCACTAAAAGATAGAAAATTGATCCACATCGCAGGATGGGGATCGCCATCACCTTTTCTGCAGCTAGCGCGCAGTTTATAGCGGGGAACTAAAATAGCGCTCTCAGGTAGGACACAATAGAGCTGGTGAGGCATGGATGCCGCGCCAGGGCCGGGCGGCTCTTTGCCCGGCCCTGGACACCAGCACCGGCACCGGCAGGGACGCCGGAAAGCAGCCTTAATGTTGACCTGACAGGCGCCTCCATACCTCACGATAATCAGAACCGCTCATAGCTGCCGATTTGGGACGGAGCCTATCCCAGTCCATCTCGCTTAATGACCTCAAGAAATCAGCAGCCTGAGTGGCGGATCCAGTGGATGCGGCTGTCCTCTTAAACTCGGTTCCCAGGCTCTCCGCGATACTTCTCGGCGCCGAGTTCATTCGCATGAGAACAGCCTCTTCTGACCGGACACCATGATAAAGCATGGCAGGTAGATTATTGATTTGTCTCTTCTCTTCGTCAGACATAGTTTCATAATCAAGACCAGACGTGGGTATTTTACTCAGCGCCGAAATACCCCACGTGGCATTGTTTGCCAACTCTCGATATATCGCCTTGCAGGCATTTGAGATCTTGTCTGTTGCAGTTTTTCCATCAAAATATTGTTTTGCGATACTTTCAATGGACTTTCCGGCCACCCAGGCCTGAGTTATATCCGATATCTTCTTATGACCAGGGCCACTTCCTTTGATTTCCTCAAGGCCTTTCTTAAGCTGAGGAATTTTCATCATGACACCGACTAAGGCGGGCAACATAGAGTTACTGCCTTCGAAAAGACTGCTTGGCGCCCAGTCTGAGGCTCTGATCTTATTTTCCAGCTGACCAAGCTCAAGGAATGCCGTTCTTACACCTTCAGGTGAGAATCCTGTGGCATCAGCCAGACTAGCGTTCTCTGGATGCTTAGCGATCTCTCGTACATATCCTTTTGTAGCCTCAAGGACTGCATCTGCCTTCCTTTTCGATTCAGGATCACCTCTACCTCTAAGAACAGAATATCCGTAGGTGTTCCGAAGTAGCTGTTCGGCCTCACTTATAACGATATCCAAATTCCGTTTTTCATTCCAAAGGTGAGCAATATAGCTTCTAAAATCCGCCCACTGGTCTTGCTGAAGTATCTGCTGGAGATTTAAAAGAGCCCCCTCCGACTCAATATCGTCAAGCATGCCGATCAGTCGAGAAATTAGCTCTCCTGTTGCATCGCTGACATATTTCCTAATTTCGTTAGGCGCATCACCTGCGGCTATACCAACAACGCCAACACTTCCATGCTGCACTCGCCCGGCCCTTCCTGCCAAGTTCCAGAAAGAACGGTGAGACATTTCAATGCCATAGGGATATTTCCTGGTTGCAAGGAATACCGAAGAAACAGGGAAATTTAATCCTTGCGCGATAGTCGTCGTAGCGCACAGTACTTTGATTAAACCTTTCTCGGTCAACCACTCAATCAGCGATAATGCTTCAGCAGGCAAGCCAGCATGATGCACGGCAATACCCTTCTCGAGCATCTCTACCAGCTCAAAGTCCGGGCTAATCTCAGACTGCAAAAAGCGCTGAACCAGAGCAATTTCCTCAGGGACTTTTGGAAGCGCCTCCATTTCGGTGGAAAGCTTTCTTGCAATATTCCATACATCAGGAATCTTCTGCGCTACAGCGATACTAGTTCCTCTGGAAGAGAAAGCTTTTGCCATTGCAGCAGCTTGCATGCTGAGGCCCTGCGCCTCGCTGTAATTCAACCTTTTTAGTGGACGCACTCCGTCAACGTAATGCTTCCCGCGGAGATTGATAGAATTCTGCGTGGTGGTCAGCGTCTCAAATGTTAAGCGCCAGTCGCCGCGCTTGCTTCCTTCTGCCTGGAATTGCTCGGCATTGAATATTCCGACTATACGCTCATTAGGCTGCCATGTGGCTGCGCTTAAGCTTATTGAGGTTCCGCGACCGTCGCCTAGCCATTGCGCCAGATCATCTGCATTTGGCACGAAAGGCATCATCAGAAGGTATTTTGACTTTGGCTGCTCCTGCTTGATAGTGGCTAGCAAAAGCTCAATGCGAAGCCCTCGCTCCTTATCTTCTATATTATGTGCCTCATCTAAAACTGTTAGCGACAGAGGTCGCTTGACCTTCTTATTGCGAATTACGAGCTGGAGCTTCTCAGGTGTAAGCACTAACACTTGGAAGGCCGAGCTGCTCTGCAAAAGGTCCTCTTCAAACGAGTCAATTTCAACTGCGCCAGTTAGAGGCTCTACTCTTATACCGATTTGCGTAAAATCTTCTCTTAATCGGCGCGTTATTTGCGAGACAAGTGCTCTGGTAGGAGCTACGTATGCGACCCATCCGTTATCTTGCTCAAATTGATTTAGCGCCTGCAGCATCCGAAACTGAGCAAGCGCTGTCTTTCCGCCAGAGGTTGGCATATCTATAACTACCGCTTGGCTAGCGGCATTAAGGAGGCCTTGCTCTTGGATTGCAGCTTGCTGTGGCGGAAGAAGCTCAAACATCCCCTTGCTTTGGGTTACTAACTTTACAAAACTAGTGGTTCTTGACTTTGCCCCTTCCGCAGTCCACCAAATTGAGGCGTTGACCATTATGCGACTGGCAGCATGTAACCACCGCAGAATTACTTCCAGCTGATAGTCCTGAGAGCTCAGAGCAGCTTTGCAGGCTGCTTCAAAGTGCTGATCGAGCTCTGTTGCTATTTGTGCAGGCTCACCTTGGAGCATGTACTCAGCAAGACGCTCTGTTGCCTTGGCCCAGTGATAAAGAGCCACCAGTCTTAACGCGAGGCTTGCACCAGTTAGAGCGGTTGAGCTCTCAAGGTATGTAGCTTCGTAAAGCTTCTGCTCTTCCCTCAGAGTTAATATCAACTGGCTGATGCGATCCAAATCGTCCCAGTTTCTTTTTCTGAGCAAACTCAGCCAAGCATCAAAAATACGATAAAGGAGTCTTTGGTCCCAGCGAGTGGCCGCTACAGAAGGGACTAACTGAGCTTCCTCATTCTCATTCAACCATCTGCGCAAATCCGTCCAGCGATCGCCGCAATAAGCCACGCCAGCGACATGAAGAACATGAAAGATTCTTGCTTCGACACTCTCTACCGGGATTGGCAAAACCCTAAGTATTCCGAACGCCCGATGCGCACCGGCCTGAGCTTGTGTTTTTAGTTTGATACCTTGTTCGGTTCGCGCTAAGTGAATGAGCGACTCCAGCCCCTCAATTGCGGCAAGCTCATAGGCTGTTGCAAGCCGCTCAAGACGTGCTAGATCTATTGGATTATCTTCTGGTGAAGACAAAACTCCCTTTAGACTCATTCTTGCCAATTGCTCGTCAGCTTGAGCTAAACCTTCAACACGATCAGTTTCCCCGAGAGCTAGAACTGCCCAGTGGTTATCAACTGCATCGAAATTTTCAGGAAGCAAGCTCATTTGGCTGCCTTTTTCGCAAGCAAATCAGGGAGGTTGGGAATTATGCCCAAAGGAAGGTATATCGCAAAAAATGCTATTTGAGTTTCAGCGGGTTTTTCTTTGGACGAGTTGATGGCACGCTGTTTCAGATCAATGCTCTTGGGCTCTACGTCACGCACAAGAACGCCGAATAGCGATGAATCACAATAGTTGCTTTTCAAGTATCTTTTGGCGGCGCTGATGTACTTGTCCGCCCAAGTGCTATTTGGGGCGTGGTGACCGAGATACAAGAAGAGCCCTCGCTTTACTGACTGGGAGCTCTTTAGATCCTCGATTTGCTCTTGAAGGCCGCCTCTTCCATACACTACTTGAGGTGGCCATTTTTCCTCTGTGGAGGTTTTCACTTCGCCGAAGGCAAACCTATAAGGAGCGTCGGGATCACCTGTTCGTTGAAACCCGACCAAGTCCGCACCAGTCGCACTTGAATTTGGATTCTTTAAATCGCGTGACGATGGCCAGGGAAACTCACACTCCCGTTCCTCGGTTATCAAGAACTCTGCCAGGGCCTCACCGATCAACCAATCAGGAACATCAAAGCTTTCCTGCAGCAAACTTTCTAGTGCAGAATTTTCAAAACCAGTATTTACGACACTGGATAGCAGGACTCGAATATCACTCTTTCCTTGAGTGTCATTTATAATTTTATTTACTGGGCCCGCCAGCATCTTATGAAGATCAGACTCACTTACTAATACGCCTCTTGCATGGGTCTGCTCATGATCAATATTGTAGGCTTCCGTTCCCACCTTCATTAGCTACCCCTTACACACAGCTGAAGACCGAAAATGATGGCAATCATGATGGCACATTGTCATCGTTAGTCTAGCAAATTTGCGGAACTAGAGGTATCGAAGTTCTCTATCGGTGCGCCCAATGAAAACGATCCAGGTCATATCAAAAAAGTCCCCTTCGCCGGTAGAGATGCCCCCAGGCCGGGGCAACCAGTGTGATTGGCGGTTTCCTCCTATCGTGGGGCTGCCGCTCCAGGCTTAACAGGGACGGGGCTACGCGTTCTCAGAACGGGACGCGCAGCGCTGACCGCTTCAGGGTGCAGCCCCAAGCCGCCTCGCCCAACCTGATGCTGCCCATACAGGCTACCCGTCTTATCCACACAGTGGCCTAGGGCGGCCGACACCTCTTCGTTGCTGGCTTCTGATCGTTTGAAATCGCTCGCCGCCGCATTCCTAAGATGGTACGGACAAATTCTGAAGTGCAATCTTGGCCATAAATTCTGCCCAGTCGCCGCAAGCGCCGCTCGCCAGTTGGTACTTTTATCTATGCCAACCACAGCACACGTATCATCTCCTAATTTCCTGCAGGAATCGTGGAGCGCCTTGACTAGCACATGCGAATCTTGGTCAATCAGATAGCTGATTTCTCGCCAAGGCTGCCCTTTTTCCTCAGTAACCTTGACTCCGCTATCTATACGTATAGTCAACTTGGTCTCACTACAAATTACTTTTACCCCCTTCTCAAGTTCACCTGGCCGACACCCAGACACCGCCCCAACCAAGTAAGGCAACTTGTACTTACTATGCTCAAATTTCTTGTACAGCTGTTCACGCCAATCATTTGGTAATTTTCTTAAATCCGATCGTTTCGACTTTCGCCTCACTATGGTTTCAAGAGGACACTCCCCCTTGTGCCGTTCAATAATGTTTATAACTCCAAGCACTCCATCAATTACCGACGCATGCTCATTCAGACCCCTCATATCTCCCGCTCGCTGGGCCGCATCCTGGTTCTGCAGGGCCTCTGACAGTTGAGATCTGCAGCAGTGAATTACTGCGGCCACCCTTCTTCGATAGGTCGACTTACTACTAGTTCTGCAGATTGCAGACCATAACTTCTCGGGCTCAGCGCCTTCATCTCCGACAAGCCGATTGTATTCACGGACATAACCCTCATAAGTCGACCTAGATACCTTTCTGGAAGGCAGATCTTTCATCCGTCGGCGTCCAGCTCTGACGAGCTCAAATATCTCATTTTGCGTCTTCATAGCGCTTTCTCCAGTGACCTAACTCGTTTTAACTGGCTGACTGAAAAGGCACCTTTCGCTACGCGAATCGCCGTTCCGGCGACCGGTGCCCACATTCACGCAGCTGCGTGAATGTGATTTCTTTTTAGGTCACTTACGACCTACTCTTTTTAGGTCACACATGACTCATCGACTTTTAGGTCACATGTGACTTTTTCTTTGTCTTATCCTTGTACAGCTGAGACAACTTTGCTTGAATACTCTCATCCTCTATGCATGGAGACTTTCAATGTCATCCTCCGGATATCAAGTTGGCTTATCTGCTGGTTACGCTCACTCTCGCGCAACCCAAGCGTCATACGAAGCTGTAATTGATGAGTGGCGCTTGCACTCAGAGGACCTGAAACGTCAGGTAAACGCTTTGAATGAACGCATCGAAATCATGCAAGGCCACTTTGAAGCGAATAACTATGTTTTGCTTCTATTGTTGGAGGAGTTAAGAAAGTCCTCTCCTAACTCTCCACTGCTGGCAAAGGAAAACAGAGATTCGCTTCGTCAGAAGGCCTTTGATAGATATCTTGAAGATCGCGAATATGAGGGGCAAAGTTCACGACCCCGGAGGTAATTAACCTCCAGGAGGCGGCCCGCCCAGCAGCGTGTTGTTGTCTGGCATGCTTCGACCAGGAGTAGAGTTATCTGGCCCCTTGGAGTGTTTTGCTCCGCCACCCAGACCACCCGCGGCCCCATGTTTCGTTTCCCTGACGCCGGCGACGAATACGTCCTGGCCGCCGTCGCCGGTGCGCTCCGCGTCAGCGATACCGCCAGTAGATCCGTTACCGATCCAGCGCAAAATATTATCGGGGACCCAATGGATCAGGCTGAACACGATATGGACGACCGTCGTCATCATCACCACATAGATTGCGACGTAGGCAAAGAACGACACGATGCCGGTCATGCTGTCCGCCTGGATCCCGGAGACAACTGACATGAAAGCCGCGTTGATGTAGCCGACGATGGGCTGAGTTAGCAGCATGCCGCCGAGAAGGCCGAACAGCATCAGTGCCGGTCGCATCACCAGTGACAGGATCATCATGTAGCCTTGTCCAGCTCGGCCAACAGCATCGTCTCCGTCTGGGTGGATGTGGGCTACGGCAAACAGCGGGGCCGCGATGACCGACTCCAGAACAAGAACAAACCAGTTCACGATCGAGGTCGTCCAAGTGATGAACGGGATCATCGGGACATAGGTGCTCAGCGTCACGCCGAAGGCGAACAGCAAAATCAACAGCGTGGTGATCAGGGTTGAGAGAAACTGGAAGACCGCGCCGGCATCGAACCCTACCTTCACCGTAGCCTGTGCTGCCCAGGAGTTCGCAACGCCAGTGGCGGAAGCCATGGCTGCGAGCATTACCTCACCGGTAGTCACGATGACATCGCCGAAGCTTTTCATCTGGCTCATGTGGTTGAGGTTGGAGCCGGCGATGCTCTGCGTCATCTGGTTGATCGCACCCATGAACGGGGCGGAAATCATCTTCTTGACGTATTCCCATGCCCCTTCACCATCGCGGGGCTCACGCACGTTGGTCTCGGCGTAGTAGGTATTGCGGACCGAGTCGACGCGGTGCTTGGCATACTCGTCGGCGGTAAGCATCACGTCGGCATAGGTCTGGAGAGTCTCCTTGGTCTCCTTGTCGACAATGGCAATGGGATCGGTTGCCGGCAGGCCGTTCAGCGTGGATTGCATCACGTCGTTCATTTTGACGATGTGGTTGTACCAGGTGCCGGCGAACAACCAGCCACCGTCCTTGGCGGCCTTGAGGAAATCAGCTGCAGCCCGATCACTGGTCTGCATTACGGCCGTCTTGGCGGCGGCGCGAAGCGAGTTCTCGTAGGTATTCGCTGCGGCGTCTATCACGCCCGGGGCCGGCTTCTGTCCAGCTACGATTTGCTGCGCAGTCGGCCGGATGTCCTGGATCATCTGCTGAATGGCTTTGGCGTGGGCGGCGAGAATTGGTTCTTTGATGACCTTGGTGTTGCTGTTGCCTTCCGAGGCCTCCCAGGATTGCTTCCAGGTCAGGGCTCCGCAGACATCGGGATTCATGTAAGAGTTGTCGTTCGCCTTCCACTTGTAGTCGGTGACGGTATAGCTCGCTTTGTTGTACTTCTGAACCATGTTGATGCCGCCATAGACCGGTATGGCGTCGGTAATATCAACGTCGATCTCTCCGGTGTTGACGACCTTGCGAGTGGATGCGACAGCTTGGATGCGTGTAGACCGACCAGAGGCCTCGAACTGCTTGTTCATCGCCGCGGCGCAGACTTCGAACTTCAGGATGTTGGCGGCCAGCGGCCGGGAGTCTGGAATGAGCGGTCGGGAAAGCATGCCGTCCTTGCCGATTTGGTCGACCGCCTGGCTCCAGATTGCGTCTCCCACACCCACGCCCTGTATCGCAAGCCAGAGCACCATGATCTGGATCAGCGAGTAACCATGCCCGAGCGGCAGCAACAACGCGCCGCCCACAGCGGTACGGAGGGGAATCCAGATGTCGCTCATCTTCCGGCCGAGGACCTCGCCATCCTGAGCGGAGTCCACAGTGCCTTTGATCGTGGTGTAGGCGATGAAGAGCATTCCCAGGAACATCACTGCTCCGCCGAACACCGACATCATGCTTCCAAGCACGTCTTCGGTTTCACCACCCTCCACGTTTCCACCGGAGTGAATGGTGCCAACGATCGAGCCGAAGACTTCTTCTAGGAAGTCGACGGATGTATCGCCTGGCGCTGGGGTGAACTGGTTCAGTCCCCCTGAGGAGTCAGCGTGGGCTGATCCTCCGAGAAAGGCGGCCAGGAATAGGCAAAGCAGCAGCGACTTTCTCATCTGGCCGCTCTCCGCTGTGCTGGCGGTAGAACCAAGGGCGTGCAAAGAGCGTCATGCGCATACAGCAGGGCATACGGGATACCGGCAAGGGCATAAAACTGACTCTCGCCGGACAAATACTGCTGCACGGCAAAAAGGGCCAGCACAGCAGTTGTGGGGAACACCCACCAGCCTGGTAATCCGCCCCAAACACGATGTTGGCCTAGCGGGGCTCCCAAGTTAGTCAGAAGCAACAGCAGATAAAAAGTGCGATGCGTAAATCGCGTGAATGCAGGTGAACCTAGAATCGCATCGAAATTTACTGTTGGCATGCGAGTAGCCCCGCAATTTCTACAGTGCGATAAAGCACTCTCCGACCAACTTTAACTCGACACTCACGAATACCTTTAGCCAGTTCAGTTTTGCGCCATAGGAATGTGCTCAACCCCCTAGCAGTCATTCCCAATAGATCAGCAAGCTGGCTTTGGGAAACTAACGGGCCAAATCGATTCAAAAAGTCTTGTTCAAATTTTGCTTTCTGGTTCTGCTGAGTCATCGTAGCCGTGTTCATTTGGAGCAACCTTGTAATATCTCGACAGGTGCTCAAATGCTCTCGATAGCCAAGCAGTACGTCAACAAGCGAAAATTAAGTGGCTTTTATTCCACTCGGGGTTTCCCATGGGAAAAGACCTATTAAACCCCGAGGAAATTTTCACCACCTCAAAGCCGCTCGGGGTTTAGCCCAATAAAATTCATCACAACCCCGAACAGAATTTATTTCTATCAACTTCAGAGGATTAATAAAAAACTACAATACCCCATAAGCTTTCACCTTTCACCCCATATCCTTTCACCTTGCGCCCCATAAATATTCACCTTTGCCCCATATCCTTTCACCATGGCTCCCCATAAACCTTCACCCTCCACCCCATAAACTTTCACCTTTCGCCCCATATCTATTCACCCTTGCCCCATAAACGTTCACCCTAGAAACAAATAACCCTTAAATAACAATGACTTAAGAAGCGCAAGACAGCTCCTTTGTTTGTCTGTTTGTTCTTTTTAAAAAAGAAAAAACAAACAGACAAACAGACTGGACGGAATTAAAGCTGGAAAGTAGAGTAAGAAGATCGGTGCTAGTCGGGGCGGCAACCCCGACTAGCACCTACCACCTGAGACCGAAGGAGGGTCCCACATGGCGAAGAAAATCATACCCGATCTTGTTCTGAACGACGCACTGGTAACAGCCAATCCGCGATTGGAGAACCCTCGGGCTGAAGCCGAGTTAAAAGCATTGCGAGACCTTCTTGCCCCAGCTTGCGAGAAAGTTATTAGCGCATATGTAGAAATTGCCAATCATAAAAGTGCTGAGCGCGCCTTTAAGCGATTCTTGCAAAATATGATTTCCGCAACTTGAATGCCGCCTTAATGCCCTCAACCACCAGGTGGGGGCATCACCTTTTTCATTTTACAGCCCCCACCAGCTCAACACATCGCGTAGCGCTTTCTCGCCGAGCCTGACGCGCGCCCACTCGACCGCCGAGTTGTAGCTTCCTTCTACCCTCTCTGATGCCAGAATCCTGATATCACTCACCCCCACAATCGGCGCGCCCAGTAGACCTGCGACCAACTGAGCTTCAGAAACAGAAGGCAGAATATCAAGGTGCCGGGTTCCGTCCATGAGGAAGCTCACAGCGCAAGCTCCGGCCCAGCGCGCATCTACCCCAAATTCCACGCCAGGCAAGCTGAAGCCTTTCTGAAACCCACAGAAACGGGGCGAAAGCTCAATCTCCTTCTTCGTGGACTGGGCGACTAAATGAAGGTGGTTCCTTGCCATTCCTAATCTGCTCCTATGAAGCGATTTCCGGTACACTAGCGGTACAGTGCGAGTTTTCCTCGCTGTGACGTATTGAGACCTAATGCGTTGATTTTATAGTGATTTAATGTAATGCACCGTGACTCACTGGAGTGTTACTGGTACCTAGTGGAACAGCGACACCGGCGAATTGAAAATCCCCGTGTCGGCGGTTCGATTCCGTCCCTGGGCACCACCAATACCGAAAAGCCCCTGATTCGAAAGAATCAGGGGCTTTTTGCATTGGGCCTTCAGCCAGCCGCCGCCGCACTTTCGCCACTGGTCGCCAGGCCGGCGAATATCCCCCCGAATCCGTTGTCTACTGGCGCGTACCAGAAGCTTTTTTCAGATTGATGACAATCCGGATGATTTCCGCCCAGCGGATGGGATACCTTCGGGCCTTCGATGCCTGAAAATGGAGTGCTCGTGCATCCTCTAAAGCGCTGGTGGCAACAACGCGGCAACCTCGCGACGCTTGCCATCCTGTTCCTGGTGATCCCGCTGATCAGCCGGCACATGCTCGGCTGGGGAAACCTCTACGGCTACCTGTCCGACCTCGCCATCGGTAGCCTGCTGGTCCTGCTGCTGCACAAGCGCCACCTGCTCATCGCCCTGCCGGTCATGCTGGTGTGGGCGCTGATGATGATCGGCAACGCCGAGCTGGTCACCGCCGTGGGCCGCATGCCCGACCCCAGCGACCTGCACTTCATGGCCGACCCGACCTTCGTCGGCAACTCCACCCAGGGCGGCGGCATCTCGCACCCCGTGCTGGCTGGTGCCATCGGCGTCGCCATCCTGCTCTGCGCGCTGCTCTGGCGGCGCCGCGAACAGCGCCTCACACCCTTCGCCTACGCCCTGCCGGTGGCCCTGCTGGGCGCGCATTTCGGCCTGCAGTACGTGATCCCCAACGACGCGGACGTGTGGAAGCAGTTCAACCTGCCGCACCGCCTGCTCGCCGGCGTCACCAGCCAGGGCCAGCTTGCCGTCGAGGACTGGCTCGCCGGCGACCAGGGCGACACCCCGCCAGACGTCACCGGGCTGACCCAGCTCGACCTGGCCGGCACGCCACTGCTGGCCGGCCCGGGGGCCGCGAAGAACGTGCTGATCATCACCATGGAAGGCATCCCCGGCGCCTACGTGGCGACCAACCGCGCCGCGCTGAGCAGCAGCTACGAAGAATCGATGATGCCCAAGCTCAGCACCTGGGCCGAACGCGCGATGACCACCCCGGACTACGTGGTGCACAGCCACCAGACCATCCGCGGCCTCTACGCCCTGCTCTGCGGCGACTACAGCAAGCTGGACAACGGCACGCCCAAGGGCGTCGAGCTGCTGTCCAACCCCGCCCGCGCCGCCGAGTGCCTGCCGGCGCAGCTGCGCCAGCACGGCTTCAGCACCCACTTCCTGCAAGGTGCCGGCCTGCGCTTCATGGCCAAGGACAAGGTGATGCCGGCCATGGGCTTCGACAAGACCCTCGGCCGCGACTGGTTCAAGAAGAAGCCCTATCTGGAATTCGCCTGGGGCATGGATGACAAGGCCTTCTTCGAAGGCGCGCTGGACTACGTAGGCCAGCTGCGCAAGGACAAGAAGCCGTGGATGCTCACCCTGCTCACCGTCGGCACCCACCAGCCCTACTCCGCCACCCCGGAATACCTGGCCAAGTACCCGACCGCGCGCCAGGCCGCGGTGGGCTACCTGGACGACGCCGTCGACGCCTTCCTCGCCGGCCTGGAGAAACAGGGCGTGCTCAAGGACACCCTGGTGATCGTCACCTCCGACGAATCCCACGGTATCGACAACGTGCGCCTGGCCTCGTCCTGGGGCATGAACCTGGTGCTGGCGCCCGAGCAGGCCGCGCTGCCGCCGGTGAAGAGCGGCGTCTACGGCCACGTCGACATGGACGCCTCGATCCTCGACTACTTCGGCTTCACCCCGCCGAAGGACATTTCCGGCCGCTCGCTGTTCCGCGAGTACGACAAGGGCCGCGAGATGGTGTCCTTCACCAACGGCATGCTGCGCTTCCACGACGGCAAGCAGACCTTCACCGAGTGCGACTTCCAGCAGACCTGCCGGCGCTACAAGAGCGATGGCTTCATCGCTGACAGCGCCCAGTTCGTCGGCCGCTTCAGCGGCCGTGACGCGCGCATGGTCGCGGCCCGCGCAAGCATCCTCGACCACTCGGTGACCGGCAGCCGGCTGGGCGGCGAATACCAGTTCGCCACCCAGGAGAAGATCCGCATCAAGCCGCAGGTGACCAACGAGTACACCGACAACCTGATCGGCGCCCAGTACCTCGAGTTCCCGGCCGACAGCCGCACCACCGTGAGCCTGAAGATCCGCGCCGTACAGCTGGACAAGGCCGGCGCCAAGGTGCAGCTGAAGACCCGCGAATTCGAGCGCCCGGTGGACCTGGCGATCCCCGACTTCCCGCTGCTGACCCGCGACAAGCCGCTGGAAGTCACCTTCGGCTTCGACAACGAGCGCGAGCGCAAGGCGTTCTCCTTCCACCTGCTGGCCGAAGGCAAGGGCGTGATCGAGATCACCGACTTCCACGTGCAGACCCACTCGCGCAAATCGACCATCGACGCCAGCGAAGGGCATCCCACCCGGGTGGCCGGCACCAACGCCCTCCCCGGCCCGCGCATCGGCGGTCGCCCGGCGCTGATGGCCGGCCAGCTCGACCAGCTCGACGAGGAAAGCCGCGACACCACCGTCGACGGCGACCAGCAGATCACCCA
>NZ_JARJLT010000357.1 GCF_029335315.1 Pseudomonas citronellolis
TCCGTGGAATGCCCGGTGATGCGGGCCCCAAAAAAAAGCCCCGGCCTGGCGCCGGGGCTGGGTCACTTGCGGGCGGCCCCGCGCGGCGCCGTCAGGCTTCGTCGAGGGCGAAGGCGGTCAGGCTGTAGGTGGGGATGCCGGCGTCGGCCAGCTTGGCCGAGCCGCCGAGCTCCGGCAGGTCGATGATCGCGGCCGCCTCGAACACCTTGGCGCCCATGCGCCGTACCAGCTGGGCGGCGGCCAGCAGGGTGCCGCCGGTGGCGATCAGGTCGTCGAAGATCAGCACGCTGTCGCCTTCGCAGAGGCTGTCGGCGTGCACTTCCAGCAGCGCCTCGCCGTACTCGGTCTGGTAGCCTTGGGCGAGCACGTCGGCGGGCAGCTTGCCCTGCTTGCGGAACAGCACCAGCGGCTTGTTCAGCTCATAGGCGATGATCGAGCCGATCAGGAAGCCGCGCGCGTCCATGGCGCCGATGTGGCTGAAATCCGCTTCGACGTAGCGCTGGATGAAGCTGTCGGCGACGAAACGCAGGGCCCGCGGCGACTGGAACAGCGGGGTGATGTCACGGAACATCACGCCGGCCTTGGGGAAGTCGGGGACCGCGCGGATCACGGATTTCAGGTCGAGCTGGTTGAGGATCATGCTGGCTTTGCACCTGGTCGTTGCAGTTTCGAAACCCCGAAGTATAACGGGCCCGCCGTATGGCGAGCCCGTTTTGTGCGATGACCGGAGGGTCGCGCCGCTAGCTTTCCAGCTGGCCGCCGGCCAGGGCGCACAGCTCGATGGAGTCGAGGATGTGCACTTCCTTGCCTTCGGCGGCGATCAGGCCGTTCTGCTGGAAGCGGGTGAACACCCGCGACACCGTCTCCACGGCCAGGCCGAGGTAGTTGCCGATCTCGTTGCGCGACATCGCCAGGCGGAACTGCTGGGCTGAGAAGCCACGGGCGCGGAAGCGCGCCGAGAGGTTGACCAGGAAGGTGGCGATGCGCTCGTCGGCGGTCTTCTTCGACAGCAGCATCATCATCTGCTGGTCGTCGCGGATTTCCCGGCTCATCACCCGCATCAGCTGGCGGCGCAGCTGCGGCAGCTGCTCGGACAGCTCGTCCAGGCGCTCGAAGGGAATCTCGCAGACCGAGGTGGTTTCCAGGGCCTGGGCCGACACCGGGTAGGCCTCTGTGTCCATGCCGGACAGCCCGACCAGCTCGCTGGGCAGGTGGAAGCCGGTGATCTGCTCCTCGCCGTTGTCGGTGATGCTGAAGGTCTTCAGGGCGCCGGAGCGCACCGCGAACACCGAGCCGAAGGCGTCACCCTGGCGGAACAGGAATTCACCTTTCTTCAACGGCCGGCCGCGCTTGACGATTTCGTCGAGGGCGTCCATGTCGTCGTTGTTCAGCGACAGGGGCAGGCACAGGGGCGCCAGGCTGCAGTCCTTGCAGTGCGCTTGTGGCAGGGCGCGTACCTTGATGGTTTCGGCCATGGGTAATCCTTGGGGGAAAGGCACAAGAAACGCAAGGGTAACGCACCCAGGGGTTCGCCCGCCAGTTGGCTTGAGATTTATCGGAATATTCCGGTATTTAATCCGAAACTCAACGTAAAAAGTCGTCTAGGCCGGTCCTTCGCCAGGTTTTTCCCTTCAGATCACTCGCGAGAATCGCTGCAGGTTCTGGTGCGGCAGGTAGTGGTCGAAAAGCATGCACAGGCTGCGCACCAGCAGCCGGCCGGCGGCGGTGACGTCGATGCCGCGCGGGCTGAGCTCGATCAGGCCGTCCCGGGCGAAGCGCTCCAGTTCGTCCCAGATGTCGGCGAAGTAGCCGTGGAACTCGATGTTGAACCGCTCCTCGATGGCCTGGAAGTCCAGTTGGAAGTGGCAGATCAGCTGCTGGATCACCGCGCGCCGCACGCGGTCGTCGGCGCTGCAGTTGAGCCCGCGGCGGGTGGCCAGCTGGCCGTTGTCCAGGCTGGCCTGGTAGTCGTTGATGTCGGCGCTGTTCTGGCAGTACAGGTCGCCGATCTGGCTGATCGCAGAGACCCCCAGGCCCACCAGGTCGCAGTGCCCGTGGGTGGTGTAGCCCTGGAAGTTGCGCTGCAGGGTGCCGTCTTCCTGGGCGCTGGCCAGCTCGTCGTCGGGCAGGGCGAAGTGGTCCATGCCGATGTAGCGGTAGCCGGCGGCGCTCAGTTGCTCGATGGTGCGCTGCAGCATTTCCAGCTTCTGCGCGGGGGAGGGCAGGTCCTGCACGTTGATCCGCCGTTGCGGCATGAAGCGCTCCGGCAGGTGGGCGTAGTTGAACACCGAGAGGCGGTCGGGCTGCAGGCCGATGACCTGTTCCACGGTCTGGGCGAAACGCTCCGGGCTCTGCTTGGGCAGGCCATAGATCAGGTCGATGTTGATCGAGCGGTATTGCAGGGTGCGCGCCGCGTCCAGGATGGCGCGGGTCTCGTCGAAGCTCTGCAGGCGGTTGACCGCCTGCTGCACTTCCAGGTCGAAGTCTTGCACGCCGAGGCTGACGCGGTTGAAACCCAGCTCGCGGAGCAGGCCCATGGTCGACCAGTCGGCCTCGCGCGGGTCGATCTCGATGCCGTAGTCGCCGGAGTCGTCGTCCAGCAGGTTCAGGTGGGTGCGCAACTGGCCCATCAGCTCGCGCAACTGGCCGGGGCTGAGGAAGGTCGGGGTGCCGCCGCCGAAGTGCAGTTGCTCGACGGTCTGCTGGCGGCCCAGGTGGCGGCTGACGATCTCGATCTCGTGGATCAGCCGCGCCAGGTACGGCGCGCTGCGCCCGCGATCCTTGGTGATCACCTTGTTGCAGGCGCAGTAGTAGCAGATGTTGGCGCAGAACGGGATGTGCACGTAGAGCGACAGCGGCCGCTCGGCCTTCTGGCTGTTGCGCAGGGCATGCAGCATGTCGAAGGGGCCGACGCCCTCGTGGAACTGCACGGCGGTGGGATAGGAGGTGTAGCGCGGGCCGGACAGATCGTAGCGACGGATCAGATCTGTGTCCCAGCGTATGTTGTCGAGCATGCCGCAGTCCCCGATTCAGGCGAGCGTTTGCGGCAAGTCTAGGGAGACTCCGAAAGCTGGCTCTTGACCTGCATCAAGCGGTCGCAGGGGGTACCTCGTTGTAGGAACGCCTGTCTCTTGTCGCGGGACGGCACCTGTAGGAGCGAGCTTGCGCGCGAATGGCGCCTACCGGCTATGCAGGTACCTGGACTTGACCCCGCCCCTCTCCCTAACCCTCGGCTGCGCGCCCCGCCCTGAAGGGAGAGGGCTGGGTAGAGGGTTGCGGTGTTGACTCGAAATACCGGAGTCAGCGGGAAACGCTCTTCGCGAGCAAGCTCGCTCCTACGAAGAGCCGTCCGCTCAGGGCATGGTGTGGCCCATCAGCCACGCCTGGTGCGGGCCGGGCAGGGTCCACAGGCCGAAGAGGATCACCAGCAGGCCGCCGGCCATGCGTACGCTGCGCTTGCGCAGCAGCGCGGTCAGGCGTTCGGCGGCCAGCCCGGTGGCCAGCAGCACCGGCCAGGTGCCGAGGCCGAAGGCGAGCATCAGCAGCGCGCTGTCCAGCGCCGAACCCTGGCTGCCGCTCCACAGCAGGGTGCTGTAGACCAGGCCGCAGGGCAGCCAGCCCCAGAGCGCGCCGAGCAGCAGCGCGCGCGGCACGCTGGCCACCGGCAGCAGGCGGCTGGCGAACGGCTGGAGGTACTTCCACAGGCCACGGCCGAGGGCTTCGATGCGGGTCAGGCCGCTCCACCAGCCGGCCAGGTACAGGCCCATGGCGATCAGCAGCAGCGCAGCGACGACGCGCATCGCCGAGGCGAATGGGGTATTGGCCACGGCCCAGCCGGCCAGGCCAAGCAGCAGCCCGGCGGCGGCGTAGCTGAGGATGCGCCCGAGGTTGTAGGCCAGCAGCAGTTGCAGGCGGCGGCCGCGCTGCTCCGCCGGGATGGCCATGGTCAGCGCGCCCATCAGGCCGCCGCACATGCCCAGGCAGTGGCCGCCGCCGAGCAGGCCGAGGACCAGCGCCGAGGCCAGCATGGGCAGCAGTTCAAGCATCCGGCGAGTCCTTGCGGTCGCTGGCCTCGGGCTGTTCGCGGGTGCCTTCGGCCTCGTCGATGCCGGCCTGGTGCTTGGGGTCTTCGTCGTCGAACAGGATGCTGTGGGCAGGGCCGTCCATGTCGTCGTACTGGCCGCTGTTCACTGCCCAGAAGAAGATGAACACGGCGATGGCGACGATGACCAGCGCCACCGGGATCATCACGTAGAGAGCGGGCATATCGACTCCGTTGGGTGTGCCTGTGCCGCCCTCACTGGGCGGCGAGCGTCAGGGCTGGCGCCGGCGTGGCGGCCGGCAGGGCGCGTACGCGGGTCAGGCGCAGGGCGTTGAGCACCACGGTCAGCGAGCTGACCGACATACCGATGGCAGCCCAGGCCGGGGTGATCCAGCCGAGGGCGGCGAAGGGCAGCATCAGGCCATTGTACAGCCCCGCCCAGATCAGGTTCTCGACTATCACCCGGCGCGTGCGCCGGGCCAGGACGAAGGCCTGCACCAGGCTGTCCAGGCGGTTGGACAGCAGCACCGCGTCGGCGCTGGTCTTGGCCAGGTCGGTGGCGCTGCCCATGGCCACGCTGATGTCGGCGGCGGCCAGCACCGGCACGTCGTTGACCCCGTCGCCGAGCATCAGCACGTGGCGGCCTTCGGCGTGCAGCTGGCGGAGGATCGCCAGCTTGTCGTCCGGACGCAGGCCGCCGTGGACTTCCTCGATGCCCAGTTCGGCGGCCACGCTCTGCACCATCGGCGAGCTGTCGCCGGACAGCAGCAGGGTGCGCCAGCCGCGTTCGCGGCAGGCTTGCAGCAGCGCCGGGGCGTCGTCGCGCAGGCGGTCGTCGAGCACCAGCCAGGCCAGCGCGCCGCCCTCGTCGCCGAGCAGCAGCCACTGGCCGTGCTCGTTGGGCATGGCCGGCTCCGGGGCGCCGCTCAGGGCGCAGACGAAGGCGGCCTGGCCGATGCGCAGGCGGCGGTCGTCGACCAGGCCTTCCAGGCCCAGGCCGGGGTGGCTGTGCACCGCCTCGGCGGGCTGCGGGGCGCGGCCGAAGGCGCGGGCGATGGGGTGTTCGGAGCGGTTTTCCAGCGCCGCCGCCAGGGCCAGGCAGCGTTCGCCGTCGAGTTCGCCCAGCGGGCGCACGGCGCGCAGGGTCAGGCGGCCCTCGGTGAGGGTGCCGGTCTTGTCGAAGATCACCGTGTCGATGCGCTTGAGGCCTTCCAGCACGTGGCCGCGGGTGAGCAGCAGGCCGAGCTTGTGCAGGCTGCCGGTGGCTGCGGTGAGCGCCGTGGGGGTGGCCAGGGACAGCGCGCAGGGGCAGGTCGCCACCAGCATCGCCAGCACCACCCAGAAGGCCCGCGAGGCGTCGTGCTGCCACCAGAACAGGCCGACCACGGCGGCCAGCACCAGCAGCACCAGCAGGAACCATTGCGCGGCGCTGTCGGCGATCTGCGCCAGGCGCGGTTTGTCGGCCTGGGCGCGCTCTAGCAGGCGGACGATGGCCGACAGCCGGCTGTCGTCGCCCAGTGCCTGCACCTGCAGGGTCAGCGGGCCCTCGACGTTGAGGGTGCCGCCGGTGACGCTGTCGCCAGCGCGGCGCGGCTGCGGCAGGTACTCGCCGGTGAGCAGCGATTCGTCGACGCTGGACTGCCCGGCGAGGATCAGGCCGTCGGCCGGCAGCACCGCGCCGGGCGGCACCAGCACGCGGTCGCCGACGCGCAGCTCGCTGAGCAGGATGCGCGTGCCCTGGCCGCTGTCGTCCAGGCGCAGGCAGGAGGCCGGCAGCAGGTTGACCAGCTGCGCGGTGGCCGCCGCCGTGCGTTCGCGGGCGCGGCGTTCCAGGTAGCGCCCGGCGAGCAGGAACAGGGCGAACATGCCCACCGCGTCGAAGTACAGGTCGCCCTTGCCGGTGATCGCGGTCCAGATGCCGGCGAGGTAGGCGCCGCCGATCGCCAGGGACACCGAGACGTCCATGGTCAGGTGGCGCGTGCGCAAATCGCGCAGGGCACCGCGGAAGAACGGCTGGCAGGAGTAGAAGACGATCGGCGTGGTCAGGAACATCGCCACCCAGCGCAGGATTTCGTGCATCTCGGCGCTGAGGTCGATGTTGAATTCCGGCCAGGTGGCCATGGTCGCCATCATCGCCTGGAACCACAGCAGGCCGGCCACGCCGAGCTGGCGCAGGGCGCGGCGGTTTTCTTCGGCGAGTTGCTCGGCGGCCTGGTCCGGGCGATAGGGGTGGGCGGCGTAGCCGATCTTGCGCAGCTCGGCGAGCAGCCCGCTGAGCGGCAGCTGGGCGTCGGCCCAGCGCACGTGCAGGCGATGGTTGGACAGGTTGAGCCCGGCCTCGGCCACCGCCGGCAGGCGCCGCAGGTGCTTTTCGATCAGCCAGCCGCAGGCGGCGCAGCTGATGCCTTCGAGGATCAGCGTGGTCTCGGCCAGCTCGCCCTGATGCTGGACGAAGGGCTGCTGCACGTCCGCGCGGTCGAGCAGGGCCAGCTCGTCGCCCAGTTGCGCCGGCAGGGCCTCGGGGTTGCTCGCCGTTTCGGTGCGGTGCCGGTAATAGCCTTCCAGGCCGCCGGCGACGATGGCCTCGGCCACCGCCTGGCAGCCGGGGCAGCAGAACTCGCGGGTCTCGCCGAGGACCGCGGCGGTGAAGCGGCTGCCGGGCGGAACCGGCAGCGCGCAGTGGTAGCAGGGCAGCGGGGCGCTCATGGGCGCTGGACTTCGTCCCCCTTGAGGGGCTCGTCGCCAAGGAGGATCTCGCCGTCGGCGACGATCTTCTCTTCCTCGAACAGGCGCCAGGCCTTGCCGTCCTGCTCGCCGAGCAGTTCGACGAAACGCCGGCCCTCGATCGTGCTGTCCAGGCGGCCAGTGTAGCGGCCCGGCTCGTTGGCCGGCAGCAGGGTGACGTGGCGGTCCTGGGATTCCAGGGTCGGCGAGATCAGGTTGAGGACCAGCTGCGCAGGCTGGCTGGCGCCCTTCAGGCGCACCTCGACTTCGCCGGTGAGCTTGTCGAAGCGCACCTGGGCCTGCACCTGCAGCTGCTGGGCGAGGTGCTCGCGGTCCAGCGAGCGGTTGATGCCCTTGCCGGCCTCGTAGTAGTTGTCGTTGACCAGGGTGTCCTGGTTGTCCACGGCGATGCGCACCATGGTCAGGCTGAGGAACACCGAAGTGGCCAGCATGCCGATGAGGATCCAGGGCCAGAGGTGCTTGTACCAGGGTTGGGCGGGCGCCGACTGCATGGGTTTTCTCTCTTGTGGTCCGCGGGGCGGAAGCGGCCTGCCCGAGGGGTGGGCAGGGCGCCTGGGATGGGGCGGATTCTACGTGCTCGGACGGACGCTGGCATCCCGCCGCGAGGGCGGGATGCGCGGTGTTCAGCCGGCGTTCAGCGTACCGCCGGGCCGATGAAGCGGCTGTCGGCTTCCTTGCTGATTGACGGGTCGTCCAGCGACTGGATGGTGAAGGTGATCTTGTTGGTGCTCGAGGGCAGCTTGTCCGGGTCCACGGCCAGTTCCACCGGCATGGCGAGGATGTCGCCGGCACTCACCTGGACTTCCTTGCGGCCCTCCAGGGTCAGGCCGTCGAGGCCACGGGCGCCGAGCACGTAGGTGTGGTCGCGCTGGTCCTTGTTCATGATCTTCAGGCTGTAGACGTTCTCGATCCGCCCGTCCGCGTTCTCGCGGTAGAGCACGCGGTCCTTGCTGACGTCGAAGCCCACCAGCGGACGGATCACCACGGCGGTGGCCAGCAGGCCCATCATCACGCACAGGGCGATGGCGTAGCCGATCAGGCGCGGCCGCACCAGGTGGGTCTTCTGCCCGGACAGGTTGTGCTCGGTGGTGTAGCTGATCAGCCCGCGCGGGTAGTTCATCTTGTCCATGATGCTGTCGCAGGCGTCGATGCAGGCGGCGCAGCCGATGCACTCGATCTGCAGGCCGTCGCGGATGTCGATGCCGGTCGGGCACACCTGTACGCACATGGTGCAGTCGATGCAGTCGCCCAGGCCCTCGGCCTTGTAGTCCAGGGTCTTCTTGCGCGGGCCGCGCTGCTCGCCGCGGCGCGGGTCGTAGGAGACGATCAGGGTGTCCTTGTCGAACATCACGCTCTGGAAGCGCGCGTAGGGGCACATGTAGATGCACACCTGCTCGCGCAGCCAGCCGGCGTTGCCGTAGGTGGCGAGGGTGAAGAAGCCGACCCAGAAGTAGGCCCAGCCGTCCGCCTCGCCGGTGACCAGGTCGACCAGCAGCTCGCGCATCGGCGCGAAGTAGCCGACGAAGGTGAGGCCGGTGACCAGGCCGATCAGCAGCCACAGCGAGTGCTTGGCCAGCTTGCGCAGCAGCTTGTTGCCGCTCATGGGCGCCTTGTCCAGCTTCATGCGCTGGTTGCGGTCGCCCTCGGTGACCTTCTCGCACCACATGAAGATCCACGTCCACACGCTCTGCGGGCAGGTGTAGCCGCACCACACGCGGCCGGCGAACACCGTGATGAAGAACAGGCCGAAGGCGCAGATGATCAGCAGGCCGGAGAGGAGGATGAAGTCCTGCGGCCAGAAGGTCGCGCCGAAGATGTAGAACTTGCGTTCGGGCAGGTCCCACCACACGGCCTGGCGACCGTTCCAGGTCAGCCACACGGTGCCGAAGTAGAGAAGGAACAGGAAGGCGCCGCCGACGCGGCGCAGGTTGCGGAAGAACCCGGTGAAGGCTCGGGTGTAGATCTTCTCGCGAGAGGCATAGAGGTCGACGTTCTCTCCGCCTTTCTTCGCAGGCGGTGTGACGTCATGCACGGGAATCTGTTTGCTCATCAGTGCGTACCACGGCAGTGGGAGGGTGCCCCGTCGGTACATGCCGAAAGGGTCAGAATATGGCTGCACGCCTAAACATGATACGACTTGGGCCTGCGTGCAACGGTGCGACCGTTGGTCGCGCGGGAAATTTCGGAATATTTTTCCTACCCCGAAATAGAGCGGCGCCGGTAAGAACCGGCGCCGCTGGGTGTCGCTGGGGCGGGGCAGGGGAGCTTATTCGCTCTTCTGCTCGTCGCCGTGGGACAGGCTGTACACGTAGGCGGCCAGCAGGTGCACCTGGTCGCCGCCGAGACGTTCCAGCTGGGCCGGCATCTGGCCCTGGCGGCCGTAGCGAATGGTCTGCTGCAGCTGGGCGAAGCTCGAGCCGTAGATGAACGCGGCCGGGTGGGTCAGGTTCGGCGCGCCCATGGCGGCGGTGCCCTTGCCTTCCGGACCGTGGCAGGCGACGCAGGTGGTGGAGAAGATCTTGCCGCCGTTGGCGACCTGCTCGTCGGTTACGCCTTCGGGCAGCTTGCGACCGTCCAGCTTGCTGGTGACGAAGGCGGCCACGTCGTGCACGCCCTGGTCGCCCAGCACTTCACCCCAGGCCGGCATCGCGGCGTGACGGCCACCCTTGATGGTGGTCTCGATGTCCGCGGTGGCACCGCCCCAACGCCAGTCCTGGTCGGTCAGGTTGGGGAAGCCGTAGGCGCCCTTGGCGTCGGAGCCGTGGCAGACCGAGCAGTTGGAGGCGAACAGGCGGCCGCCCATTTTCAGCGCCAGCGGGTCCTTGGCCACGTCCTCGATGGGCATGGCGGCGAACTTGGCGAAGATCGGGCCGTACCTCTCGTCGGCCTTGGCCATCTCCTTCTCCCACTGGTGCACGCCGGTCCAGCCGGCCTGACCGTTGGCGAAGGGCTTGCCGTCGGCGACTTCCTGGTAACCGGGCAGGATGCCTTTCCAGTTGCCCAGGCCCGGGTACAGGGCCAGGTAGCCGAGGGCGAAGATGAAGGTGGCGACGAACAGCATGAACCACCACTTGGGCAGCGGGTTGTCGTACTCCTCGATGCCGTCGAAGGAGTGGCCCACGGTTTCCTCGGTGGCTTCGCTGCGCTGGCCGCGGCGGGTGGCGAACAGCAGCCAGGCCAGGGCGAAGATGGTGCCCAGGGTAAGTACGGTGACGTACAGACTCCAGAAGGTTGTCATTCTTTGTTGCTCCTAGAAGCTTGTTCTTGCTCGAGGTGCTTCATGGCTGCCGGGTCGTCCGCGAAGGGCAGCATGGCGTCCTGGTCGAAGCGCTGCTTGCGCTTGCCGCCGTAGGCCCAGAGCAGAACACCGATGAAGGCCACCATCACCACGACGGTGCCGAGGCCGCGAATCGTCCCGATATCCATCTGCACTCACCGTTTGCTCTTGATGATGGTGCCCAGGCTTTGCAGGTAGGCGACCAGGGCGTCCATCTCGGATTTGCCTTTCACGGCGTCGCGAGCACCGGCGATGTCTTCGTCGGTATAGGGCACGCCGAGGGTACGCATGGCCTGCAGCTTGCCCTCGATGTCCTTGCCGTCGAGCTTGTTCTCGACCAGCCAGGGGTAGGCCGGCATCTTCGACTCCGGCACCACGTTGCGCGGGTTGTACAGGTGCGCGCGGTGCCAGTCGTCGGAGTAGCGGCCGCCGACGCGGGCCAGGTCCGGGCCGGTACGCTTGGAGCCCCACAGGAACGGGTGGTCCCAGACGCTTTCGCCGGCGACGGAGTAGTGGCCGTAGCGCTCGGTCTCGGCGCGGAACGGACGGATCATCTGCGAGTGGCAGCCCACGCAGCCTTCGCGGATGTAGATGTCACGGCCTTCCAGTTCCAGCGCGGTGCGCGGCTTCATGCCTTCCACCGGCTTGTTGGTGACGTCCTGGAAGAACAGCGGGACGATCTGGGTCAGGCCGCCGATGCTGACGGCGATGACCATGAAGAAGGCCAGCAGGCCGATGTTCTTCTCGACTGCTTCGTGCTTCATCAGTGGGCTCCTACAGCGGGGATCTGGGCGGCGGCGTCAGCCTCGGACTGCTTGAACCCGCGGACGGTACGGTACGTGTTGTAGGCCATCAGCAGCATGCCGAAGGCGAAGAAGAAGCCGCCCAGCGCGCGGACCATGAAGCCCGGATGGCTGGCCTGCAGGGCCTCGACGAAGGAGTAGGTGAGGGTGCCGTCGGCGTTCACCGCGCGCCACATCAGGCCCTGGGTGATGCCGTTGACCCACATCGAGGCGATGTACAGCACGGTGCCGATGGTGGCGAGCCAGAAGTGCGCGTTGATCAGGCCGGTGCTGTGCATCTGCTCGCGACCGAACACCTTCGGAATCAGGTGATACAGCGAGCCGATGGAGATCATCGCTACCCAGCCCAGAGCGCCGGCGTGTACGTGGCCGATGGTCCAGTCGGTGTAGTGGGACAGCGAGTTGACGGTCTTGATGGCCATCATCGGGCCTTCGAAGGTGGACATGCCGTAGAAGGCCAGGGATACCACCAGGAAGCGCAGGATCGGGTCGGTGCGCAGCTTATGCCAGGCGCCGGAGAGGGTCATCATGCCGTTGATCATGCCGCCCCAGGACGGAGCCAGGAGGATCAGCGACATCACCATGCCGAGGGACTGCGCCCAGTCCGGCAGGGCGGTGTAGTGCAGGTGGTGCGGACCGGCCCAGATGTACAGGGTGATCAGCGCCCAGAAGTGCACGATCGACAGGCGATAGGAGTACACCGGACGCTCGGCCTGCTTGGGCACGAAGTAGTACATCATGCCGAGGAAGCCGGTGGTCAGGAAGAAGCCCACGGCGTTGTGCCCGTACCACCACTGCACCATGGCGTCGGTGGCGCCGGAGTAGACGGAGTAGGACTTGAACCAGCCGACCGGGATCTCCAGGTTGTTGACGATGTGCAGCATCGCCGTGACCAGGATGAAGGCGCCGTAGAACCAGTTGCCGACGTAGATGTGCTTGGTCTTGCGCTTGACGATGGTGCCGAAGAACACCACGGCGTACACGACCCAGACGACGGCGATCAGGATGTCGATCGGCCATTCCAGCTCGGCGTACTCCTTGGAGGAGGTGTAGCCCAGCGGCAGGGTGATGCCGGCCAGCACGATGACCAGTTGCCAGCCCCAGAAGTGGAACGCGGCGAGGCTGTCGGAGATCAGCCGGGTCTGGCAGGTGCGTTGCACCACGTAATAGGAAGTCGCGAACAGAGCACAGCCGCCGAAGGCGAAGATCACCAGGTTGGTGTGCAACGGACGAAGTCGCCCGAAACTGGTCCATGGCAGACCGAAGTTCAATTCGGGCCATACCAACTGTGAGGCGATGAAAACACCCATCCCCATTCCAAGTATCCCCCAGACGACCGTCATTACGGCGAACTGGCGGATAACCTTATAGTTATAAGCAGTCGGACTGATTGCTGTGCTCATTCTAAGGTTCCACGGTTTTTTTGCTATTTAGGGACAAAAAACGGCGGCAAGTATGTAGAAAGCCAGTAGGCAATGCAACGCACCGGAATCGGGCCGGGAGCCGCTGCGCATGCCGCTTTGAGGGCATTTCCGCCATACTTTTTCTGGTGCACTCGCAACGCGGAAACCCTTATGAACGTAGGGCTTCCCCGCATTGCTGCCGACTCACGGATGGAATGAGCTTAGACTTGATCTAGAGCAGTGTGAAGGAATGCCGCGCACCAGGTGCGACACTTGGTCGCGTAAATGCGCGGAAGTTGCTCGCGCCCGGACGGGCGCGAGCGGCGGGAGTTAATTGGCGTTTTGCGGACGGGAAATGTTGTAGATATACGCGGCCAGTACGTGGACCTTGTCCTTGCCCAGGTAGGCTTCCTGCGCGGGCATCTGGCCCTGGCGGCCGTGGCGGATGGTCTGCTGCAGCTGGGCGAAGCCCGAACCGTAGATGAACGCGCCCGGGTGGGTCAGGTCCGGCGCGCCGAGCGCGGCGGTGCCCTTGCCTTCGGGGCCGTGGCAGGCGATGCAGGTGGTGGCGAAGAGTTTCTCGCCATTGGCCACCTGTTCGTCGCTCACACCGTCGGGCAGCTTGCGGCCGTCCAGGCGGGTGGTGACGAAGGCGGCCACGTCGTGCACGCCCTGGTCGCCCAGCACTTCGCCCCAGGCCGGCATCACCGCGTGGCGGCCGCCGAGGATGGTGGTCTCGATGGTGGCGGCATCGCCGCCCCAGCGCCAGTCCTGGTCGGTCAGGTTGGGGAAGCCCATGGCGCCCCTGGCGTCGGAGCCGTGGCAGATCGAGCAGTAGGTGGCGAACAGGCGTTCGCCGGTCTTCAGCGCCTGCGGGTCCTTGGCCACGTCCTCCACCGACATCGCCGAGTATTTGGCGAAGATCGGCGCGTACTTGGCGTCGGCCAGGGCCTGCTCGCGTTCCAGCTGCTTGACCTGGGTCCAGCCGCCGTCATAGCCCGGCAGCACGCCTTTCCAGTTGCCCAGGCCGGGGTACAGCGCCAGGTAGCCGGCGGCGAACACGATGGTGCCGACGAACAGCAGGAACCACCACCTGGGCAGCGGGTTGTCGTATTCCTCGATGCCGTCGAAGGCGTGGCCCATGGTCTGGTCGGTGGCGCCCTTGGATTCGCCGCTGCGGGTGGCGAATACCAGCCACAGCAGGGCGATCAGCGAGCCGACGGTCAGTACGGTGATGTACAGACTCCAGAAGGTAGTCATGCTTTGTTGCTCCCAGAAGCTTGTTCTTGCTCGGCGCGGCGCAGCGCCAGCGGGTCATCGGCGAACGGCAGCAGGGCGTCGGCGTCGAAGCGCTGCTTGCGCTTGCCGGCGTAGGCCCAGATCGTCACGCCGATGAAGGCGACCATCACCACGACGGTGCCGAGGCCGCGCAGGGTTCCGATATCCATGGCCATCACCGTTTGTTCTTGATCGCGGTGCCCAGGCCCTGCAGGTAGGCGACCAGGGCGTCCATCTCGCTCTTGCCCTGGACCGCTTCGCGGGCGCCGGCGATGTCTTCGTCGGTGTAGGGCACGCCGAGGGTGCGCATGGCCTGCAGCTTGGCCGGTGCGTCCTTGCCGTCGAGCTTGTTCTCGACCAGCCAGGGGTAGGCCGGCATCTTCGACTCCGGCACCACGTTGCGCGGGTTGTACAGGTGCGCGCGGTGCCAGTCGTCGGAGTAGCGGCCGCCGACGCGGGCCAGGTCCGGGCCGGTACGCTTGGAGCCCCACAGGAACGGGTGGTCCCAGACGCTTTCACCGGCCACCGAGTAGTGGCCGTAGCGCTCGGTCTCGGCGCGGAACGGGCGGATCATCTGCGAGTGGCAGCCCACGCAGCCCTCGCGGATGTAGATGTCGCGGCCTTCCAGTTGCAGGGCGGTGTAGGGCTTCATGCCTTCCACCGGGGTGTTGGTGACGTCCTGGAAGAACAGCGGGACGATCTGGGTCAGGCCGCCGATGCTCACCGCCACCGCCATGCACAGGGCCAGCAGGCCGACGTTCTTCTCGAGTACTTCGTGTTTCATCAGTGGGCTCCTACCGCGGGAATCAGGGCAGCCGCGTCGGCTTCCTCGGCCTTGGAGGCGGCGATGGTGCGCCAGGTGTTGTAGGCCATGATCAGCATGCCGCTGAGGAACACCGCGCCGCCGATCATGCGCACCACGAAGCCGGGGTGGCCGGCGGCGAGGGCTTCGACGAAGGAGTAGGTGAGGGTGCCGTCGGCGTTCACCGCGCGCCACATCAGGCCCTGGGTGATGCCGTTGACCCACATCGAGGCGATGTACAGCACGGTGCCGATGGTGGCGAGCCAGAAGTGCGTGTTGATCAGGCCAACGCTGTACATTTCCTTGCGCCCGAAGACCTTCGGCAGCATGTGGTACAGCGAGCCGATGGAGACCATGGCGACCCAGCCCAGCGCCCCGGCGTGGACGTGGCCGATGGTCCAGTCGGTGTAGTGGGAGAGGGCGTTGACGGTCTTGATGGCCATCATCGGGCCTTCGAAGGTGGACATGCCGTAGAACGCCAGGGACACCACCAGGAAGCGCAGGATCGGGTCGCTGCGCAGCTTATGCCAGGCCCCGGAGAGGGTCATCATGCCGTTGATCATGCCGCCCCAGGACGGCGCCAGCAGCACCAGCGACATCACCATGCCGAGGGATTGCGCCCAGTCCGGCAGGGCGGTGTAGTGCAGGTGGTGCGGGCCGGCCCAGATGTACACGGCGATCAGCGCCCAGAAGTGCACGATGGACAGGCGATAGGAATACACCGGGCGCTCGGCCTGCTTGGGCACGAAGTAGTACATCATCCCGAGGAAGCCGGCGGTGAGGAAGAAGCCCACGGCGTTGTGGCCGTACCACCACTGGATCATCGCGTCGGTGGCGCCGGAGTACAGCGAGTAGGACTTCATGAAGCCCACCGGCAGTTCCAGGTTGTTGACCACGTGCAGCAGCGCCACGGTGACGATGAAGGCGCCGAAGAACCAGTTGCCGACATAGATGTGCTGGGTCTTGCGTTTGATCAGGGTGCCGAAGAACACGATGCCGTAGCAGACCCAGACGATGGTGATCAGGATGTCGATCGGCCATTCCAGCTCGGCGTACTCCTTGGAGGAGGTGTAGCCCAGCGGCAGGCTGATGGCCGCCAGCAGGATCACCAGTTGCCAGCCCCAGAAGGTGAAGGAGGCGAGGGTGTCGGAGAACAGCCGTACCTGGCAGGTGCGCTGCACCGCGTAGTAGCTGGTGGCGAACAGCGCGCAGCCGCCGAAGGCGAAGATCACCGCGTTGGTGTGCAGTGGGCGCAGGCGGCCGAAGCTGGTCCAGGGCAGGCCGAGATTGAGTTCCGGCCACACCAGTTGGGCGGCGATGACGACGCCGACCAGCATGCCGACGATTCCCCAGACCACCGTCATCACGGCGAACTGGCGGACCACCTTGTAGTTATAAGCGGTCTGATTGGTTGTGCTCATGGTATATGGGCTTCCATCCACGGTTATGGGCTAGCCCATCCCGGCGGGTTCCTTACGGCGAACGCCGCCCCTCCCCCAGGGACAGGTACTAATTACGCAACTAGCGGAGCGAAGAATGGATAAACCCCGGAAACCGAATATTGACTCCGATCAATCGCCGCCTGAGACCGCGACGGCGCCCGGCTGTGGCGCTTTGTCGCTACTGTGGAACCGGCCGCAGGGAGCGTTGTCGGCGACCCTGGCGCTGGCCCATGGCGCCGGCGCGCCGATGGACAGCCCGTTCATGGACGCCATCGCCCAGCGCCTGACCGCGCGCGGCGTGGCCGTGGCGCGTTTCGAGTTCCCCTACATGGCCGCGCGCCGCGAGGACGGCCGCAGGCGCCCGCCGAACCCGCAGAAGCAGTTGCTGGAGTGCTGGCGGCAGGTGTACGCGCAGCTGCGCGCGCAGGTCGAAGGCCCGCTGGCGATCGGCGGCAAGTCCATGGGCGGGCGCATGGCCAGCCTGCTGGCCGACGAGCTGGGCGCCGCCGCGCTGGTCTGCCTGGGCTACCCGTTCTACGCCGCCGGCAAGGCGGAGAAGCCTCGGGTGGCGCACCTGGCCGAGCTGCGTACGCCGACGCTGATCGTCCAGGGCGAGCGCGATGCTCTGGGCGATGTCGCCCACGTGGCGGACTACGCGCTGTCACCGGCGATCCAGCTGCACTGGCTGGCCGCCGCCGACCACGACCTGAAGCCGCTGAAGGCCTCCGGGCTCACCCACGAGCAGCACCTGGACAGCGCGGCGCAGCGCATCGCGAGTTTCCTCGACGGTTTGCAGAAGGCCCCCGGCCGGCCGTAAGCGCCTCTTAAGGCAGCCCTTCCTATCCTCGCGCCGCCGACTCGCGGAGTCGGCGCCCCGCATCCACAGGACAGGCCGAAGGCTGCCATGACCCCCGAATACGCTGACCGCATTGCCACCCCAACCCCGCGCGCCGCGCACAGCCTGCTGCTGACCGGCGCCACCGGCTTCCTCGGCGGCGCCGTCGCCGCCCGCCTGATCGCCGACGGCCACGCCCAGGCGCTGCTGTTGCTGGTGCGCGCCGACTCGCCCGCGCAGGGCCTGGAGCGCCTGCGCGACAACCTGCGCCTGCACGCCGTGAGCGAGGCGGCGCTGGAGGGTCTGCAGGCCGCGCAGATCGTCTGCGGCGACCTGCTCGACACGCGCTGGCTGCAGGTCGAGCGCGCCCGCCTGATGCGTGTGGAGCAGGTGATCAACTGCGCCGCCGTGGCCTCGTTCTCGAAGAACCCGAACATCTGGCCGGTGAACGTCGAGGGCACCTTCGCCTTCGCCCGCGCGATGAGCCAGTCGCGCAACCTCAAGCGTTTCCTCCACATCGGCACCGCCATGTGCTGCGGCCCCGAGCGCGAATCGCCGGTGCGCGAATCCTGGGAATTCCCGCAGAGCGAAGAGCAACTGGTGGACTACACCGCGTCCAAGGCGGAGATCGAGCGGCGCCTGCGCGAGGAACTGCCGCAACTGCCGCTGGTGGTGGCGCGGCCGTCGATCGTGGTCGGCCACAGCGAGCTGGGCTGCCAGGCTTCGGGCAGCATCTTCTGGGTGTTCCGCATGGGCTTCGCGCTGGAGAGCTTCACCTGCGCGCTGGACGAGCGGATCGACGTGATCCCCGCCGACTACTGCGCCGAGGCCCTGGTCGCGTTGGCGCTGAAGCCGCGCCTGGAGCACAGCCTGTACCACGTCTCGGCCGGCCACGGCGCGGCCTGCACCTTCGGCGAGATCGACCGCGCCTACGCCGAGGCGCGTGGCGAAGAGCCGGTGGGCGAGCGCTACCGCAAGGTCAGCCCGGACGACCTGCGCGAGCTGGCCGGCAGCTTCGAAAGCCGCATCGGCAAGGCCAACCCGCGCCTGGTGCTACGCGCGCTGCGCCTGTACAGCGGCTTCGCCGACCTCAACTACCTGTTCGACAACCAGCGCCTGCTCGACGAAGGCATCGCGGCGCCGCCGCGCTTCACCGAGTACCTGGATGTGTGCGTGCAGTCCTCGCGCGACATCAGCATCCCCACCCAGATGCAATGGGACTTCAAGTAGGAGCGGGCCACGCCCGCGATAGGCGTGCGCCATGCCCACGCCTGGCGCGCTCCTACGAAGAGCGCGCTCGGTCTCAGCGGTTGAACCGCTCCACCAGCGAATACTGGCTCTGCGCGGTGCCGGTCAGCTCTTCGCTCAGCTGCGCGGTGCGCTGGGCCTCGTCGGAGGTCTGGTCGGCGAGCTGGGCGATGGTGGCGATGTTGCGGTTGATCTCCTCGGCCACCGCGCTCTGCTCTTCGGCCGCCGCGGCGATCTGGTTGGCCATGTCGGCGATGTTGGCCACCGAGTCGCTGATGCCCGACAGCGCCTGGTCGGCCTCCAGCACGCGCTCGACACCTTCGTCGGCCTGACGACGGCCGACTTCCATGGTGCCCACGGCTTCTTCGGCGGTGTGCTGCAGCTTGGCGATCAGGCCGTGGATCTGCTCGGTGGATTCGGCGGTGCGCTGGGCCAGCGAGCGCACCTCGTCGGCCACCACGGCGAAGCCGCGGCCCATCTCGCCGGCGCGAGCCGCTTCGATGGCGGCGTTGAGCGCCAGCAGGTTGGTCTGGTCGGCGATGCCCTTGATCACGTCGACCACGCCGCCGATCTCGTTGCTGTCCTGGGCCAGCTGGCTGACCGCCAGGCCGGTTTCACCGACAGAGGCGGAGAGGCGCTCGATGGCCTCGCGGGTCTCGCTGGCGACGCTGCGCCCGCGACGGGTCAGTTCGTTGGCCTGGCGGGTGGCGTCGGCGGTGCGTTGCACGTTGTTCGCCACTTCCTGGGTGGTGGCGGCCATCTGGTTGACCGCGGTGGCCACTTGCTCGGTCTCCACCCGCTGGCGTTCCAGGCCGGAGGAGCTGTGGTGGGCCAGGGTGTCGGCCTGGCGCGCCTGCTCGGTGAGCTGTTCGGCGGTGTCCTGCAGGCGGGTCAGGCAGGTCTTCAGCCGCGCTTCCTGGCTGAGGATGGACATTTCCAGGCGCGCCTGGGCGCCACGGCTGTCGGTGTACATCTGCGCGATCAGCGGGTCCGAGGTGGTCTGCTCGGCCAGCCGCAGCAGGCGTTTCAGGCCGCGTTGCTGCCAGCTCAGGCCGGCCAGGCCGAGCGGCACGGCGAGCGCGGCGGCGAGCAGGAAGCCCCAGTGCGAATCCAGCCAGGTGCCGATGAGGAAGGCCAACTGGCTGATCAGGATGAACGGCAGCCAGTCCTGCAGTACCGGCAGCCAGCGGTCGCGGCTGGGCACCGCCGACCTGCCGGCGTTGATCCGCTGGTACAGCGCCTGGGCGCGCTCCACCTGCTCGGCGGTGGGGCGCACGCGCACCGACTCGTAGCCGACGATGTCGTTGCGTTCGAAGATCGGCGTGACGTAGGCGCTGACCCAGTAGTGGTCGCCGTTCTTGCAGCGGTTCTTGACGATGCCCATCCACGGCCGGCCTTTCTTCAGCGTTTCCCACATATGGGCGAACACCGCCGGCGGCACGTCCGGGTGGCGCACCAGGTTGTGTGGCGAGCCGACCAGTTCGTCGCGCTCGAAGCCGCTGATGCTGATGAAGGCGTCGTTGGTGTAGGTGATCACGCCACGGCTGTCGGTGGTGGAAATCAGTCGCTGTTCGGCGGGGTAGGTGCGTTCACGCTGGGTGACGGGCTGGTTGTTGCGCATGCGGGCGGATTCCACGAAACGGCATATGACGGTTTGGTTATCGGCCGGAGTCCATGAAAGTTGAACTCTCGTTCGAGAACCGATGTAGGAATAGTCTCGTGGACGATAGCAAAGCGCTACTTGTCACTTGGTCGTAAGAACTTCCCTTATGAAAGCTAAGGCGAACCAACCAGGGAAAAACTGTAGGGCG
>NZ_JARJLT010000358.1 GCF_029335315.1 Pseudomonas citronellolis
TCCTACAGGAGGAGCATGCCCAGCTGAAATGAAAAACACCGTTTCCCCCTGCTGGAAGAAACGGCGTTTTCAGATGAACGACAAGAGGCTTACTTGAGGCTCTTCAGGTCCCGCTGGGCCAGCTGCGCGGCGGAGCTGCCCGGGTACTGGGCGACCACCTGCTGGAGAATGCCGCGAGCCTTGTCGTTGTTGCCCAGGCGGCGCTCGACGTCGGCCAGCTTGTACAGCGAGTCGGGCACCTTGGGGCTGGACGGGTAGGACTGGCTGACCTTGGCGAACGCCTGGCCGGCGCCCTGCAGGTCGCCCTTGGCCAGGTTCACCTCGCCCAGCCAGTACTGGGCGTTGCCGGCGTACTGGCTGCTCGGGTACTTGCGCAGGAAGGCGCCGAAGGCCTGGCTGGCCTTGTCGAAGTCCTTGGCCTTGATCAGGTCGAAAGCCGCGTCGTAGTACAGCTTCTCTTTCGCCGGATCACCCGCCTCGTTGCTCGCGGGCTGGGCGGCCGGTTGTTGCTGCTGGGCGGCGGCGGCACCGGCCGCTGCGCCCGCACCGGCGGCGCTGCCGTCGGTGGAGGAAGTCTGTGGCGCCGGAGCGGAGGAAAGGCGGCGATCGAGGTCCTGATAACGCTCGAGGCTTTCCTGCTTCAACTGCTGGATCTGGTTCTGCTGCTCTTCGAGGGTGCCACGCAGGCGAGCGATCTCGTCCTGCATCTGCTGCAACTGCATGAACAGCTGGGCTTGCCCGGAGACGGGAGCGGCCGAAGCCGCCCCGCCACCGGCGTAAGCACCATCAGCGCCTGCGGTGCCATAACCCGCGGGCGGCGCGCTGGCGTAGCCGCCATCGTTACCATCCACCACCGGAACCGCGGCCGCTGCCACCAGGGGCAGGCCGCAGACCATCAAGGTCAGAAATCGCAGGCGCATAGGGTCTTACTTCTTCAGCTCAACGCGACGGTTCTGAGCCCAGGACTGTTCGTCGTGGCCGGTGGCAACCGGACGCTCTTTACCGTAGGAAACCAGTTCCAGTTGAGCCGGGGACACGCCCTGCAGAACCAGGTAGCGCTGAACGGCCTTGGCGCGACGCTCGCCCAGAGCCATGTTGTACTCACGGGTGCCGCGTTCGTCGGTGTGGCCTTCCAGGACAACGTGCTGGCCGCTGCCTTTGAGGTCTTTGGCGTGTACGTCCAGAGCGCGCATGGCTTCCGGCTTCAGGTCGGAGCTGTCGTACTCGAAGTAGAAGGTGGTGATAGCGCGCAGAGCGGCTTCGTCGCTCAGGCTGCCGTCGACAGCACCGCTGTTGGCGCCGTAGCCAGCGTTCGGGTCAACGCCGCCATTGGCGCCTTCGCCAGTAGCATCGCCTTTCTTGGACGAGCAACCAACGGCTACGGCCATGGCGAGGGCGATAACGGCAAATTTGCCGAATTTCAGCATTTCCATCATGTAACTCCTAATGAACCCCAGTGTATTAATTTGGAACAGTTGGCAACCGTCAGTTCAGGTAAGGGGACCAGGAAGGCTCTCGCACGTCGCCTTGAGCGGTGGGTAGCGGTAACCGAACACGTCCGTTGATGCTCACGAGCATCAACACGCCCCGGTCCTGCTGGCGGGTGGCATATATTAGCATCGTGCCATTTGGCGCAACAGTGGGCGAATCGTCCAGCGTAGTGTTGGAAAGTACCCGGAGATTACCGCGTTGAAGGTCCTGCGCGGCGATCTGGAAGTTGGTGAAACCGTCCTGACGGTGCACCATCACCAGGGTCTTCTCGTCCGCCGAAAGTTTCGGGTTGGCGTTGTAGTTGCCGATGAAGCTGACCCGGTCGGTGGCGCCGCTGTTGACGTTCATCTTGTAGATCTGCGGCTTGCCGCCACGATCCGAGGTGAAGTACAGGGTCGAGCCGTCCTTGCCCCAGAAGGGTTCGGTATCGATCGCCGCGTTGTTGGTCAGGCGGCGCAGTTGGCGCGAGCCCAGATCCATCAGGTAGATCTCCGGGTTGCCGTCGCGCGACAGCACCAGGGCCAGGCGGTTGCCGTCCGGGGAGAACGCCGGGGCGCCGTTGAGGCCTTCGAAGTTGGTCAGCTGCTCGCGGCGGCCGGTATCGACGTACTGCATGAAGATGCGCGGACGCTTCTGCTCGAAGGACACGTAGGCGATGCGCCGGCCGTCCGGGGAGAAGCGCGGCGAGAGGATCGGCTCGCGCGACTGCAGCAGGGTCACCGGGCGCGCGCCGTCATAGTCGGAGCGCTGCAGGGTGTAGCGGGTGTTGTCCGCCGAGAAGCGCTCCGCGGTCACGTAGAGCAGGCGGGTGGAGAAGGCGCCCTTGATGCCGGTGAGCTTCTCGAACGCCTGGTCGGCGATGAAGTGCGACATGTCGCGCAGCTGCTCGACGCTGCCACCGACGCTGCCGGTGACGATCTGCTGCTGGGTGGCGACGTTGAACAGGCCGTACTGCACCTGCAGGCGACCGCCGGCGGGAACGATGCTGCCGATCAGCACGTACTGGGCGCCCAGGGCCTGCCAGTCACGGTAGATCACTTCGCTCGGCTGGGCCGGCTGGCTGATCATGTTCTGCCGCGGAATCGGCTCGAAGTAGCCCGAGTTGCGCAGGTCGTTACCGATGATGTTGGCCATGTCGTCGGGCAGGACGTTGCCGCCCTGCCAGCCGAACGGCACCACGGCGATCGGCACGGCCCGATCGGTGCCGCTGGTCACCAGAATGTTCTTCTCTTCTGCCATCGCCACGCCTGCCACGCAGAGCAGGGCAATGAGCAATCCTCTGAAAATCTTGATCACAGCGTGAGGTCCTCAGGCGTGAAGGTCATCTTGAAGGAACGGTAGGGATTGAAGTCCTTGGGACTCAGGCCCTGCATTTCAGTAATGCGACCGACGTTCCTCACGGCGTTCACCGCGGAATTGTCGAACGCCTTGTCGCCGCTGGAACGGGCGACGGTCGCATTGGTAATGGTGCCATCGGGCAGCATGTTGATCTGCACGGTAACACTCATGCCGTTACGGGCCGATGGCGGTCGCGACCAGCCCTCGGATACCCGCGAGCGGATCAGGTCGTCGAAGTTGCCTGCCACCTCGTTGCCCTGCTCGTCGGCCAGGGCCTGTTGCCGCTGCGTGTCGTCGGACAGCAGTTCGGCCAGGGCCTGGGCCTTCTTGTCTTCCTGAGCCTTCTTCGCCGCTGCCTGGGCGGCGGCCTTCTTCTTCGCGGCGTCGGCGGCAGCCTTCTTCTTGGCGTCCTCCGCGGCGGCGAGTTTCTTGGCCTGCTCCTCGGCTTTCTTCTTGGCGTCTTCGGCGGCCTTCTTCTTGGCCTCCTCCGCCGCTTCCTTCTTGGCTTCTTCCGCGGCCTGCTTCTTGGCCTCGTCTTCGGCTTTCTTCTTGGCGATGTCGGCCTGCTGCTTCTCGGCAGCGGCCTTGGCCTCGGCAGCCTTCTTGGCGGCGTCGGCGGCCTTCTTCGCCTCGGCGGCCTTGGCAGCGTCCGCGGCTTTTTCCGCCTCGGCAGCCTTTCGAGCGTCGTCGGCCTGCTTTTGTTCCGCAGCCTTGGCCGCAGCTATCGCTTCCTGCTCGACCTTCTTTTGCTCCAGCTGTTCCTGTTCGTACTGCTTGGCAGAGGTCTTCTTCGCCTCCCCGGCGATCTTCTGGTTGGTCTGTTGCGTCGCCTGGCTCTTGGACTTCAGCTGATAGAGCGTAGCCTGCACGATCGGCCGCGCAGGCGGCAGCTCGGGCGTCATGGCCCAGCTGACGAAGAGCATGGCGAAGATGAGGACGTGCAGCGCTACGGCGAGTACGACCGGCCAGAAGTAGCCTTCCGATGGAGAGCGTTCGAGTTGGTGCATATCAGGTTCCGGGCGCCTCGGTGATCAGCCCGACATTTCCTACGCCGGCCTTCTGCAGGCCGCCCATGACAGCCATGACAGAGCCGTAGTCGACAGCCTTGTCGCCACGCACGAAGACCTGCACTTTCTTACCCTGGCTGCTGTTCTGCGCCAGGATGGCGGTGGCCGCGGTCACCAGCTGGTCAAGGGAAACGGCGGTCTGGCTGCCCTTGCCCTGGTCCGGGTCGACTTCCGAACCCATGTTCCAGTAGTAGGTCTTGTCGGCCTTGATCGAAATGGTCAGCACCCGCGAGTCGTTGTCCTGCGGGAGCACTTCGCTGGAAACCTTGGGCAGGTCGACCTTGACCCCCTGGTTCAGCATCGGTGCGGTCACCATGAAAATGACCAGCAGCACCAGCATCACGTCGATGTATGGCACCACGTTCATTTCCGCGACCGGCTTGCGTTTATGACGGACCCTTGCCATGTCGGCTTACCCCTCTGGTCAATCGTCGCTGGCGTGCACTTTGCGGTGCAGGATGGCCTGGAACTCGTCGGCGAAGGTGTAGTAACGGCCGATCAGCATTTCCGAGCGCGCGGCGAAGCGGTTGTAGGCGATGACCGCCGGGATTGCGGCGAACAGGCCGATCGCGGTGGCGATAAGCGCCTCGGCGATACCGGGGGCGACGGTGGCCAGGGTGGCCTGTTGCACGGCGGCCAGGCCGCGGAAGGAGTTCATGATGCCCCAGACGGTGCCGAACAGGCCGATGTACGGGCTGGTCGAGCCGACGGTGGCGAGGAACGGCAGGCTGGTTTCCAGCTTCTCTTCCTCACGGGAGATGGCCACGCGCATGGAACGGGCCACGCCTTCCATCACCGCGTCCGGGTCGACGCCGGGCTGTTGGCGCAGGCGCGAGAATTCCTTGAAGCCGGCGCGGAAGATCTGCTCGACGCCGGAATCCGGGTCGGGGTTGCTGCCGGCCTGGCGGTACAGTTTGGACAGGTCGATGCCCGACCAGAAGCGTTCTTCGAAGCCATCCAGGGCTTTCTTCGCCGAGCGCATCATGTTGCTGCGCTGGAAGATCATGATCCAAGAAGTGACCGAGGCGGCCACCAGGGTCAGCATGACCAGCTGCACCACGAGACTGGCGTTGCTGATCAGGCTCCACATGGAGGTATGGTCGACGACGTTCGGTTCCACGTTATTCTCCTGCTGAAAGGGTGTCCGGAGTGCCGGCAAATGCCGCACGCAACACTTCGGGGATGGCTCTGGGCTTCAGGTTGTCTGCCCGCACGCACGCCACCAGGAAACGACCCTCGCATAGCAGGACCGAATCCGACGCTCGACGAACCTGTTGACGGAAACGCAGGCTCGCGCGGTTCAACTCCTCGATCTCGGCGCTGACGATCAGCTCGTCGTCCAGCCGGGCCGGCGCGTGGTAGCGCGCCTCGGCCGAATGAACGACGAAAAGCAGGTTCTCACCCACCAGCTGCGATTGGGCGAAGCCCAGAGCCCGCAGCCGCTCGGTGCGAGCCCGCTCCATGAACTTGAGGTAGTTGACGTAATAGACGATGCCGCCCGCATCGGTGTCCTCGTAATAGACCCGGAACCGATGTTCGAACGGCTGACCCCCGTGTTGCGCGCGCATACTCTAGAACCAAGTTCGGGCTTTGCCAATCGGCAATCAGCCACAAATGCAATTAATTACCATCTTCAGGGGAGAAAAGATCCGTGATCGCCCCCTCACCCATCCGCTTCGGCAACTTCAGGCCGAAATGCAGGTATGCATGCCGGGTGACCACCCGTCCCCGCGGCGTGCGCATGATATAGCCTTGCTGGATCAAATAGGGCTCCAGCACGTCCTCGATCGTGTGTTTTTCTTCGCCGATGGCCGCGGCGATGTTGTCCAGGCCGACCGGCCCGCCGTCGAACTTGTCGATCATGGTCAACAGTAGACGTCGGTCCTGGTGGTCGAAGCCACGTTCGTCGACATCCAGCAGGTTCAGCGCCTTGTCCGCCACCTCGCTGCTGATGCTGCCGTCACCGCGCACCTCGGCGAAATCGCGCACGCGACGCAGCAGGCGGTTGGCGATACGCGGCGTGCCACGGGCGCGGCGGGCGACTTCGTAGGCGCCGGCCGGGGCCATGTCCAGGCCGAGGATGCCGGCCGAGCGGGCGACGATGGTCGCCAGGTCATCGACGCTGTAGAACTCCAGGCGCTGGACGATGCCGAAGCGATCGCGCAGCGGGTTGGTCAGCATGCCCGCGCGGGTGGTGGCGCCGACCAGGGTGAAGGGCGGCAGGTCGAGCTTGATCGAGCGCGCCGCCGGCCCTTCGCCGATCATGATGTCGAGCTGGAAGTCTTCCATCGCCGGGTACAGCACTTCCTCGACTATGGGCGAGAGCCGGTGGATCTCGTCGACGAAGAGCACGTCGCCCGGCTCGAGGTTGGTCAGCAGCGCGGCGAGGTCGCCGGGGCGCTCCAGTACCGGGCCGGAGGTGCTCTTGATGGCCACGCCCATCTCCTGGGCGATGATGTTCGCCAGGGTGGTCTTGCCCAGGCCCGGCGGGCCGAAGATCAGCGTGTGGTCCAGGGCCTCCTTGCGGCCACGGGCGGCGCTGATGAACAGTTCCATCTGCTCGCGCACGCTCGGCTGGCCGATGTAGTCGGACAGGCTCAGCGGGCGGATGGCGCGGTCCAGCTGCTCCTCGCGCTCGCGAGGGCCGCCGGTGGCGGCCGAGATCAGGCGATCGGTCTCGATCATGCGCGGCTACCTAGACCATGCCCTTGAGCGAGCGGCGGATGAGTTCTTCGCTGGACAAACCTTTTTCCTCCACGGCGGCCACGGCGCGGCTCGCCTCCTGCGGCTTGAAGCCTAGCGCGATCAGCGCGCTGACGGCGTCCGCCTCGGCGCTTGAGACTGTTGCCACCCGTTTCGGTTCCGTGACCAGGGTGGCGATCGCCGGCATGTTCTCCCAGGCCTTGAAGCGGTCCTTGAGCTCCACCAGCAGGCGCTCGGCGGTCTTCTTGCCGACCCCGGGGATCTTCACCAGGGTGGAAGTATCCTGCGCCTGCACGCAGCGCACCAGCTCATCGACCTCCAGTCCCGACATGAGGGCCAGGGCCAGCTTGGGGCCGACGCCGTTCAGGCGGATAAGCTCGCGGAACAGCTCGCGCTCGCGCTTCTCGGCGAAACCGTAGAGCAGGTGGGCGTCCTCGCGCACCACCAGGTGGGTGTGCAGGGTCACCGGCTCGCCAAGGGCCGGTAGGCGGTACAGGGTGGTCATCGGCACTTCCAGCTCATAGCCGATGCCGTTGACGTCGAGGATCAGGTGCGGCGGCTGTTTCTCCGCCAGGGTGCCACGCAGGCGTCCAATCACGGCTCAGGGTCCTTGCAGTTGTCGATTACAGGCGCAGGCGCCCGCCACGCCGGCGCGCCGTGGCCAGGCCGTGGGGCACCAGGCTCTGCCGGGTGTGGGCGTGGCACAGGGCGATGGCCAGGGCGTCGGAAGCGTCGATCTGCGGCTTCTGGGTCAGCTTCAGCAGATGCATGACCATCAACTGCACCTGCTGCTTGTCCGCCCCGCCGGTACCGGCGATGGCCTGCTTGACCTGGCTGGCGGTGTACTCGGCGATCTCCAGCCCCTCTTCCGCCGCCGCCACTATGGCCGCACCGCGCGCCTGGCCGAGCTTGAGCGCGGAGTCGGCGTTGCGGGCCATGAACACCTGCTCGATGCCCATCATGGTCGGGTGGTAGGTCTGGATCACTTCGCGCACGCCACGGAAGACGATCTGCAGGCGCTCATGGAGCACGCCGTTGCCAGTGCGGATACAGCCCGAGGCCACGTATTCGCAGCCGCGGCCGGTATCCCTCACCACGCCGAAGCCGGTGATGCGCGAGCCGGGGTCGATGCCTAGGATCAGGGTCATAGGGCGCAAACCAAAAGCCGGAAGCCGGAGCGGTCGAATCCGACGGCTCCCACTTCCGGCCCGTTGCCCTCGTCGGTGCAGGCGTCAGCCAATCTGCGCCATTACCTCGTCGGGGATTTCAGCGTTGGAGTAGACGTTCTGCACGTCATCCAGGTCCTCGAGCATGTCGATCAGCTTGAGTACCTTCTGCGCCGTCTCCAGGTCCAGGGTAGCGGTGGTCGAGGGGATCATCGAGATCTCCGCGTCGTCGCCCTTGAAGCCGGCGGCGATCAGCGCCTCGTTGACCGAGATGAAGTCGGCGAAGCTGGTGAAGACGTCGATGGAGCCGTCGTCGTTGGTCACCACGTCATCGGCGCCGGCCTCCAGGGCCGCGTCCATCAGGGCTTCCTCGCTGACGCCGGGGGCGAAGCTGATCTGCCCCTTGCGGTCGAACATGTAGGCCACCGAACCGTCGGTGCCGAGGTTGCCGCCGCACTTGCTGAACGCATGGCGCACTTCCGCCGCGGTGCGGTTGCGGTTATCGGTCATGGCCTCGACGATGATCGCCACGCCGCTCGGCGCGTAACCTTCGTAGGTCAGTTCCTCCATGTTGTCCGCGTCGTTCGAGCCCACGCCACGCGCGATGGCGCGGTCGATGGTGTCGCGGGTCATGTTCGCGGTCAGCGCCTTGTCCACGGCCAGGCGCAGACGCGGGTTGTCCGCCGGGTTACCGCCACCCTGCTTGGCCGCGACCGTGAGTTCGCGGATCAGCTTGGTGAAGATCTTGCCCTTCTTGGCGTCCTGACGTTCCTTGCGGTGCTTGATGTTGGCCCATTTGGAATGACCAGCCATAACTCACTCCGTATCACGTGTGCAGCGCGCGGCGCCCCTCGGGACACCGCCGCGGATTGAATCGGTTTACTCGGCGGCCTTCTGCTGCTCGCGCAGGCGGATGTGCAGCTCGCGCAGGGCCTTGCCGTCCACGGTGCCCGGGGCCTGGGTCATGACATCGCCGGCACTCTGGGTTTTCGGGAAGGCGATGACTTCGCGGATGGAGGCCGCGCCGGTCATCAGCATCACCAGGCGGTCCAGGCCGAAGGCCAGGCCACCGTGCGGCGGCGCGCCGTACTTCAGGGCGTCCAGCAGGAAGCCGAATTTCTCTTCCTGCTCGGCATCGTCGATGCCCAGCACGCGGAATACCGCCTGCTGCATGGCCTTGTCGTGGATACGGATGGAACCGCCACCCAGCTCGGTGCCGTTGAGCACCATGTCGTAGGCGCGGGACAGCTTGTCGGCCGGGTTGGCCTCCAGCTCTTCCGGGGTGCACTTGGGCGCGGTGAACGGGTGGTGCAGCGAGGTCAGGCTGCCGTCGTCGTTCTCTTCGAACATCGGGAAGTCCACGACCCACATCGGCGCCCACTCCTTGGTGAGCAGGTTGAGGTCATGGCCAACCTTGATGCGCAGCGCGCCCAGGGCGTCGCAGACGACCTTGGCCTTGTCGGCGCCGAAGAACACGATGTCGCCATCGACCGCACCGACGCGATCGAGGATCACGTTCAGGTTCGGCTCGGCGATGTTCTTGACGATCGGCGACTGCAGGCCTTCCACGCCCTTGGCGCGTTCGTTGACCTTGATGTAGGCCAGGCCCTTGGCGCCGTAGATGCCGACGAACTTGGTGTAGTCGTCGATCTGCTTGCGCGGCATGCTCGCCCCGCCCGGAACGCGCAGGGCGGCGACGCGGCCCTTGGGATCGTTGGCCGGGCCGGAGAAGACCTTGAACTCGACATCCTTCAGCTGATCGGCGACGTCGACCAGTTCCAGCGGGATGCGCAGGTCCGGCTTGTCCGAACCGTAGCGGCGCATGGCTTCTTCGAAGGGCATGTGCGGGAACTCGTCGAACTCGACGTTCAGCACTTCCTTGAACAGCTGGCGCACCATCTTCTCGGTGATGGCGATGATGTCGTCTTCATCGAGGAAGCTGGTCTCGATGTCGATCTGGGTGAATTCCGGCTGGCGGTCGGCGCGCAGGTCTTCGTCGCGGAAGCACTTGGCGATCTGGTAGTAGCGGTCGAAGCCGGCGACCATCAGCAGCTGCTTGAACAGCTGCGGCGACTGCGGCAGGGCGAAGAAGTGGCCCGGGTAGGTGCGGCTGGGCACCAGGTAGTCGCGCGCGCCTTCCGGGGTCGGACGACCGAGGATCGGGGTCTCGACGTCGAGGAAGCCGTTCTCGTCGAGGTAGCGGCGGATGCTGCTGGTGATGCGCGCGCGCAGCTTCAGCTTGGCGGCCATTTCCGGACGACGCAGGTCGATGAAGCGGTAGCGCAGGCGGGTTTCCTCGCCAACGTCGGAATATTCGTCCAGCGGGAACGGCGGGGTCTCAGCCTGGTTCAGCACTTCCAGCTCATAGCCCAGCACTTCGATCGCGCCGGAAGCCATGTTGGCGTTGCGTGCGCCTTCCGGACGCATGCGTACCTTGCCGGTGATCTTCACCACGTACTCGCTGCGCACGCGGTCGGCCTTGGCGAAGGTCTCGACGCGATCCGGGTCGAATACCACCTGGGCCAGACCTTCACGATCACGCACGTCGAGGAAGATCACCCCGCCGTGGTCGCGGCGACGGTGTACCCAACCGCAGAGAGTGACTACCTGGCCGTCCAGGCTTTCGTTCAATTGGCCGCAATAGTGGCTGCGCATCATGGTGTGTTTCGCTTCTCGCAAGTCTTGGATTCTGTGGAACCGCTCATTCGCTGGCGGAACAGCCGCCGCCACCGCAACCGGTGGCCGGACAGGCCGCGGGGGCATCGCCGGAAGCCAGATTCTTCTTCGCTCCGGTCTTGAAGTCGGTCTCGTACCAACCGCCGCCGCCCAGACGGAAGCCTGGCGCCGACAACATCTTCTTCAATTCGGGAGCCTTGCAGGCCGGACAATCGACCAACGGCGCATCGCTGAACTTCTGGATGGTCTCCAGCTGATGCGCGCAGGACTGGCACTGGTATTCGTAAATCGGCATCGGGACACCTTGGCTGCTATGTCGTGGCCGCGAGCCCGCATCCCGCGGCAAAGGCGCGGATTATAGCCTGAAAAAACCATGACTTGCAGCCGCCCCGGCGCCGTGCGAAGGCGCGCCTCCGGATAGAGAATAGCTATCGGATGCTTTGACTCAAACCAAAAGGATCGCGACCGCCCCCGTGCTAGCCTGGCCAGGACCTTTCACACGAGGAAGACGCCATGGAAATCGACATCGGCATCGCCGAACAGGACCGCGCCGCCATCGCCGAGGGTCTCTCGCGCCTGCTGGCCGACACCTACACCCTCTACCTGAAGACCCACAACTTCCACTGGAACGTCACCGGGCCGATGTTCAACACCCTGCACCTGATGTTCGAAGGGCAGTACACCGAACTCGCCCTGGCGGTGGACAGCATCGCCGAGCGCATCCGCGCCCTCGGCTTCCCCGCGCCGGGCACCTACGCGGCCTACGCCCACCTGTCCTCTATAAAGGAAGAGCAGGACGTGCCCGACGCCGAAGAAATGATCCGCCTGCTGGTCCAGGGCCAGGAAGCCGTGGTGCGCACCGCGCGCAGCATCTTCCCGCTGGCCGACAAGGTCGCCGACGAACCCACCGCCGACCTGCTGACCCAGCGCATGCAGGTTCACGAGAAGACCGCCTGGATGCTGCGCAGCCTGCTC
>NZ_JARJLT010000359.1 GCF_029335315.1 Pseudomonas citronellolis
TCCTGCTCGTCAGTTGCTGGCGGCCACCTTGGCCTTGCTGTCCGCAGGCGGAGTCCAGACCACGTCCTTGATGCTCAGGGCCTTGGGGATCAGCTTCAGCTGGGTGAAGGTGTCGGCGATCTTCTGTTGCTTGGCCGCCACCTCGGGGGTGATGAACTGCGCGCCGTAGCCCTGGCGCTTGACCGCCTGCAGGGTGATGTCGGCGGGCAGGCCGAGCAGCGGCGCGACCTGCTCGGTGACCTGCTGCGGGTTGGCCTTGGACCATTCGCCAACCTGGCGAACCTCGTCGACCAGGGTGGTCAGCACCTGCGGGTGCTGCTTGGCGTAGCCGCGGGTGGCCAGGTAGAACTGGTGGTTGTCGGCGAGGCCGGTGGCGTCGACCAGGGTGCGCGCCTGCAGCTGCTTCTCGGCGGCGGCCTGGTACGGGTCCCAGATCACCCAGGCGTCGACGATGCCACGCTCGAAGGCGGCGCGGGCGTCGGCCGGCGGCAGGTACACCGGCTGGATGTCGCTGTACTTCAGGCCGTTCTCTTCCAGCGCGCGCACCAGCAGGTAGTGCACGTTGGAGCCCTTGTTCAGGGCGACCTTCTTGCCCTTGAGCTCGGCCACCGACTTGATCGGGGAATCCTTGGGCAGCAGGATCGCCTCGCTGGTCGGCGCCGGCGGCTCGCTGGCCACGTAGACCAGGTCGGCGCCAGCGGCCTGGGCGAACACCGGCGGGGTCTCGCCGGTAACGCCGAAATCGATGCTGCCGACGTTCAGCCCTTCGAGCAGCTGCGGGCCGCCGGGGAACTCGGTCCACTGCACCTTGATGCCCTGCTCGGCCAGGCGCTTCTCCAGCGTGCCGCGGGCCTTGAGCAGCACCAGGGTGCCGTATTTCTGGTAGCCGATACGCAGGGTACCGGGTTGTTCTTCGGCTTGGGCGCCGTGGGCCAGGGTCGCGATCAGCAGGGCCGCCAATCCACCACGCAAAGTCAGGCTACGCATGTGCTTGCTCCTTTGTCCTTGTCGTCATGTGCTTGCCGGACCTGCGCTCCCGTTGGCGGGATGCTGAGGGCCTGGATTCGTGTTGTGTCGCGGCGCCACCCGCTGCCGTGTCGGGGCTTGCGGGCGCGGCCGTCGGGTTCGCGTCAGATGCTCCAGCGCGCCTTCAGCAAGCGCTCGTTGAGCAGGTTCGGGTCGATCGGCCGCGGCCTGCGGGCCAGGGCGCCATGGAACTGTTCGAGGGACTCCAGCAGGCGCTGTTCCAGCAGCGGCGCCAGCTGCGCGGGGTGCTCGGCGCTGGCGTAGGCGATCTGCGAATCCTCGGCGAACACGCCCTGCAGCATCTCCTGGGCCTTGAGCGCGGCCAGCACCGGCTTGAGCGCGTAGTCCACGGCGAGCATGTGCGCGCTGCTGCCGCCGGTGGCCAGGGGCAGCACCACCTTGTGGCTGAGGGCGCGTTCGGGCAGCAGGTCGAGCAGCACCTTGAGGGCGCCGGCGATCGAGGCCTTGTAGACCGGGGTGGCGATCACCAGGCCGTCGGCCCGCGCCACCTGTTCCAGCAGCTCCAGCACCTGGGGGCTGTCGAAGCGGGCATGCAACAGGTCCTCGGCGGCGAAATCGCGAATCTGGTAGGAGCGCACCTCGACGCCGCGTTCGTGCAGCCACTGGCGGGCGATGTCCAGCAGGACCGCGGAGCGGGAGCGCTGGCTGGGACTGCCGGCGAGGGTCACCACATACATTGCACGCTTCCTTATAACTGAAAGAGCCGGCTTTCGGCCGGCTCGCTAACCAACGTGCATAGACCTTAACAGGGCTTTTTATATTCCAATAAATGTTATTTATTCATTTGCTTATAACTTAAATCATAAACTCGCATACCTACCCCTTCCCTTGTCGTCTCCGCGAATGCAGAGATCCAGAGCCTCTGGGCTCCCGCGTTCGCGGGAGTGACGGAGTGGAGTGCGTTCGCGAGCCAGCTCGCTCCTGCGGCGAAGCCAAATGCCGAATCAGATGACGTGGGAAAGCTGCAGCTCGGTCAGCGCTTCGCCGCGCAGGTAGGCCAGCTCCACCGCGCGGCGGTCGCGCGGGCGCTCCAGCGGCACCGGGAATTCACGGCGCACGCGGCTCGGCGTACCGCCCAGGAGCAGCACGCGATCGCCCAGGTAGAAGGCTTCGTCAAGGTCGTGGGTGACCAGCAGGATGCTGATGTCGTACTCCTGCGCCAGGTCCTGGATCAGGTCCTGCAGGCGCAGGCGGGTGAAGGCGTCCACCGCGCTGAACGGCTCGTCCAGCAGCAGCACCTGCGGCCGCCCGTAGAGCCCGCGGGCGATGGCCGCGCGCTGCGCCATGCCGCCGGACAGTTGCTTGGGCAGCAGGCCGCCCTTGCCTTCCAGGCCCACGTCACGCAGCAGCCGGGCGATGCGCTGGCCGTCGGCCAGCCAGCCGTCGGCGAAGCCGACGTTCTGCGCCACCGTCAGCCAGGGCAGCAGGCGCGGCTCCTGGAACACCACGCCGATGCCGCCGCCACGGCCACTCTCGCCGTCCGGGCCGAAGCCCAGCAGCGGATTGCGCTCAAGGCGCCCGGCGAAGTCCTGGTCGAGGCCGGCGGCGATCCGAAGCAGGGTGCTCTTGCCGCAGCCGCTGGGGCCGAGCAGGCTGACCACCTCGCCCGGCGCCAGGGCCAGGTCGATCTCATCCAGCACCCGCGCGCCATTGAAACTCTTGCGGATGCCGCGCAATTCCAGCAACGCGCTCATGCCTTGTCCTCCAGGCCGTCGAAACTGTCGCGCCAGGCCAGGGCGCGTCGCTCGACGGCCTTGAGCAGGCCGTCGCTGAGCTTGCCGAGCACGGCCAGGACCAGGATGGCGGCGATCACGATGTCCGGCCGCGAGGTCTCGCGGCCGTCGCTGAGCAGGTAGCCGAGGCCACGGGTGGCGGCGATCAGCTCGGCGGCGACAAGGAACATCCAGCTCAGGCTGAGCGCACCGCGCAGCCCGGTGAACAGGCTCGGCAGCGCCGCCGGCAGGAGAATGCGTCGCGCCAGGGTGAAACTGGACAGGTGATACAGCCGCCCCAGTTCCACCCACTTGCGATCCACCCCGCGCACGCCGGCGACCAGCGCCAGGTACACCGGGAAGAAGGCGCCCAGGGCGATCAGCACCACCTTGGGGGTTTCGTCGATGCCCAGCCAGAGCAGCAGCAAGGGCACCCAGGCCAGGCTGGGAATGGCTCGCAGGGCCTGGCAGCTCGGTTCCAGGTAGGCCTCCGCGCGACGGCTGAGGCCGACCCAGGTGCCGATCAGCAGCGCCGCGAAGGAACCGATGGCGAAGCCGCTGGCGACCCGCGCCAGGCTCGCGCCGATGTGCTGCCAGAGCTCCCCGTGGGCCAGTTGCCAGAGGGTCAGCGCGACCGTGCTCGGCGCCGGCATCTGGTTCTCCGCCAGCCAGCCGACCCGCACCGCCAGCTCGAGGCCGGCGCACAGCAGCAGGGGCAGCACCCAGGCCCGCCAGCGCGGGGCCCGCAAGCGCAGGGACAGGCGCGCCACGCGGCGGCCGAGGCTCAGGCTCTGCACGGCCATGGGCTCAGTTCCCCGACTGCGCCAGGGGCTGCTTGCCGATCACCTCGCCGGCCAGCTGCGGGTCGATCAGTTGCTCGACCACCCGGTTCACATCGGTACCCGGGCGCACCAGTTGCTCATCCACCAGGATCGGCGCGGCGGCCTTGAGCGCGGCGATCTGCTCGGCGCCAGGCAGCGGCTGGCTGAAGTCGGTGCGCGAGAGCTGCAGCTTGGCGACTTCCAGCGGCAGCTTGGCTTCCTCGGCCAGCAGCTTGGCGGTCTCTTCGGGGTGTTCGACGGCCCAGTGGCGGGCGCGCTCATAGGCGCCGATCACCTGCTTGATCAGCTGCGGCTGCTCGCGAGCGAAGCGCTCGGTGACGCTGAGCACGCCATAGCTGTTGAAATTGACGTTGCGGTACAGCAGCCGCGAGCCGGCCTGCAGTTCGCTGGCGGCCATGTGCGGGTCGAGCCCGGCCCAGGCGTCCACCTGGCCGCGCTCCAGGGCGGTGCGGCCATCGGGGTGCTGCAGGTGGACGATCTCCACGTCGCCCTTGCCCAGGCCGACGCTCTGCAGGCTGCGCAGCAGGAACAGGTAGGGGTCGGTGCCCTTGGTGGCGGCGACCTTGCGACCCTTGAGGTCAGCGAGGGACTTGATCGGCGAGTCCTTGGCCACCACCAGCGCGGTCCACTCCGGGCGCGAGGCGATGTACACGGTCTTCAGCGGGCTGCCGTTGGCGCGGCTGAGCACGGCGGCCAGGCCGGCGGTCGAGGCGAAATCGGTGCTGCCGGCGTTGAGGTATTCCAGCGAGCGGTTGCTGCCCTGGCTGAACACCCAGCGCACCTCAGTGCCCTGGGGCTTGAGCGCTTCCTCCAGCCAGCCGAAGTGCTTGAGCACCAGGCTGGTGGGCGCGTAGTAGGCGTAGTCCAGGCGGACTTCCCTGGGGGTTTCGGCGTGAGCGGCGGAACTGAAGGCACCGAGCGGCAGACACGCCAGGAGAGCGGCGGTCAGGCTGCGGCGCCAGGTGGACGGACCCATGGTCGATCTCCTTGGCGGCGTGGCTGACGTCTTCTCCCCGTTGGCGGGCAAGTCAGAACGGAAAACAAAGCGCGGCGGGCGCTGCGCGGGACTGGAAAAAAAGGTGGCCGGCGAACCGGCCAAAAACCCTACTCGTGGTGTGCAAAACGGGCGGCCGCGCGACGCGGCCGCGAAAGACTCAGCGGTTCGGCTGCGGGGTCAGGCGCAGGTAAGGCTTGATCGCCTTGTAGCCTTTGGGGAAGCGCTGGCGGATTTCCTCCTCGTCCTTCAGCGAGGGCACGATCACCACGTCGTCGCCGTCCTGCCAGTTGCCCGGCGTGGCGACCTTGTGGTTGTCGGTGAGTTGCAGCGAATCCACCACCCGCAGGATTTCGTTGAAGTTGCGCCCGGTACTGGCCGGATAGGTGATGGTCAGGCGCACCTTCTTGTTCGGGTCGATGACGAACAGCGAACGCACCGTCAGGGTGTCGTTGGCGTTCGGGTGGATCAGGTCGTAGAGCTCGGAAACCTTGCGGTCGGCGTCGGCGATGATCGGGAAGTTGACGACCGTGTTCTGGGTCTCGTTGATGTCGTCGATCCACTTCACGTGGGAGTCCACCGGGTCCACCGAGAGCGCGATGGCCTTGACCCCGCGCTTGGCGAATTCGTCCTTGAGCTTGGCGGTCAGGCCCAGCTCGGTGGTGCACACCGGGGTGAAGTCCGCCGGGTGCGAGAAGAGGATGCCCCAGCTGTTGCCGAGCCACTCATGGAAGCGGATGCGACCTTCACTGGATTCCTGTTCGAAGTCGGGGGCGATGTCGCCGAGACGCAGACTCATGGGTAAGGCTCCTGGTTCGTTGTGGGCTCACTATGCACAAGGGCGAAATTCATTAAAAAGAATAAATTTCGATTTTCTTATAACTAAAATTATAGAAACCGCAATCCGGGCCACTTCCAGCCCGGCTGCCCGGGCCCTTCAGCATAGCTCCCATCCTCCGTGCCACCTGCCGTTCATCGCCTGCGCTACACCGAAGGCGCCGCCGCCTATACTGAAATCATTAACCCCATTGTGTGGGAGGTATCCTGATGTTCGGTCAAAGGGACAACGACAGTGCGCCGGGCACCCACTACCGGAGCGACCGCATCAGCTCGGTCAACGGTCAGTACTTCTTTTCCACCCGCGAAGGCACGCTCGAAGGCCCCTTCTTCACCCGCTTCGATGCAGAGCGCGAGGTGGCGCAATACATCAGCCGCATGCAGCAGGCCGCAGGGTTGTACGCGCGGGTGGCGCATTAGGCGCAGAACGTGCAGAACGTGCAGAACGTAAAAAGCCCCGGCATCGGCCGGGGCTTTTTTCATTCAGACGAAAGGCGTCAGGCGAGTCCGAAGACAGCCCAGCAGAGCATCCCCGCGACCGCCGCGGCCAGGGTGAGGCGGCGCCAACGGTTGAGCTTCGCCAGGCGCCTGGCGGAAAGCTCGGGGAGCAACGTCGAGATGGCCCGGCGCAGTTGCTCATGGGCCAGCAACGAGCCGACGGCCAACGCGGCGCCCAGGGTGGCGAGCCAACCGGCGCGATCGTGGTCGTCGGGGAAGAACAGGACGAACAGGCAGACGATCACGGACAGCAGCAGGAACGCCCCGGCCAGGCGCATGCGCGCACGGTAGGCGTGACGGGTACCACCACTGGTGTCGGCAACTGATCGGAACAACGGCTGGATCCTCCGAAAGGATCTGGATGATAGCCATTCAGGTAGCCGATTCCAATTGGCCACTACATAAATCCTACAAATACATAGGAATCGACTGCCCTCCGACTCGTGACGAAAACGTCGGACATGGCGCGATAGAGCGTACGAGAGGATTTCGGGAAGCCCTCAAGGCAATGCAAAGCCGGCTCGGGCACAGTGGCATCCAGCGGCGCCGCCCCCAAAACGCAGGTGGTGGAAGCGCAGTCCGCCAGGCGAGACGCCCAGAGCATTCCACTTCAGCTGCTCCCGGAAATCGTGCCCCTGACCTCGGACGAAAAACGCCGCCTGTTCCTGCCTGAACGCTTTTCCGAAGCGCAGAGGAAAGAGATCGAGAAGGCCTGGTCGCAGCTCGACAAACCCGCCCATGAGATGACGTGGCGTGGCGCGCCGGGCTAGACGGGCGCCCGCCACGAGCGTCAGTCTCGGCCGGCTGTCGCATCCCCTGCGGTTGGACGCTCCGTGCCAAGCGGCGAATAACAGGATGGATAGAGTTTGTAGGCGAACTGCCACCCGTAGATAGGCATAATGCAGGCATCGCCCAGCCTCATGGATCGGTCGCTGCCCGATGATCGCCCTGTGCGTCGCCCTGCTCGCCACTCTGTCCAGCCTGGCTCTGCTGCGGGCGTTGCACCGCCAGCGCCAGCAGCATTGTGCCCTGCTGGCGGAGTTGGACGTGGGCGTGTTGCAACTGGACCGTGATGGTCGGGTGAGCTGGCACAACCCGGCCGCGGCCGAACTGCTCGGCTGTACCGGCACGCCGCTGCGGGGCCTACGCCTGCGAGAACGTCTGCCGCAGTTGGCCGCGTCAGCCGGCCCGGTGCAGGTCACGGGCGATGATGGCCAGCCGCGCGCGATACACATCAGCCAGCACGGCGCGGCCAATGCCACGCAATGGCTGCTGATCCGTCCGATCCTGGTCGAGGCCGAGCGCTTCCAGCGCAGCCAGTATTTCGCCCGCATCGGTACCTGGGACTGGGACATCGACACCAGCCATCTGTACTGGTCCGACGCCATCTACGGCATGTTCGGCTATTCGGTCGACGAAGTGACACCGAGCTACGAGCTGTTCTGCAACGCGGTTCACCCGGACGATCGCGCCCGTGTGCGCGCCGGCGAATTGCGCTGCATCGAAACCGGCGAGAACCACGACGAAGAGTATCGGGTGGTCTGGCCGGACGGCACGCTGCACTGGCTGCGCGAGACCGGCAACGTGGTCAAGGACGAACGTGGCACGCCCATCAAGATGATGGGCGTGGTGCGCGATATCACCGAGGAGAAAGCCTGGGCCAACCAGTTGCACCGACTGGCCCACCATGACCCGCTGACCGGCCTGCCCAACCGCCTGGTGTTCGAGGAACGCCTGGAAAGCGCCCTGGCTTTGGCCCGGCGCAACCACAGCCGTATTGCACTGGTGTTCATCGACCTCAACGGTTTCAAGGCGATCAACGACAGCTTTGGCCATGCGGCGGGCGACCAGGTGCTGCGGACCACCGCGACCCGCCTGCACGATGCACTGCGCAACTCGGACAGCGTGGCGCGCCTGGGTGGCGACGAGTTCGTCACCCTGCTGGAAGGACTATCGGCCGAGCGCGCCCCTGAGGACGAGGCCCGGGTGATCGCGGAGAGGTTGCTGCTACCGCTGGACGCACCAATCCGCCTGGGCGACACGCTGCAGCGGGTCGGAGTCAGCCTGGGTATCGCCCTCTTCCCCGACCACGCGCAGACCCGCGACCAGCTAATCCATGTTGCCGATCTGGCGATGTACGAGGCCAAGCGCAGCGGCGACAACCAGTACCGCCTGGGCCAGGCGCAGACGCTGCGCGCCCGTAGGGGCTGACTCAGATAATGCTCGACTCGGTCTCCTCCATCCGAGGTTTCAGCTTGGTACGGGTGAATTGCGGTCACGGTTGCTGACACAGCACCACGAACTGCCGGCAGACGCCGGGGATGGCCTTGCGAAAATGGGCGATGGTCTTGAAGTCCGGTGCCAGACGCCCGGTCAGCCACATCCATTCGACGTTGCGCTGAGCCTCACGCTCAAGCCGGCGACTGGATGGGATGCGATTGAGGTAGCCGTAGATATGGAGCCTCAGCAAAACGCAGGGATGGTAAGCGGAGCAACCCGTTTCTGCCGGGACGATACCGTCGAAGCCCAGCCTGCCGGGGCCGAACACATCGACGACTCGATCAGGGTTGGTGTCCGCGACCTAATCATCCAGGCTCTCGGGCCGTAGCGTGGCTTGGCCTCGATGCTCGCCGTGGATGAAACCCTTCATGGAGTGCCCCCCACGATGAATCCCGCCGGAAACATGGCAAGGGGGCTGGCCACGCTTTTACACAACCTGGGCCGACAGCTGACAACGGCGGGTCCTTGGTCTAGAGCAGCCAGAATTGTCAGCGTGACTAGCGGCCTGCTTTGATAACCTCATCCTTCCCCATTTCGATAGCGGCGCATGGAACCTATGCTCAACGAATCCCCCCTCCCCCAGGCAGTCGACAGTCCGATTACCCGCAGCGCGATCATCCTGGTCGCCACCCTGGCGCCGGGAAAGGACTGGAGCACTGTGCGCTCGCTCTGCGAGGACGTTGCTGCGCTGGTGCGCTCAGTCGGCAAGCGTGTGCCGACGGGCAATCTGTCCTGCGTAGTAGGCTTTGGTTCAGCGGCTTGGGACGCACTCTTCGGCGCTCCGCGGCCGGCCTCCCTGCACGCTTTCCGCGAGATGGGTACGGGGGAGCGTGTCGCCGTGTCCACCCCCGGTGACCTGCTGCTGCACATCCGCGCCGAGCACATGGACCTCTGCTTCGAACTCGCGGCACAACTGGTCGCGCGCCTGGGCGACGCCGTCACGGTGGTCGATGAAGTCCAGGGTTTTCGCTACTTCGACATGCGCAGCATCATCGGTTTCGTGGACGGCACCGAGAATCCGGAAGGCCGGGACATCCCGCACTTCACCCTCGTCGGCGACGAGGATGCGGACTTCGCCGGCGGCAGCTACGTCCTGGTGCAGAAATACCTGCATGACATGGCAGGCTGGAACCAGCTCTCTACCGAAGCTCAGGAACGTATCATCGGTCGCACCAAACTGGCCGACATCGAACTGGGAGATGACGTGAAGCCCAGCTGCTCGCACAGTTCCCTGACCACCCTGGAGAAGAACGGCCAGGAGGTGAAGATCCTCCGCGACAACATGCCGTTCGGCCGCCCCGGAGCGGGAGAGTTCGGCACCTACTTCATCGGCTATGCCCGCTCCCCGGCGCCGGTCGAGGAAATGCTGGAAAACATGTTCATAGGTCGCCCAGCCGGCAACTATGATCGCCTGCTGGACTACAGCAAGGCAGTGACGGGCAGCCTGTTCTTCGTGCCTTCCGCCGACCTGCTGGAATCGCTGGCCAACAAGGCGCCCTGAAGGAACTTCTTCCACGCGGCCGCTACCGGTCCTTCGCAACAGCTCTACAACGGCTGAAGCACTCGGCGCATGCCGGGAATGCGGCCCTGTCGGGTTTCAGATCCCCGCCATATCCCCCGAAGGGCGGCCTTTTCGTTGCCGGTGCGCCTGCTACAGCAGGCCCACCAGCGCATGGCCGGGCAGTACGCGGAAGTCGATCGACATCATCACGCTCAGCGCGCTGATCGCGATGAGGGAGAACGCGACGAGGTCTGGAATGCCGTGTACGCCCAGGCGTGCATCGAACTGCGTGACGCGATGGACTTGGCGTATCTGATGGCCCAGCGGCCGAGCGACGTGCTGATCGCCCGCGCGCCTGGCATCGACGGTGACTTCCTCAGCACCTCCCAGGGAAAAAACCGCGAAAAAGCTGCGAATTCGCCTGATCAATGCAGCTGGCAAGACCGATCTCGGCATCCTGATTGATCGCCGGCTCCAGCAGCGGAAGGACCGCCACATCGTTGGCCGCTACCTGGTAACCACCCCAGACGGACGGAGGCTCACCGCCCGATGTCGCGCATTCGGTTCGATGAGGCCCGGGAGGCTGCAGCCAGGGCGGCGCTGGAGAACCTCGACGAGACGTTGGCAACTGCCGTCCGGCAATTCCAGTTCCGCGACATCCGCCCCAAGGCCGCCTCGGAAATCGACGACCTGAGCCGCGCCTCGAAACGGCTCGGGCATACCGACAGGCGCATCACCGAAACGGTGCATCGGCGCGTTGGCAAGGTTGTCGACCCAACCCGCTGGACGAATGTTACGGAAAACGGCCTTAAGGTTACGGAAATAAACCGCTGGCAATGTCGTTGCCATGAGCCCCGGGCAGAAACGCGAAAGCCCCGACGTGCGGGGCTTTCAGCGTGCTCAAATTGGCGGAAGCGTAGAGATTCGAACTCTAGGACAGTTGCCCGTCGGCGGTTTTCAAGACCGCTGCCTTAAACCACTCGGCCACGCTTCCATGAAGGGCCGCCATAGTACCGAATCGCAACACACTGTCAAACTCTGATCCTACGTCCGACAGAAGGCTTTGTTATGATGCCTTCACTATGGTCACGGAATCCCATTCCGCTAACAGGAGTGTCTAGCCATGCAAGAACGCCAATACCTCAGCCCCGCCGCGGCGGAGCAACGGGAAGTCAGCGGAGTCCTGCGCAACACCTACGGCCTGCTGGCCATGACCCTGGCCTTCAGCGGCCTGGTCGCCTACATCTCGCAACAGCTGCACCTGCCGCACCCCGGCCTGGTGCTGATGCTGGTCGGTTTCTACGGCCTGTTCTTCCTCACCATGAAGCTGCGCGACAGCGGCTGGGGCCTGGTCACCACCTTCGCCCTCACCGGCTTCATGGGCTACACCCTCGGCCCGATCCTGAACCTGTACCTGGGCATGGCCAACGGCGCCAGCATCATCTCCTCGGCGTTCTTCATGACCGCCCTGGTGTTCTTCGGCCTGTCCGCCTACGTGCTGACCACCCGCCGCGACATGAGCTTCCTGTCCGGCTTCATCACCGCGGGCTTCTTCGTCCTGCTGGGCGCGGTTCTGGTTTCCCTCTTCTTCCAGATCAGCGGCCTGCAACTGGCGATCAGCGCCGGCTTCGTGCTGTTCTCCTCGGCCGCCATCCTGTTCCAGACCAGCGCGATCATCCACGGCGGCGAGCGCAACTACATCATGGCCACCGTGAGCCTCTACATCTCCATCTACAACATGTTCATCAGCCTGCTGCAGATCTTCGGCATCATGAGCCGCGACTGACAGCCACCCGGCACCTCGGAAAAGCCCGCCTCGGCGGGCTTTTTCCGTTTCCGGCGCAGCAAAATCCCCGCGCTGGCCTTATCATCGCGCAGTGATCCGCCAGCAGCCGCTTCCCATGAAATTCGCCATCGCCCTGTTCGCCCCATCCCACTCGCCCGCCGCCCGGCGCGCCTTGCGCTTCGCCGAGGCGACCCTGGCCGGTGGCCATGAGATCGTTCGCCTGTTCTTCTACCAGGACGGCGTGCACAGCGCCTCGAGCAACCCGGTGAGCGGCCAGGACGAACTGGACGTGGCCGCGGCCTGGAGCCGCTTCGTCGGCGAGCACCAGCTCGACGCCGTGGTCTGCATCGCCGCCGCCCTGCGCCGTGGCGTGCTCAATGCCGAGGAAGCCGCGCGCTACCAGCGCCCGGCGGCCAACCTGCAGGCGCCCTGGGAGCTGTCCGGCCTCGGCCAGCTGCACGAAGCGGCGCAACTGGCGGACCGTCTGGTCTGCTTCGGAGGCACCTGATGGCCAAGTCCCTGCTGATCGTCAGCCGCCAGGCGCCCTGGAGCGGCCCCGGCGCCCGCGAGGCGCTGGACATCGCCCTGGCCGGCGGCGCCTTCGACCTGCCCATCGCCCTGCTCTTCCTCGACGACGGGGTGTTCCAGCTGGCCCCCGGCCAACAGCCGACGAGCCTGGAGCAGAAAGACCTGCAGGCCAACCTCCAGGCGCTGCCGCTGTTCGGCGTCGAGGAACTCTTCGCCGCCTCGCGCAGCCTCGCCGAACGCGGCCTGGCCGGCGCCGGCCTGAGCCTGCCGGTACAGGTGCTGGACGACACCGAACTGCGCCAGCTGACCCAGCGATTCGACCAGGTGATCACCCTCTGATGAGCACACTGCATCTGCTATCCCACTCCCCCTTCGGCGATGGCCGCCTGGACAGCTGCCTGCTGCTGCTCGGCGCCGACGACGGCCTGCTGCTCAGCGGCGACGCGGTCTACGCCCTGGCCCTCGGCAGCGCCCCGCGTCAGCGCCTGGAGAGTCTGCCCAACGCCTGCTTCGCCCTCGACGAGGACCTGCAGGCGCGTGGCCTGCTGGCATCCCTGCCGGCCAACCTGCGGGCGGTCGACTACCCTGGCTTCGTCGAACTCTGCACCCGCTACGACAAGGTCAACGCCTGGCTATGAATACCCTGACGGTGGAAGGGCGCAGCCTCGCCCTCGACAAGGACGGCTACCTGCAATACCTGGACGACTGGTCGGTGCCCGCCGCCGAGGCCCTGGCCCAGCAGGAAGGCCTGCACCTGAGCCCCGAGCACTGGGAAATCCTGCACTTGCTGCGCGAGTTCTACGCGCAGTTCCAGCTGTCGCCGGCCAACCGCCCGCTGATCAAGTACGTGGCCCAGCGCCTGGGCGCGGAAAAAGGCAACAGCCTGCACCTCAACCTCCTGTTCAAGGGCACCCCGGCCAAGCTTGCCGCCAAGCTCGCCGGCCTGCCGAAGCCGACCAACTGCCTATGACCGCCGCCCCCCTCGTCCTGCAGACACCCGCCGAACACCCCTTCGCCGCCTTCGTGCGCATCCTCGGCAAGGGCAAGCGCGGCGCGCGCAGCCTGACCCGCGAGGAAGCCCGCGAGGCCCTCGGCCTGATCCTCGACGACAAGGTCGAGGAAGCCCAACTGGGCGCCTTCCTCATGCTGCTGCGGCACAAGGAGGAAAGCGCCGAGGAGCTCGCCGGTTTCACCGAAGCCGTGCGCGCGCGCCTGGCGGCCCCGTCGATCGCCGTCGACCTCGACTGGCCCAGCTATGCCGGCAAGAAGCGCCACCTGGCCTGGTACCTGCTGGCGGCCAAGTGCCTGGCCGGCGGCGGCACCCGCATCCTGCTGCACGGCGGCGGCGCACACACCGCCGGGCGCCTGTACACCGAGCAACTGCTGCAGACCCTCGCCATCCCGCTGTGCCGCGACTGGAGCGCCGTCGGCGAGGCGCTCGACCGCGAAGGCCTGGCCTTCGCTCCGCTGGTGGACTGGATGCCGGCCCTGCAGCGGATGATCGACCTGCGCAACACCCTCGGTCTGCGTTCGCCGATCCACTCGCTGGTGCGCCTGCTCAACCCGCTGCGGGCGAACTGCGTGCTGCAGAGCATCTTCCACCCCGGCTACCAGGAAACCCACCGCGAAGGCAGCCGCCTGCTCGCCGACCGCGCCATCGTCATCAAGGGCGAAGGCGGCGAGATCGAGGTCAACCCGGACAGCCCCGCGCACCTCTACGGCACCGAAGCCGGCGTGAGCTGGGACGAGGAATGGCCGGCACTCTCGGCGCTGCGCCACGTCAAGCCGGAGCGGCTGGACCCGCAGGTGCTGGTGGAAGTCTGGCGCGGCCAGCGCGAGGACGGCTACGGCGAACTGGCCGTGCTCTCCACCATGGCGCTGGCCCTGCGCGCCCAGGGCCGCGACCGCGATAGCGCCTTCGCAGAGGCCCGCGAACGCTGGGCTGCGCGCAACCGATCGAATATCTAGATCGCTAGCACCCTGTTTTTGCGCCGATCGATCGATCCGCAAGCGCTAGACTGGCTCCCATACTCACTTGAGGGAGCCCGCCATGGGACAGCTCATCGATGGCCGCTGGCACGACCAGTGGTACGACACCGGCAAGGACGGGCGCTTCCAGCGCGAGAACGCGCAACGCCGCAACTGGGTGACCGCCGACGGCGAGGCCGGTCCCAGCGGCGAAGGTGGCTTCCGCGCCGAGGCCGGGCGCTATCACCTGTACGTGTCGCTGGCGTGCCCCTGGGCGCACCGCACGCTGATCTACCGTCAACTCAAGGGCCTGCAGGGGCTGATCGACGTGTCGGTGGTCAGTTGGCTGATGCTGGAGAACGGCTGGACCTTCGATCGCAGCCTGGGCTCCACCGGCGACGCCCTGGATGGCCTGGAATTCCTGCACCAGCGCTATACCCGCGACGACCCGCATTACACCGGCCGCGTCACCGTGCCGGTGCTGTGGGACAAGCGGCAGAAGCGCATCGTCAGCAATGAGTCGGCGGAAATCATCCGCATGTTCAATTCGGCGTTCGACGGCCTGACCGGCAATGACCTGGACCTCTACCCCAGCGCGCTGCAAGGCGAGATCGACGCGCTCAACGAACGCATCTACCCGGCGGTGAACAATGGCGTGTACCGCGCCGGCTTCGCCACCACCCAGGCGGCCTACGAGGAAGCCTTCGGCACCCTGTTCGAAGAACTGGACTGCCTGGAGAAACGCCTGGGCGAACGACGCTACCTGACCGGCGAATACATCACCGAGGCGGACATCCGCCTGTTCACCACGCTGGTCCGTTTCGACGCCGTGTATCACGGGCACTTCAAGTGCAACCTGCAGCGCCTGGCGGACTACCCCAACCTCTCCGGCTGGCTGCGCGAGCTGTACCAGCTGCCGGGCGTGGCAGGGACCGTGGACTTCCAGCACATCAAGCACCACTACTACGGCAGCCACCGCACCATCAACCCGACCGGCATAGTGCCGCTGGGGCCGCAGCAGGACTTCAACGCGCCCCATGGCCGCGAGCACCTGGCGGGCAAGGGCTTCGCGCGCAAGGGTTGATCCGGCCCGGCCAGCAGGGGCAGGAGCCAGTCTCTTGCCAGCTACGCGAGCCTTTCCCGTAGGGCGCATAACGCCTCCGGCGTTATCCGCCATTGTCGTCGAGCACCGTTTCCGGCCAACGGCGGATAACCGCGAACGGTTATTCGCCCTACGGTTCGAGGAAATGCTGGAGCAGCGCCCCAACCGGCAAGATCAGATGGGCTTGTCGATGCCGTCGTAGATTTTCTGCAGGGCCGCCAGGCGCTCCTGGTAGCGCTGTTTCAGGCAGGCCTTGTTGGCCCCGCAGGCGCGGCGCTGTTCCAGCCAGGCCAACTGGGCGTCGCCCATGTTGCCGCGCATGCCCATGGCGAACAGGCCGCTGAGCAGGCGGTAGGTCGTGGCCATCTGCACGTCCAGCTCGGACAGCTGGCGGTCCGCGCAGATGGCTTTCTCGTCGGCGTGGTGGGCCTTCTTGCAGTCGAAGCTGGCCGCGCCGGCCGGCGCGGCCACGATCACCAAGGCGCCCAGCGCAACCACGGCGAGCCAGCGGCTCATTGCTGGCCTTCGAACCAGGCGAGCTTGTCGCGCAGGGTGACCACCTCGCCGACGATCACCAGCGTCGGCGCGTGCACTTCATGCTCGGCGACCAGTTGCGGCAGGTTGGCCAGGGTGCCGGTGAAGACCCGCTGGTGCACGGTGGTGCCCTGCTGGATCAGCGCGGCGGGGGTATCGGCGGAACGCCCGTGACGCACCAGTTCCTCGCAGATCACCGGCAGGCCCACCAGGCCCATGTAGAACACCAGGGTCTGGCCCGGCGCCACCAGGTCGCGCCACGGCAGGTCGGTGCTGCCGTCCTTGAGGTGGCCGGTGACGAAGCGCACCGACTGCGCATAGTCGCGGTGGGTCAGCGGAATCCCGGCGTAGGCCGCGCAACCGCTGGCCGCGGTGATGCCCGGCACCACCTGGAAGGGAATCCCGGCGGCGGCCAGCTCGTCGATTTCCTCGCCGCCACGGCCGAAGATGAACGGGTCGCCACCCTTCAGGCGCAGCACGCGCTTGCCCTGCTGGGCCAGCTCGACCAGTTGGCGGTTGATTTCGTCCTGCGGCACCGCGTGATCGGCGCGACGCTTGCCGACGTACAGGCGGTCCGCGTCGCGGCGACACAGCTCGAGGATCGCCGGCGCCACCAGGCGGTCGTAGAGCACCACGTCGGCCTGCTGCATCAGGCGCAGGGCGCGGAAGGTCAGCAGGTCCGGATCGCCCGGGCCGGCGCCGACCAGGTACACCTCGCCACGGGCCTCGGCCTGCCCCGCTTCGAGCTTCGCCGCGAGCAGCCGCTCGGCTTCCGCCGGCTGCCCGGCGAGCATGCGTTCGGCCACCGGGCCCTGGAAGGTTTCCTCCCAGAACTGGCGACGCTGCTGCAGGTCCGGCAGGCGCCGCTTCACCGCCTCGCGGAAACGGCTGGCAAGCCCGGCCAACTGGCCGTAGGTGGCGGGAATCCAGGTTTCCAGCCTGGCCCGCAGCAGGCGCGCCAGCACCGGCGCGTCGCCGCCGCTGGACACCGCCACCAGCAACGGCGAGCGGTCGACGATGGCGGGGAAGATCACGCTGCACAGCGCCGGCGCGTCCACCACGTTGACCGGCACGCTGCGCGCGTGGGCGTCGCGGGAGACCTGGGCGTTCAGCGGCTCGTCATCGGTGGCGGCGATAGCCAGCACGCAGTCGCCGAGGTCACCCTCAGCGTAGCGACGCTCCAGCAGTTCGCCACCGCCCTGCTCCACCAGCTCGCGCAGTTCGCTGTGGACCTGCGGCGCCACCACGCGCAGGACGGCGCCCGCGCTGGCGAGCAGGCGCGCCTTGCGCAGGGCGACTTCACCGCCGCCGACCAGGAGCGCGCGACGTCCGCGCAGGATGTGGAACAGCGGCAGCGCATCCATCTCAGCCGATTACCTCGATGCCGCCCATGTAGGGCTTGAGCACCTCGGGAACGCGGACGCTGCCGTCGGCCTGCTGGTAGTTCTCCAGCACTGCCACCAGGGTACGGCCCACCGCCAGGCCGGAGCCGTTGAGGGTGTGCAGCAGCTCCGGCTTGCCGGTTTCCGGGTTGCGGAAGCGCGCCTGCATGCGGCGGGCCTGGAAGTCGCCGCAGTTGGAGCAGGAGGAGATCTCGCGGAACTTGTCCTGGCTCGGTACCCAGACTTCCAGGTCGTAGGTCTTGGCCGCGCTGAAGCCCATGTCGCCGGTGCACAGGGCCAGCACGCGGTACGGCAGTTCCAGGGCCTGCAGCACCTTCTCGGCGTTGCCGACCAGGCCTTCCAGGGCTTCCCAGGACTTCGCCGGGTCGACGATCTGCACCATCTCGACCTTGTCGAACTGGTGCTGGCGGATCATCCCGCGGGTGTCGCGGCCCGAGGCGCCGGCTTCGCTGCGGAAGCACGGGGTGTGGGCGACGAACTTCAGCGGCAGCTCCTTGGCGTCGAGGATCTGCCCGGCGACGATGTTGGTCAGGGAGACTTCGGCGGTGGGGATCAGGTACAGGTCGGCCTCGGCCTCGCGGCCGATCTTGAACAGGTCTTCCTCGAACTTCGGCAGCTGGCCGGTGCCCTGCAGCGCCGGGGCCTGCACCAGGTACGGGGTGTAGGCTTCCTCGTAGCCGTGCTCGCGGGTGTGCAGGTCGATCATGAACTGCGCCAGGGCGCGGTGCAGGCGGGCGATCGGGCCGCGCATCAGGGCGAAGCGGGCGCCGGACAGCCGCGCGGCGGTCTCGAAGTCCAGCCAGCCGTGCTGTTCGCCGAGGGCGACGTGGTCCTTGATCTCGAAGTCGAAGCTGCGCGGAGTGCCCCAGCGGCGCACTTCGACGTTGTCGTCTTCATCCGCGCCGACCGGCACCGATTCGTGCGGCAGGTTGGGGATGTTCAGCAGCAGGTTGTCCAGCTCGACCTGGATCGCGTCCAGCTCGCGCTTGCCGGATTCCAGCTCGTCGCCCATGCGGTTGACGTCAGCCATCAGCGGGGCGATGTCCTCGCCACGCTGCTTGGCCTGGCCGATCGACTTGGAACGCGCGTTGCGCTCGGCCTGCAGGGCCTCGGTGCGGGTCTGTACGGACTTGCGCTGGTTCTCCAGCGCTTCGATGCGCGCCACGTCCAGGGTGAAGCCGCGTGCGGCCAGGCGTTCGGCCACTTCCTGCGGCTGGGTACGTACCAGTTTGGAATCGAGCATGGTCTGTTCTCGTGTCTAGTGTCGGCGGCGTTCGCGCGCCGCTCAGGATTTTCTGCGTTGTCTCGGGCTGGCCCGGTCCAGGGCCGCCAGGTGCTTGAGCTTCTCGCCGATCTTCAGTTCCAGGCCACGGGGCGCGGGCTGGTAATACTGGCGCGGTTCGAACTCTTCGGGGAAGTAGTCTTCCCCGGCGGCGTAGGCGTCGGCTTCGTCATGGGCGTAACGATACTCCTCGCCATAGCCGAGGTTCTTCATCAGCTTGGTCGGTGCATTGCGCAGGTGCAACGGCACTTCCAGCGAGCCGCTGGCGGCGACGTCGCTGCGCGCGTTGTTGTAGGCGGTATAGACCGCGTTGCTCTTCGGCGCGCAGGCCAGGTAGACGATGGCCTGGGCGATGGCCAGCTCGCCCTCCGGGCTGCCCAGGCGCTCCTGCACGTTCCAGGCGTCGAGGCACAGGGTCAGCGCGCGCGGGTCGGCGTTGCCGACCTCCTCGCTGGCCATGCGCACCACGCGGCGAGCGATGTACAGTGGGTCGCAGCCGCCGTCGAGCATGCGCGCGAACCAGTAGAGCGCGCCGTTCGGGCTGGAGCCGCGCACCGACTTGTGCAGCGCGCTGATCTGGTCGTAGAAGGCCTCGCCGCCCTTGTCGAAACGCCGGCGGGTGTCGCCCAGCAGGTTCTGCAACAGCGTGGGGCTGATCTCGCCACCGTCCTCGGCCAGGTCGGAAGCGTTCTCCAGCAGGTTGAGCAGGCGCCGGCCATCGCCATCGGCGGCGGCCATGAGGATCGCGAAACTCTCCTCGGGCAGGCTCAGCCGGCGCTTGCCGAGGCCCTTGTCTTCGCTCAAGGCGCGCTGCACCAGCTTGCGCAGGGCCGCCTCGTCCAGGCTCTTCAGCACGTAGACGCGAGCCCGCGAGAGCAAGGCGTTGTTCAGTTCGAAGGACGGGTTCTCGGTCGTCGCGCCAATGAAAATCAGGGTGCCGTCTTCGACATAGGGCAGGAAGGCGTCCTGCTGGCTCTTGTTGAAGCGGTGCACTTCGTCGACGAAGAGGATGGTGCGGCGGCCGTATTGCGCCGCCTGCTGCTTGGCCATCTCCACCGACTGGCGGATTTCCTTGACCCCGGAGAGCACCGCCGAGATGGTCTCGAAGTGCGCGTCGGAGACCTGCGCCAGCAGCTTGGCCAGGGTGGTCTTGCCGACGCCGGGCGGGCCCCAGAAGATCATCGAGTGCAGCGCGCCCTGCTCCAGCGCCTCGCGCAGCGGCTTGCCGCGGGCGAGCAGGTGCTCCTGGCCGGCGTATTCGTCCAGGCTGGCGGCGCGCAGGCGCGCGGCCAGGGGCTGGGCTACGGGTTCGGAACGGAACAGGTCCACGCTGCTACCTCACGGGCGCCGCGCCAGGCGGCCGCCCTTCACTCCTGGATGACGTCGACGCCCTTGGGCGCCTCGAAGACGAACTGCTTGGCGTCCACCGGCTGGTTCATCTTCACGTCGAAGAACAGGATGTTGGTGCGCTGGCCGACGCTGTCGATCAGCTGCATGTCGTTGACCACCCCGTTGCGGAAGGAAATCCGCAGGTTGTCGAACAGGGTGTCCTTGTCCTTCGGCTTGAGGGTGAAGTCGACCACGTTGCCGCCATCCTTGCTGGTGATGTCGAAGCTCTCGTGGATCTTCGAAATGTCGCCGGAGAGCAGCAGCGCCGGGGTCTGGGTCAGGCGCTGGTCGAGTTTCTGGATGGTCACCTGCTGCAGGTCCGGGTCGTACAGCCAGATCTTCTCGCCATTGGAGATCAGCAGTTGCTCCTGGGGCGCGTCGGTGTGCCAGCGGAACAGGCCCGGGCGCTTGAGCGCCAGGTTGCCGGCCGTCTCCTGCAGGCGGGTGCCGCTGCCGTCCAGGGTCAGCTGGGAGAAGCGTGCGGTCAGGGTCTGGGCCTTGCTCAGCATGGCGCTCAGGCGCTGGGTGGAGGCATCGTCGGCGTGGGCCTGGACGCCGGCCATGGCCAGCGCGGCAAGCATCAGCATGCGGATCAGTCGCATGGAAATCCTCGATCAGTCGCGGATGGGGGCCGGCGCGGTCACTTCGCGCGAGCCATTGGAATTCATCGGAGTGACCACGCCGGCCATCTCCATCGCCTCGATCATCCGCGCGGCGCGGTTGTAGCCGATCTTCAGCTTGCGCTGCACCGCGGAAATCGAGGCGCGGCGGCTCTCGGTGACGAAGCGCACGGCTTCGTCATACAGCGGGTCGTCCTCGCTGCCTTCGCTGCCCTCGCCACCGCCGCCACCCTCGAAGCCACCGCCACCGCCTTCTTCGGCGCCGGCGAGGATGTCCTCGATGTAGTCGGGGGCGCCGCGCAGTTTCCAGGCCTCGACCACGCGATGCACTTCGTCGTCGGAGACGAACGCGCCATGCACGCGGATCGGCAGGCCGGTGCCCGGCGGCAGGTAGAGCATGTCACCGTGGCCGAGCAACTGCTCCGCGCCACCCTGGTCGAGGATGGTCCGCGAGTCGATCTTGCTCGACACCTGGAAGGCGATCCGGGTCGGGATGTTGGCCTTGATCAGGCCGGTGATCACGTCCACCGACGGGCGCTGGGTGGCGAGGATCAGGTGGATGCCCGCCGCCCGCGCCTTCTGCGCGATACGCGCGATCAGCTCTTCGACCTTCTTGCCGACGATCATCATCATGTCGGCGAATTCGTCGACCACCACCACGATGGTCGGCAGCGTGTGCAGCAGCGGCGCCTCGTCTTCCATGCTCTCGCGGCGGTACAGCGGGTCGGTCAGCGGCGTGCCGGCCTCCTCGGCGTCCTTCACCTTGCGATTGAAACCGGCCAGGTTGCGCACGCCCATGGCGGCCATCAGCTTGTAGCGCCGCTCCATCTCGGCGACGCTCCAGCGCAGCGCGTTGGCGGCCTCCTTCATGTCGGTGACCACCGGGCAGAGCAGGTGCGGAATGCCCTCGTAGATCGACAGTTCGAGCATCTTCGGGTCGATCATGATCAGCCGCGCGTCCGCCGGCGTCGACTTGAACAGGATCGACAGCAGCATGGCGTTCACGCCCACCGACTTACCGGAACCGGTGGTACCGGCCACCAGCAGGTGCGGCATCTTCGCCAGGTCGGTGATGACCGGGTTGCCGCCGATGTCATGGCCCAGGGCCAGCGGCACGGTGGACTTGTGTTCGTCGTATTCCGGCGTCATCAGCACTTCGGAGAAGCGCACCATCTGCCGGTCTTCGTTGGGAATCTCGATGCCCACGGTGGTCTTGCCGGGAATCACCTCGACCACCCGCACGCTGATCACCGCCAGCGAGCGCGCCAGGTCCTTGGCCAGGTTGGAGATGCGGCTGACCTTCACGCCGGCCGCCGGCTGGATTTCGAAACGGGTGATCACCGGGCCCGGATGGACCGACTCGACCACCACCTCGACGCCGAACTCCTTGAGCTTGATCTCCAGCAGGCGCGACATGGCCTCCAGCGATTCGGGGGAGTAGCTGCGCTTCTTCTCGCCGGCCGGGTCGAGGATCGACAGCGGCGGCAGGGTGCCCTCCACGGCGGTATCGACGAACAGCGGCGCCTGTTTCTCCTTGAGCACGCGCTTGCTCGGCTCGGCGGGCTTGGGCGGCGGCGGCGCGTCGATCTTCGGCGCCGGGCGCTTCTCGCGCTCCTGCACGCTCTTGACCAGGGCTTCCTCGCGCTCGATCAGGCGCTCCTTGACCTTGGCCTGCTCGCGACGGTCCGGCACCACCGGCGCGGCCACTTCGGCGACGCGCTCGTCCACTTCGCGCAGTTGCGCGACCAGCTGCTTGTGCTCGCTGCGCGCACTCCACCAGCGGTTGAAGGCGTTCTGGATCAGCTCGAAGAGGTCCAGGGTGATCTTCCCGGTGACGTCCATCACCTGGAACCAGGAAAGGTCGGCGAACACGGTCATGCCGAACAGGAACAGGGCGATGAACAGCAGCGTGCTGCCCTGCACGTTGAGGGCGTTGAGCGCCAACTGGCCGAGGCTTTCGCCCACGGCGCCACCGGCGGAGGCCGGCAGGTGGCCGCCACCGATGTGGAAATGGATATAGGCCAGCGCCGAGCCGGAAAGGATCAGGAACACCAGGCCGATCAGGCGCCAGGAGAACAGCCAGCCGCTCCACTCCCAGGCCACGTGGCGCTTGCGGAAGACCTGCCAGGTCTTGACCCCGAGCAGCAGCGGGAACAGGTAGGCGAAGTAACCTAGCGCGACGAAGAGGATGTCGGCACTCAGCGCCCCCAGGCGACCGGCAGCGTTCTGCACCTGCTCGACGTGACTGGAATGACTCCAGCCCGGATCGGACGAATCGTAGGTGAGCAGCGCCATCCACAGGTAAAGGCAGAGCGCGCCGAGCGCGATCAGGGCCCCTTCCTTCAGGCGAATGTGCAATTGCTGACGCCAGGCTGCGGCGTGGCTAGCGGTGGTCGAGTCCTTCAAAACGCGTCTATTCCTGCGCACTGGGCGCGTCCGAGAGTCATCTGGCGACAAAACGGGCCTATTGTACGGCTTTGGCCGCTCGATGCCACAGGGCCCGCCACAGCGCCTTTTGCCGCCTTTTCCAGGTTCGGTGTAGCATAGCCCACCAAGGTTTCACGGCAGCTCAATTGGAGCATGCATTCTCTTACGTGACAAAGGCTTATGGAGTCTTTTTATGAGTGAAGTCAAGCATTCGCGCCTGATCATCCTGGGCTCCGGCCCGGCGGGTTACACCGCCGCCGTCTACGCCGCGCGCGCCAACCTCAAGCCTGTTGTCATCACCGGCATCCAGCCCGGCGGCCAGCTCACCACCACCACCGAAGTGGACAACTGGCCGGGCGACGTTGAAGGTCTGACCGGCCCGGCCCTGATGGAGCGCATGGAACAGCACGCCAAGCGTTTCGACACCGAGATCGTCTACGACCACATCCACACCGCCGAGTTGCAGAGCAAGCCGTTCACCCTCAAGGGCGACAGCGGCACCTACACCTGCGACGCGCTGATCATCGCCACCGGCGCCTCCGCGCAATACCTGGGCATGCCCTCCGAAGAAGCCTTCATGGGCAAGGGTGTTTCCGCCTGCGCCACCTGCGACGGCTTCTTCTATCGCAACCAGGTGGTCTGCGTGGTCGGCGGCGGCAACACCGCGGTCGAGGAAGCGCTGTACCTGTCGAACATCGCCAAGGAAGTCCACCTGATCCACCGCCGCGACAAGCTGCGCTCGGAGAAGATCCTCCAGGACAAACTGTTCGAAAAGGCCAAGAACGGCAACGTGCGCCTGCACTGGAACACCACCCTGGACGAAGTCCTGGGCGACAACATGGGCGTGGTCGGCGTGCGCCTGAAGGACGCCAACAGCGGCGAAACCCGCCAGCTGGACCTGGCCGGCGTGTTCATCGCCATCGGCCACAAGCCCAACACCGACCTGTTCACCGGCCAGCTGGAAATGCGTGACGGCTACCTGGTGGTCAAGGGCGGCGGCGAAGGCAATGCCACCGCCACCAGCATCGAGGGCGTGTACGCCGCCGGCGACGTGGCCGACCACGTCTACCGCCAGGCCATCACCTCGGCCGGCGCCGGCTGCATGGCCGCGCTGGACGCCGAGAAATTCCTCGACGACGCCCACTGACAGGCCCGGGGAGGGCCCCGCCCTCCCCTACCCCGCCATGCTCAACTGGCTTTCCCGCCGCAACTTCGACTTCCCGCCGCTGGACAAGGCCCTGCGCGACCCCAACGGGTTGCTCGCCGCCGGCGGCGACCTCGACCCGCGCCGCCTGGTCGCCGCCTACCGCCACGGCTGCTTCCCCTGGTACCAGGACGGCCAGCCGATCCTCTGGTGGTCGCCGGACCCGCGCACCGTCCTGTTTCCCGACGAACTGCACGTTTCCCGCAGCCTGGCCAAGTGCCTGCGCCAGGGCCGCTACCGGGTGACCTTCGATCAGGCCTTCGATCGCGTCATCGCCGCCTGCGCCGCGCCACGCGACTACGCCGACGGCACCTGGATCACCCAGCCGATGCAGGACGCCTATCGCCAGCTGCACGACCAGGGCGTCGCCCACTCGGTGGAAACCTGGGACGGTGACGAACTGGTCGGCGGCCTCTACGGCCTGGCCATGGGCCGGCTGTTCTTCGGCGAGTCCATGTTCAGCCGCGCCGACAACGCCTCCAAGGTCGCGTTCGTCACCCTGGTGCAACGCCTGCGCGCCGCCGGCTTCGTATTGATCGACTGCCAGATGCCCACGCAACACCTGCACAGCTTCGGCGCCCGCGCCATCAGCCGGGCCGAGTTCGCCACCTACCTGCGCCGTCATCTCGACGAAACGCCGCTCTGCGACTGGCGTTCGCAAGCGGACTCGCGCGGACTGACATAAACTTGCCGGAGGGTTATCGCGGGGGTTGATCATGACCGAACTGGCCCGACTGAAGTTCTACGCGACGCAACCGCATCCGTGCAGCTATCTGCCCGAGGAGCAGGCCACCACCCTGTTCCTCGATCCCAGCCAGCCCATGGACGCGCAGCTGTACGCCTCGCTTTCGGAAGTCGGCTTCCGCCGCAGCGGCGAGCACCTCTATCGTCCGCATTGCCAGCACTGCACCGCGTGCATCCCGGCGCGAATCCCGGCCGAGGGCTTCCAGCCCAGCCGCCAGCAGAAGCGCATCATCAAGCGCAACGCCGACCTCAAGGTACTCAAGCGCCGCCCGGCCTTCACCGAGGAGTACTACGCGCTGTACATGCGCTACATCGAGCAGCGCCACGCGGACGGCGACATGTACCCGCCCAGCCGCGACCAGTTCAGCACCTTCCTGGTGCGCGACCTGCCGTTCAGCTGCTTCTACGAGTTCCGCCTGCAGGGCCGCCTGCTGGCGGTGGCGGTGACCGACGTGCTGCCCAACGGCCTGTCGGCGGTCTACACCTTCTACGACCCCGACGAGGAACGCCGCAGCCTCGGCCGCTACGCCATTCTCTGGCAGATCGCCGAGACCGAACGCCTGGGCCTGTACGCCGTGTACCTCGGCTACTGGATCAAGAATTGCCGGAAGATGAACTACAAGACCCAGTACCGTCCCATCGAGCTCTTCGTCAACCAGCGCTGGGTAGCGCTGAACTGAGGGCTACGCTCGACTTCTGGCGCACGCCGCGGATTTCAGGCACAATACTCGCCTTTTTTCAGGCCACCCAGGCCATTCATAGACACCGAGGGTTCTACTGCATGTCGAAAGAAGACAGCTTCGAAATGGAAGGCACTGTCGTCGACACCCTGCCCAACACCATGTTCCGCGTGGAGTTGGAGAACGGGCACGTCGTTACCGCGCACATCTCCGGCAAGATGCGCAAGAACTACATCCGCATCCTGACCGGCGACAAGGTTCGCGTCGAACTGACTCCCTACGACCTGAGCAAGGGTCGCATCACCTACCGCGCTCGCTGATAGCGCAAGGTGAAACCGGGCCCAGGCCCGGACGAATAGCAAAACGCCCGGCATAGCCGGGCGTTTGCGTTTCTGCCGCGAGGCCGACCGTCAGGCCGGCTCCGCAGTGACCACCTCGAACTCGAAGACCAGCTCGCCGTCCTTGAGATCGACATGGGCGACACCGCCGTGCTCGGCCAGCTCGCCGAACAGGATCTGCTCGGCCAGCGGCCGCTTGATCTTGTCCTGGATCAGCCGCGCCATGGGACGCGCGCCCATCTGCGGGTCGTAGCCCTTCTCCGCCAGCCAGTTGCGCGCCGTGTCGCTGACCTCGAGCTGAACGCGCTTGTCCTCCAGCTGCGCCTGCAGCTCGGTGAGGAACTTGTCGACCACGCTCTTGATGGTGTCGTGACTCAGGCGGCCGAACTGGATGATGGTATCCAGGCGGTTGCGGAACTCCGGAGTGAAGCTCTTCTTGATCACTTCCATGGCGTCGCTGGTGTGATCCTGCTGGCTGAAGCCGATGGAGGCCCGCGCCGCGGTTTCCGCACCGGCGTTGGTGGTCATGATCACGATGACGTTGCGGAAGTCCGCCTTGCGCCCGTTGTTGTCGGTCAGGGTGCCGTGGTCCATCACCTGCAGCAGCAGGTTGAAGACTTCCGGGTGGGCCTTCTCGATCTCGTCCAGCAGCAACACGCAGTGCGGGGTCTTGGTGATCGCCTCGGTGAGCAGGCCACCCTGGTCGAAGCCGACGTAGCCCGGAGGGGCGCCGATCAGCCGCGACACGGTATGCCGCTCCATGTACTCGGACATGTCGAAGCGTACCAGCTCGACGCCCAGCGCCTTGGCCAGCTGGCGCGCCACCTCGGTCTTGCCCACACCGGTGGGGCCGGCGAAGAGGAAGGAGCCGACCGGCTTGTCCGGCGACTTGAGCCCGGCACGGGACAGCTTGATGGCGGTGGACAGCGACTCGATCGCCGCGTCCTGGCCGAACACCGTGAGCTTGAGGTCGCGCTCCAGGTTGCGCAGCAGCTCCTTGTCCGAGCTGCTGACGTGTTTCGGCGGAATCCGCGCGATCTTCGCGACTATGTCCTCGACCTGCTGCACCTCGATGCGCTTCACGCGCTTCTCTTCCGGCTGCAGGCGCTGGTAGGCACCGGCTTCGTCGATGACGTCGATGGCCTTGTCCGGCATGTGCCGATCATTGATGTAGCGCGCCGCCAGTTCGGCCGCCGCTCGCAGGGCCTCGTCGCTGTACTCGATATGGTGATGCTGCTCGAAGCGCGGCTTGAGCCCCTTGAGGATGCCCACGGTGTCTTCCACCGAAGGCTCGGTGACGTCGACCTTCTGGAAGCGCCGCGCCAGCGCGCGATCCTTCTCGAAGATGCCGCGGAATTCCTGGAAGGTGGTCGAGCCGATGCAGCGGATTTCCCCGGAGGAGAGCAGCGGCTTGAGCAGGTTGGAGGCATCCATCACCCCGCCGGACGCCGCGCCGGCGCCGATGATGGTGTGGATCTCGTCAATGAACAGCACCGCGTGCGGGCGCTTGCGCAGCTCGTTGAGCAGCGCCTTGAAGCGCTTCTCGAAATCGCCGCGGTACTTGGTGCCGGCCAGCAGCGCGCCAAGGTCCAGCGAGTAGACGACACTGTCAGCCAGCAGATCCGGCACCTGGCCGTCGACGATGCGCTTGGCCAGGCCTTCGGCGATGGCGGTCTTGCCGACGCCGGCCTCACCGACCAGCAGCGGGTTGTTCTTGCGCCGCCGGGCGAGGATCTGCGCCACGCGCTCGACCTCCGCCTCGCGGCCGACCAACGGGTCGATGCGCCCCTGGCGCGCCAGGTCGTTCAGGTTGCTGGCGTAGGCGTCCAGCGGATGACTGGAAGTGGAGGACTCGCCGCCCTCCTCGTCCTGCATTTCCTGCTCGCTTTCCTGGTGCTCGGCGTGCCCCGGCACCTTGGAGATGCCGTGGGCGATGTAATTCACCACGTCGATGCGGGCGACGCTCTGCTGCTTGAGCAGGAACACCGCCTGGCTCTCCTGCTCGCTGAAGATCGCCACCAGCACGTTGGCGCCGGTCACTTCGCGCTTGCCCGAGCTCTGCACGTGGAATACCGCGCGCTGCAATACGCGCTGGAAGCCCAGGGTCGGCTGGGTCTCGCGATCCTCGTCGTGCTGCGGAATCAGCGGCGTCGTGGAATCGATGAATTCCTGCAGGTCGCGACGCAGCTTGTCCAGGTTCGCCCCGCAGGCGCGCAGCACGGTAGCCGCCGCCTCGTTGTCCAGGAGCGCCAGCAGCAGGTGCTCGACGGTCATGAACTCATGCCGTTTTGCCCGCGCTTCCTTGAAGGCGAGATTGAGGGTGACTTCGAGCTCTCGATTCAACATGACTTCACCTCGCTCCAAACATCCGCATCAGCTTTCTTTCTCGATCTCACACAACAGTGGATGCTGGCTCTCCTTCGCATACTGATTGACCTGCATGGCCTTGGTCTCGGCAATGTCACGGGTGAACGTGCCGCAGACCGCCTTACCTTGAGTATGCACTGTCAACATGACCTTGGTTGCCTGCTCGCGGTTCATGTTGAAGTACGACTCCAGTACCTCTACCACGAAATCCATGGGTGTGTAGTCATCGTTGAACATGATGACCCTGTACATCGGCGGAGGCTTCAGGGCCGGCTTGGATTCTTCGACCGCAAGCCCGCTCCCCTCCTCTTCGAGGGGGTCAGGACGGTCCTGATTGAATGTTAGTCGAATCTGGCTACTTGCATGCATGCTGGAATAAATGGGTCCGCGACGAAGGAATTAAAGGCCTGAGGGGATAATTGATCCGATTCTCAAGCGCAGACGAGAGCGCCTTGACTAACCCCAAAACGGTGTTACAAACAAAGGATACCCCGTAGCGGGTATCAGGCGTTCTGCAGCCCTTGAACATCAAGGGTTGGAGCGGAATCGTAGTGGATGATACTCCAGCGATGGAGTCCTTTGCAGAGGGATATCAGCATGCTCAGCGGTAAGGTCAAGTGGTTCAACAACGCCAAGGGCTATGGATTCATCCTGGCTGACGGCCGAGATGAGGACCTGTTCGCTCATTACTCGGCAATCCAGATGGATGGCTACAAGACGCTCAAGGCCGGCCAGCCGGTCAGCTTCGAGATCCTGCAAGGTCCGAAGGGTCTGCATGCGGTGAACATCCAGCCGATCGGCGCCAGCGCTCCGAACGGCACCGCGCAGGCCAGCCCCAGCAGCGAGGTGCAGAGCATCACCGCGGAAGCCTGATCCCCACTGCCCGCCACTTCCGGCGAAGCAAACGAAAAAGGCCGGTGAAAACCGGCCTTTTTCGTGTCTCACGCCCGTTACATATGGGCGATCATCGCCTCGCCGAACGCCGAGCAGGAAACCAGCTTGGCGCCATCCATCAACCGCTCGAAGTCGTAGGTCACGGTCTTCGCGGCAATGGCGCCGTTCGTGCCTTTTATGATGAGGTCGGCAGCCTCGGTCCAGCCCATGTGGCGCAGCATCATCTCGGCGGAGAGGATCAGCGAGCCGGGGTTGACCTTGTCCTGGCCGGCGTACTTGGGCGCGGTGCCGTGGGTCGCCTCGAACATCGCCACCGAGTCGGACAGATTCGCCCCCGGCGCGATACCGATGCCGCCCACCTCCGCCGCCAGGGCGTCGGACAGGTAGTCGCCGTTGAGGTTGAGGGTGGCGATCACGTCGTACTCGGCCGGACGCAGCAGGATCTGCTGCAGCATGGCGTCGGCGATCACGTCCTTGACCACGATGTTCTTGCCGGTGGCCGGATTCTTGAACTGCATCCACGGGCCGCCGTCGAGCAGTTCGGCGCCGAACTCGTCGCGGGCCAGCTCATAGCCCCAGTCCTTGAACGCACCCTCGGTGAATTTCATGATGTTGCCCTTGTGCACCAGGGTGACCGAGCTGCGGTCATTGTCCACGGCGTACTGCAGGGCCTTGCGCACCAGGCGCTGGGTGCCTTCGCGGGAAACCGGCTTGATGCCGATGCCGCAGTTCTCGGTGAAGCGGATCTTCTTGACGCCCATTTCCTCGGTGAGGAACTTGATGACCTTCTCCGCCTCGGGCGAACCGGCTTTCCATTCGACGCCGGCGTAGATGTCCTCGGAGTTCTCGCGGAAGATCACCATGTCCACGTCGCCGGGCTTCTTCACCGGGCTGGGCACGCCCTCGAACCAGCGTACCGGACGCAGGCAGACGTAGAGGTCGAGCTGCTGGCGCAAGGCCACGTTGAGGGAGCGGATGCCGCCACCGACCGGGGTGGTCAGCGGGCCCTTGATGGACACCACGAAGTCGCGCACGGCATCCAGGGTTTCCTGGGGCAGCCAGGTGTCCTGGTCGTAGACCTGGGTCGCCTTCTCGCCGGCGTAGACCTCCATCCAGGCGATCTTGCGCTGGCCCTTGTAGGCCTTCTCCACGGCGGCGTCGACGACGTCGATCATCACCGGGCTGATGTCCACGCCGATACCGTCGCCCTCGATATAAGGAATGATCGGATTGTTCGGTACATTCAGGGAATGGTCGGCGTTGACGCTGATTCGCTCACCGGCCGGCACCTGGATCTTCTGGTATCCCATGCTGAACTCCGTGTTGTGGTTGAACCCTTTCGCAGCCTCTGAGGGTAGCCCAGTAGACAAGGCGCAACCACATCTTATTCCTTAGTCTAAAAGCCCCGCATGCGTCACCCCGCCGATAGAGTGGTATACTGCGCGCCGTGACTTCACAGTCATCGAGGTCCGAGCCGTCTGGGACCAGACCCCTCCCCTCGCAACGGCCCTGTCGCCACCCTGACACGGCCGTACAACGCTCTACTGGCGCCCCTATATCCCCGCGGCAAATCTCGAATGCCGGCACTTCTTGCCGTGCCGGACGAAAGCGCCCACCAAGGCGTATCGAGACTCTGTGCGCGCCCAGCAAAGAAGAGAGTCATAGTAGATGTCCAACCGCTCGAAGATCACCTATACCTTCACCGACGAAGCACCGGCACTCGCCACCTACTCGCTTCTCCCCATCGTCAAGGCCTTCGCCGCTTCCGCCGATATTGACGTCGAAACCCGCGACATCTCTCTTGCAGGGCGAATCCTCGCCTCCTTCACCGACAAACTCGGCGACAAGGCCATCGAAGACGACCTGGCCTACCTGGCCCAGCTGGCCACCGCGCCGGACGCCAACATCATCAAGCTGCCGAACATCAGCGCCTCGGTACCCCAGCTCAAGGGCGCCATCGCCGAGCTGCAGGCCCTGGGCTACGCCGTCCCGGACTTCCCGGAAGACCCGCAGACCGACACCGAGAAAGACACCCGCGCCCGCTACGCCAAGGTCCTGGGCAGCGCCGTGAACCCGGTCCTGCGCGAAGGCAACTCCGACCGCCGCGCCCCGGCCGCCGTGAAGGCCTACGCCCGCAAGCACCCGCACAGCATGGGCAAGTGGAGCATGGCCTCGCGCTCCCACGCCGACTACATGCGTGGCGGCGACTTCTTCTCCAGCGAGCAGTCGGTCACCATTCCGAAGGCCGGTGATGTGCGCATCGAGTTCGTCAGCAAGGACGGCAAGGTCGAGCTGAAGAAAACCCTGAAGATGCAGGAAGGCGAAGTCCTCGACAGCATGTTCATGAGCTGCAACAAACTGCGCGCCTTCTTCGAGAAGACCCTGCAGGACTGCAAGGAAACCGGCGTCATGTGGTCCCTGCACGTCAAGGCGACCATGATGAAGATCTCCCACCCGATCGTCTTCGGTCACGCCGTCACCGTCTACTACAAGGACGTGTTCGACAAGTGGGGCCAGCTGTTCGAAGAGCTGGGCGTGAACCCGAACAACGGCATCTCCAGCGTCTACGACAAGATCAAGTCGCTGCCCGCCTCGCAGCAGGAAGAGATCCTCCACGACATCCACGAGGTGTACAGCCACCGTCCGGAAATGGCGATGGTCGACTCGGTCAAGGGCATCACCAACCTGCACATCCCCAGCGACGTGATCGTCGACGCCTCCATGCCGGCGATGATCCGCAACTCGGGTCAGATGTGGGGCAAGGACGGCAAGCAGAAAGATACCAAGGCGGTAATGCCGGAAAGCACCTACGCCCGCATCTACCAGGAAATGATCAACTTCTGCAAAACCAACGGCGCGTTCGACCCGACCACCATGGGCAGCGTACCGAACGTCGGCCTGATGGCGCAGAAGGCCGAGGAATACGGCTCCCACGACAAGACCTTCGAAATGGAAGCCGATGGCGTGATGCGCGTTGTCGACGCCGACGGCAAGGTCCTGATGCAGCACGAAGTCGAAGCCGGCGACATCTGGCGCGCCTGCCAGACCAAGGACGCCCCGATCCGCGACTGGGTCAAGCTGGCCGTCACCCGCGCCCGCCAGTCCAACACCCCGGCCATCTTCTGGCTGGACCCGGAACGCGCCCATGACAACGAGCTGCGCAAGAAGGTCGAGCTGTACCTGAAGGACCACGACCTGACCGGCCTGGACATCAGCATCAAGGGCTACAACGAAGCCATCCGCACCAGCATGGAACGCATGATCCGTGGCCAGGACACCATCTCGGTGACCGGCAACGTCCTGCGCGACTACCTGACCGACCTGTTCCCGATCATGGAACTGGGCACCTCGGCCAAGATGCTCTCCATCGTTCCGCTGATGGCCGGTGGCGGCATGTACGAAACCGGCGCCGGCGGCTCGGCTCCGAAGCACGTGCAGCAACTGGTCGAAGAGAACTACCTGCGCTGGGATTCCCTGGGCGAGTTCCTGGCCCTGGCCGTCTCCCTCGAAGAGGAAGGCATCAAGACCAACAACGCCAAGGCCAAGGTCCTGGGCAAGACCCTCGACGAAGCCACCGGCAAGCTGCTGGACAACAACAAGTCCCCGGCGCGCAAGGTCGGCGAAATCGACAACCGCGGCAGCCACTTCTACCTGGCGCTGTACTGGTCCCAGGCCCTGGCGGCGCAGAACGAAGACGCCGCGCTGAAGGCGCACTTCGCTCCGCTGGCCAAGACCCTGACCGAGCAGGAAGCGGCCATCGTCGCCGAACTGAACGGCGCCCAGGGCAAGGCCGTGGACATCGGTGGCTACTACCGCTCCAACCCGGAGAAAACCAGCCAGGTGATGCGCCCCAGCAGCACCTTCAACGCCGCGATCGACTCGCTGAACTGAGCCGAACGCTAGCGTGACCGACGAAAACCCCGGCCTGGTGCCGGGGTTTTTGTTTTTCCGGGGTTATCATGGGCATTTCCCCCGGAGGACCATCCCATGCGCTGGCAACCGCACATCACAGTCGCAACCGTCGTCGAGGACCAGGGCCGCTTCCTGCTGGTGGAGGAAACCTCCCACGGCAAGACCGTGCTGAACCAGCCCGCCGGCCACCTGGAGGCCGACGAGAGCCTGTTGCAGGCCGCCGTGCGCGAGACCCTCGAAGAGACCGGCTGGGAAGTCGAGCTGACCGCCGTCACCGGCATCTACCTGTACACCGCGCCGAGCAACGGCGTCACCTACCAGCGCGTCTGCTTCGCCGCGCGCCCGCTGCGCCATCGCCCGGAGCTGCCGCTGGACGCCGGCATCATCGGCCCGCGCTGGCTGACCCGCGAGGAACTGCAGGCGCACCGGGACAGCTGGCGCAGCCACCTGGTGGCGCGCTGCATCGACGACTACCTGGCCGGCGGCCGCTACCCGCTGGAGCTGATCCGTGACGCCGAGCTGCCCGCACCGACCCCGGCCTGATAGAATCCCGCTTTTGCACCGTATCCTGCGATAGCCCGCCATGTCCGATTCCAGCTCCACCTCCCCCGTCCAGCCCGGCAAGGGCCGCGTCATCGTCGGCATGTCCGGCGGCGTGGACTCCTCGGTTTCCGCCCTCCTGCTCAAGGAGCAGGGCTATGAGGTGGAAGGCCTGTTCATGAAGAACTGGGAAGAGGACGACGGCACCGAATACTGCACCGCGATGACCGACCTGGCCGACGCCCAGGCCGTCTGCGACCGCATCGGCGTGAAACTGCACACCGCCAACTTCGCCGCGGAGTACTGGGACAACGTCTTCGAGTACTTCCTCGCCGAATACAAGGCCGGGCGCACGCCGAATCCGGACATCCTGTGCAACCGCGAGATCAAGTTCAAAGCCTTCCTCGACTACGCCCTGGCCCTGGGCGCCGACCTGATCGCCACCGGCCACTACGTGCGCCGCCGCGACATCGACGGCCGCACCGAGCTGCTCAAGGGCCTGGACCCGAACAAGGACCAGAGCTACTTCCTCCACGCCGTGGGCGGCGAGCAGATCGCCAAGACCCTGTTCCCGGTGGGCGAGCTGGAGAAACCGGAAGTCCGCGCCATCGCCGAGAAATACGGCCTGGCGACGGCGAAGAAGAAGGACTCCACCGGCATCTGCTTCATCGGCGAGCGCCGCTTCAGCGACTTCCTCAAGCAGTACCTGCCGGCCCAGCCGGGCGACATCGAGACCACCGACGGCCAGGTCATCGGCCGCCACGCCGGCCTGATGTACCACACCATCGGCCAGCGCCAGGGCCTGGGCATCGGCGGCCTGAAGAACGCCGACGACAGCCCCTGGTACGTGCTGGAGAAGGACCTGGAGCGCAACGTGCTGGTCGTCGGCCAGGGCAACGACCATCCCTGGCTGTTCTCGCGCGCCCTGCACGCGTCGAACATCTTCTGGGTCAACCCGGTCGAGCTGGGCCAGCCGCGCGCCCTGCGCGCCAAGGTCCGCTACCGCCAGGCCGACCAGGACTGCGTGCTGGAACGCACCGCCGAAGGCTACCGCGCGGTCTTCGACGAACCGCAGCGCGCCGTTACCCCGGGCCAGTCCGTGGTCTTCTACGACGGCGAAGTCTGCCTCGGCGGCGGTGTCATCGAATCGGCCGAACCGGCCTTCGCGAAGGAGCGCGCATGAGCGAGCGGCGCGACCAACTGATCGCCCTCGCCGGCGTCTTCGAAGCCGCCGCCCTGGTGGACCGCCTGGCCCGCACCGGGCAGGTCCCGGAAGCGCCGCTGGGCTGCATGCTCGGCAGCTTGCTGGTGCGCGATCCGAAGACCACCCTGGACGTATACGGCGGCGACCTGAACAACCTGCGCGAGGGCCTGCGCGCCCTGGCCAGCGCCCTGGAGCGCGACCCCAACAGCCTGCAGCGCGAGCCGCTGCGCTACGCACTGTCGCTGGTCGGCCTGGAGCGCCAGTTGGCCAAGCGCGACGACATGCTCGACCTGATCGGCTCGCGCCTGGACCAGGTGCAGCAGCAGGTGCAGCACTTCGGCCTGGTCCACGAGAACGTCATCGCCTCCTGCGCCGGGCTCTACCAGGACACCCTCAGCACCTTCCGCCAGCGCATCCAGGTGCACGGCGACATGCGCTACCTGCAGATCAACGCCAACGCCTCGCGCATCCGCGCCCTGCTGCTCGCCGGCATCCGCTCGGCGCGCCTGTGGCGGCAGCTGGGCGGCAACCGCTGGCAAATGGTGTTCGGCCGGCGCAAGCTGCTGAACGAGCTGCGCCCGATCCTGCGCGGCAGCGACTGACTTCCGGGGCGCCCGCCCGGGCGCCTTCCATACGGCGGCGAGAACGGGCGAAAGCACGACCTTTCGTGTATGATGTGCGCCCTTTTCGTTGACCGACAGCTACGAGAACGCCCCATGCAGCTTTCCTCCCTTACCGCGGTTTCCCCCGTCGACGGCCGTTACGGCAGCAAGACCAGCGCCCTGCGCCCGATCTTCAGCGAGTACGGTCTGATCCGTTTCCGCGTCCTGGTTGAGGTCCGCTGGCTGCAGCGCCTCGCGGCGCACGCCGGCATCCCTGAAGTCGCGCCCTTCTCCGGCGAAGCCAACGCCCTGCTCGACAAGCTGGCCGAAGACTTCCAGCTCGAGCACGCCGAGCGCATCAAGGAAATCGAACGCACCACCAACCACGACGTGAAAGCCGTGGAATACCTGCTCAAGGAGCAGGCGGCCAAGCTGCCGGAACTGGCCAAGGTCAGCGAGTTCATTCACTTCGCCTGCACCAGCGAGGACATCAACAACCTGTCCCACGCCCTGATGCTGCGCGAAGGCCGCGACCAGGTGCTGCTGCCGCTGATGCGCCAGATCGCCGAGTCGATCCGCGAGCTGGCAATCAAGTTCGCCGACGTTCCGATGCTCTCCCGCACCCACGGCCAGCCGGCGTCGCCGACCACCCTGGGCAAGGAACTGGCCAACGTGGTCTACCGCCTGGAGCGGCAGATCAAGCAGGTCGCCGCGGTCGAACTGCTGGGCAAGATCAACGGCGCCGTGGGCAACTACAACGCGCACCTGTCGGCCTACCCGCAGGTGGACTGGGAAGCCAACGCCCGCGAGTTCATCGTCCACGACCTCGGCCTGGCCTGGAACCCCTACACCACCCAGATCGAGCCGCACGACTACATCGCCGAGCTGTTCGACGCCATCGCCCGCTTCAACACCATCCTCATCGACTTCGACCGCGACGTCTGGGGCTACATCTCCCTCGGCTACTTCAAGCAGAAGACCGTGGCCGGCGAGATCGGCTCCTCGACCATGCCGCACAAGGTCAACCCGATCGACTTCGAGAACTCCGAAGGCAACCTGGGCATCGCCAACGCGATCTTCCAGCACCTGGCCAGCAAGCTGCCGATCTCCCGCTGGCAACGCGACCTGACCGACTCCACCGTGCTGCGCAACCTGGGCGTCGGCTTCGCCCACAGCGTCATCGCCTATGAAGCCAGCCTCAAGGGCATCGGCAAGCTGGAGCTCAACGCCCAGCGCATCGCCGACGACCTGGACGCCTGCTGGGAAGTCCTGGCCGAGCCGGTACAGACCGTGATGCGTCGCTATGGCATCGAGAACCCCTACGAGAAGCTCAAGGAGCTGACCCGTGGCAAAGGCATCAGCGCCGAAGCCCTGCAAGTGTTCATCGACGGCCTCGACATGCCCGCCGAAGCCAAGGCCGAGCTCAAGCAGCTGACTCCGGCCAACTACATCGGCAACGCCGCCGCCCAGGCCAAGCGCATCTGACATGCGCTGAACTTTTGCACGCCCGGCTGTGCCGGGCGTTTTTGTTTCAAGGACTTACATATGAATCCTGCTATCCCTCTTCAGCTTCTGGGCGGCATCAGCGCCGATGAATTCCTCCGCGATTACTGGCAGAAGAAACCGCTGCTGGTGCGCCAGGCCGTACCCGGCTTCGAAAGCCCGCTGGAGGCCGACGAGCTGGCCGGCCTGTCCCTGGAAGACAGCGTCGAGTCGCGCATCGTCCTCGAGCACGGCAAGACCCCCTGGGAAATGCGCCGCGGCCCGTTCAGCGAAGACACCTACAAGGAACTGCCCGAGCGCGACTGGACCCTGCTGGTACAGGCCGTCGACCAGTTCGTCCCGGAAGTCGCCGAACTGCTGGAACACTTCAAGTTCCTGCCCAGCTGGCGCATCGACGACGTGATGATCAGCTACGCAGCTCCCGGCGGCGGCGTGGGCCCGCACTTCGACAACTACGACGTGTTCCTGCTGCAGGGCCACGGCCGCCGCCGCTGGAAGATCGGCCAGACCTGCGACGCCGACAGCCCGCTGCTGCAGCACGCCGACCTGCGCATCCTCGCCGACTTCCAGCAGAGCGACGAGTGGGTGCTGGAACCCGGCGACATGCTCTACCTGCCGCCGCGCATCGCCCACTACGGCATCGCCGAGGACGAGTGCATGACCTATTCGGTCGGCTTCCGCGCCCCCAGCGCCGCCGAAGTCCTGACCCACTTCACCGACTTCCTCGCCCAGTTCCTTTCCGACGAAGAGCGCTACAGCGACGCCGGCATGGCCGCGGTGCAGAGCGGCGAGGACCAGCACAAGATCCAGCGCGACGCCCTCGACCGCCTGAAGGGCCTGCTGCAGGAACACATGAGCGACGAGCGCCTGCTGCTGACCTGGTTCGGCCAGTTCATGACCGAGCCGCGCTACCCGGAACTGGTGGCCGGCGAGGAGATCGCCGACGACGACCTGCAACAGGCCCTCGCCGATGGCGCCGTGCTGGTGCGCAACCCCAGCGCGCGCCTGGCGTGGAGCGAAGTGGACGTCGGCCTGCTGCTGTTCTCCAGCGGCCAGAGCGTGGTGCTGCCCAAAGCCATGGAGCCGCTGCTCAAGCTGGTGTGCTCTGCCGACGCCCTGCACGGCGACAACCTCGGCCCGTGGCTGGGCGACGAGGATGGGCGTAAGCTGTTGGCGGAATTGGTCAAACAGGGCAGTTTGGAGTTTGCCGATGAGTAACAAGATCAGGGTTCGCCTGGCCGACTGGCAGAAGGACAATGCCGACCTGCGACGCATCCGCGACGCGGTGTTCATCGCCGAGCAGTCGGTGCCGGCGGAACTGGAATGGGACGCCGAGGATGCTGACGCCGTGCACTTCCTCGCCTTCGAAGGCGACTACGCGATCGGCACCGCGCGCCTGCTGCCCGACGGCCACATCGGCCGCGTCTCGGTGCTCAAGGACTGGCGCGGATTGAAGGTCGGCGACCTGCTGATGCGCGCCGCCATCGACGAGGCCGAACGTCGCCAGCTCAAGCGCCAGCTGCTCACCGCCCAGGTCTACGCCATTCCGTTCTACGAGCGGCTAGGCTTCAAGGTGGCCAGCGGCGAATTCCTCGAAGCCGGCCTGCCCCACGTCGACATGGTGCGCGAGAGCGCCTGAGGAAGCCGCGATGAACGACGCCCCGGACCACGAAGGCCAACTCCCGGCCATCGACTTCCAGTCCCCGGGGCGTTTCGCCGTGCACAACCCGCAGCCCGACCTGCCCGCCTCCCAACCCTGGGAGCCGGCGCCCTTCCAGCTCGGTGGCGACAGCGGCCTGCAGCGCTTCGGCGAACCCGAGGCGGCCCGCGCCCACGCCCTGGCGCTGATGCAGCAGGCCACGCGCAGCCTGTGCCTGTACAGCCCGGACCTCGAAGCCTGGCTGTACAACCACAGCAGCGTCCAGGAAGCCTGCACCCGCCTGCTGCTGCGTCATCCGCAGAACCGCCTGCGCATCCTCGTGCGCGACAGCGCCCGGCCAGTCAAGGAAGGCCATCGCCTGCTGAACCTCAGCAAGCGACTGTCGAGCAACCTGCACATCCGCCTGCTCAACCCGGACTACCCGAGCCTGGAACAGGCCTACCTGCTCGCCGACCGCCATGGCCTGCTGCTGCGCGGCGAACCCGCGCTGCCCGCCGGCTACGCCCACTACAACGACCCGGGTCGCGTCCGCCAGCTGCAGGCGCAGTTCGACCAGGCCTGGGACACCAGCCTCGCCGACCCGAACCTGCGGAGTTTCCTGCTGTGAGCCATCGTCGAATCGCCCTGCTCCTCGCCTGCGCCATCAGCGTCGCCGCCCAGGCCGCGCCGCGCACCGAGATTCTGCCGTTGAGCTACCGCACCACCGATGAAATCCTGCCGCTGGCGCAGCAGATCCTCGGCAACGAGGGCAAGGTCAGCGCCTACGGCAACCAGTTGGTGGTCAACGCCGAGCCGGCGAAGATCCGCGAGCTGCAACAGGTACTGGAGCAGCTGGACACCCGCCCGCACCGCCTGCTGATCAGCGTCGACACCAGCGACGCCAGCCAGCGCAGCCGCAGCGGCTATTCGGTGAACGGCTCGGCCAGCGTCGGCAACGTCGAGATCCAGAGCGGCCGCGGCGAGGTCAACGGCCGCGACCAGGTGCGCATCATCGACAGCTCCACCGCCAGCCGCAGTGGCGGCGTGCAGCAGATCCAGACCACCGAGGGTTCGCCGGCGCTGATCCAGGTCGGCCAGAGCCAGCCGGTGTACAACGTCGGCGTCGGCCCCTACGGCCAGGTCTACAGCCAGACCGAGTACCGCGACGCCAACCGCGGCATGTACGTGACCGCCACCCTCAGCGGCAACATCGTGCACATCGACCTGAACACCCGCAACGACCGCTTCAACAACAGCGCCCCCGGCGCCATGGACACCGCCAGCGCCAGCACCCGCCTCAGCGGCCGGGTCGGCGAGTGGATCGAGGTCGGTGGCGTGAGCGAAAGCAGCCAGAGCGACCAGGGCGGCCTGACCCGCAATTACAGCACCCAGGGTCGCAGCGACAGTAGCCTGCGGGTGAAGGTCGAGGTGCTCGACTGAGCCGCCCGGATGTGACCGTGAAGTCTCCGTTAGACCTTCGTGTAGTAGTCCAAAAAAAACACTACAAAACGTTTGACGAACGTTTGTTCGAAAGGCATGATGGCCTCGCTCCCGCTAACCAGGGGCTCTGAATAGAGCCTTCGGATCGAGCCCGCAGCCCACTCGTTGCGCCGGTCCGTGTCGTTACAGCCCATAAGGCGAAATGACGAGGTTGCGACTGGCAAGAAGTTGTCCTGAGGGACGGGGAAGCAATCAACGTATCAGCAAGATGGTCGAATGCAGCCATTCGCCCTCGCCCAACGGCAGCCACGAGCCGGCAAGCGATCCCGAATGCCACAGCTGCGATCATCTACCTGTTCGCCCGCGCCATCCCCCTCTCCCTCTGCGTCACTCCTTCCAGCCGTCATTTCGCCATCTGCGGCGAGCAACCCGCTTCAATACCTCGATTACACAGGTCTTGCGTGGGAAGTCGGTGCTCAACCAACACATTTTTTGAAGGATTGTTGACCATGTCCGCATATCAGAACGACATCAAGGCCGTAGCCGCCCTGAAAGAGCAGTTCGGCAACAGCTGGAGCGCTATCAACCCCGAGTCGGTTGCCCGTATGCGCGCCCAGAACCGCTTCAAGACTGGCCTGGACATCGCCAAGTACACCGCGGCCATCATGCGCAAGGACATGGCCGAGTACGACGCCGACGCCTCCGTCTACACCCAGTCCCTGGGCTGCTGGCACGGCTTCATCGGTCAACAGAAGCTGATCTCCATCAAGAAGCACCTGAAGACCACCAACAAGCGCTACCTCTACCTGTCCGGCTGGATGGTTGCCGCGCTGCGTTCCGACTTCGGCCCGCTGCCCGACCAGTCCATGCACGAGAAGACCGCCGTTTCCGGCCTGATCGAAGAGCTCTACACCTTCCTGCGCCAGGCTGACGCCCGCGAACTGGACCTGCTCTTCACCGCCCTGGACGCCGCCCGCGCCGCTGGCGACAAGGTCAAGCAGGACGAGATCCAGGCCCAGATCGACGGCTACGAAACCCACGTCGTACCGATCATCGCCGACATCGACGCCGGCTTCGGCAACCCGGAAGCCACCTACCTGCTGGCCAAGAAAATGATCGAGGCCGGTGCCTGCTGCATCCAGATCGAGAACCAGGTTTCCGACGAGAAGCAGTGCGGCCACCAGGACGGCAAAGTGACCGTTCCGCACGAAGATTTCCTCGCCAAGATCAACGCCGTTCGCTACGCCTTCCTCGAGCTGGGCGTTGACGATGGTGTGATCGTTGCCCGTACCGACTCCCTGGGTGCCGGCCTGACCAAGCAGATCGCCGTGACCAAGCAACCGGGCGACCTGGGCGACCAGTACAACTCCTTCCTGGACTGCGACGAGATCAGCGCCGCCGACCTGCAGAACGGCGACGTGGTGATCAACCGCGGCGGCAAGCTGCTGCGTCCGAAGCGCCTGGCTTCCAACCTGTTCCAGTTCCGCAAGGGCACCGGCGAAGACCGTTGCGTCCTGGACTGCATCACCTCGCTGCAGAACGGCGCCGACCTGCTGTGGATCGAAACCGAGAAGCCGCACGTTGGCCAGATCAAGGGCATGGTTGACCGCATCCGCGAAGTCATCCCGAACGCCAAGCTGGTGTACAACAACAGCCCGTCGTTCAACTGGACCCTGAACTTCCGCCAGCAGGTGTTCGATGCGTTCGTCGCCGAAGGCAAGGACGTTTCCGCCTACGACCGCGCCAAGCTGATGAGCGTCGAGTACGACGAAACCGAGCTGGCCCAGGTTGCCGACGAGAAGATCCGCACCTTCCAGCGCGACGGTTCGGCCCACGCCGGCATCTTCCACCACCTGATCACCCTGCCGACCTACCACACCGCCGCACTGTCGACCGACAACCTGGCCAAGGGCTACTTCGCCGACCAGGGCATGCTGGCCTACGTGAAAGGCGTTCAGCGTCAGGAACTGCGTCAGGGCATCGCCTGCGTCAAGCACCAGAACATGGCTGGCTCGGACATCGGCGACAACCACAAAGAGTACTTCGCTGGCGAAGCCGCTCTGAAAGCCTCGGGTAAAGACAACACCATGAACCAGTTCCACTAAGAACCGGTTCGTCCGGCCCCTCGGGGCCGGCAGGCACCCGCGAAACCCCGGCCCCGGCCGGGGTTTCGCTTTTTCCGCTTGGCCGTGGCGCCAGGCACCTCCCCCGCCACCGCCAAGGTCGCAGGCAAGCGCTCCATGCCAGGCTGGACTCCCTTTCCACGCAACGGGAAACCGCCATGCCCACACGCAACCGCCTGGCCCTCGCCGCCAGCCTCATCCAGCGCCTGCCCAGGCGCCTGCACGAACCGCTGCTCAGCCGCCTGTTCGGCTCCCAGGTGCACTTCGCCGGCACCGCCCGGGTACGCATCCACTCCATGACGACCACCGAGGTACGCATGAGCCTGGCCAACCGCCGTCGCGTGCAGAACCACATCAAGGGCGTCCACGCGGCGGCCATGGCGCTGCTCGCCGAATCCGCCAGCGGCTGCGTGCTGGGCATGAACCTGCCGGATGACAAGCTGCCCCTGATCACCTGCCTGAAGGTGGACTACCTGCGCCGCGCACGCGGCGACCTGCGCGCCACGGCGACGCTGGACGCGCAGCAGCGCCAGGCCATACTCGAACAGGAACGGGGCGAGATCGACGTCAGGGTCACGGTTACGGATGCCAGCGGCGAGCAACCCATCCACTGCGAAATGCGCTGGGCCTGGGTCAGTCGGCGACGCTGAGCCACCCGCATCGAGGGGGGCGCCGCCAGGAGTTCATCCGGAAGAATTACCCGGCGAGTTACGCCGGCAATTAAAAGTATCGGCGCCTATATGTAGTAAAGTTACGGATAAACGACACCGCGAATGATAATAATTATCATCAAAGTTGAGCTGGAAAGACTTTCTCGCGATCCGCAAAAGTGCCATACGACCAAAGCCTGAGCCGCGCCAGCCGTGGCACGCAGCGGGCTGCACACGGGCCCCGGACGAAAATGCAAAAGGCTTTTGTCCGATTTAGAAGCATCTGTTTGTGTTAGAAAAATTTACTTGCCCGAGGCTTTGGGCATAAAATTGGACAGATCACTCGAACCCTTAGCTCGCTATCTTGCGACCGGGTTCTCGCAGTCGGGCAATTGCCCTGAATTCAAGACCATCGCTAATTGCAGGAAGGAGTATCGGCATGCCCAACCCAGCTGAATTCGCAGCTCAATATTGGGCCCTCGCCGCCTTCCTACTCGGCGTGGTCGGGCTGCTGGCCTTCATGCTAGGGGTTTCCTCGCTGCTCGGCAGCAAGGCATTTGGTCGCAGCAAGAACGAACCCTTCGAATCCGGGATCGTTCCTACCGGCAGCGCACGCCTGCGTCTGTCGGCAAAATTCTATCTGGTCGCGATGCTCTTCGTGATCTTCGACGTCGAAGCCCTCTTCCTCTTCGCCTGGTCCGTGTCCGTCCGCGAAAGCGGCTGGGCTGGTCTGGTCGAAGCTACCATTTTCATTGCAATTCTGTTGGCAGGTCTTGTCTACCTGTGGCGGGTCGGCGCGCTCGATTGGGCGCCGGCGGCACGTCGCGAGCGGCAGGCGAAGCTAAAACAATGAGGCTTTGGCGATGCAATACAAACTTACCCGGATCGACCCCGATGCGGCCAATGATCAATACCCGATCGGCCAGCGCGAAACGGTAGACGACCCTCTCATCGAGGGGCAGGTCCACAAGAACATCTTCATGGGCAAGCTCGAGGATGTTCTCAATGGCGCCGTCAACTGGGGTCGCAAGAACTCGCTGTGGCCCTATAACTTCGGCCTGTCCTGCTGCTACGTGGAGATGACCACGGCGTTCACCGCGCCGCACGACATCGCCCGATTCGGTGCCGAAGTGATTCGTGCCTCGCCACGTCAGGCGGACTTCATGGTCATCGCCGGCACCTGCTTCATCAAGATGGCCCCGGTCATCCAGCGCCTGTACGAGCAGATGCTGGAACCCAAGTGGGTGATCTCGATGGGTTCGTGCGCCAACTCCGGCGGCATGTACGACATCTACTCGGTGGTTCAGGGGGTCGACAAGTTCCTCCCCGTGGACGTTTACATCCCCGGCTGCCCGCCCCGCCCCGAGGCGTTCCTGCAAGGCCTGATGCTGCTGCAGGAATCCATCGGCCAGGAGCGTCGCCCGTTGTCCTGGGTGGTTGGCGATCAAGGCATCTACCGTGCCGAAATGCCTGCCCAGAAGGACCTCAAGCGCGAACAGCGCATTGCGGTCACCAACCTGCGCAGCCCCGACGAAGTGTGAGTCGGCCCTCCACGAGAGGCCCTGCTTCACTCCACCGTTGACCGAAAGCGACCGAGACCATGACCGCAGACTCCGCTCTGTACATCCCGCCTTACAAGGCGGACGACCAAGACATAGTCGTCGAACTGAATTCCCGCTTTGGCGCCGAGACCTTCACCGTCCAGGCCACCCGCACCGGCATGCCGGTCCTGTGGGTCGCCCGCGAGCGGCTGATCGACGTCCTCACCTTCCTGCGCAACGTACCCAAGCCCTACGTGATGCTCTACGACCTCCACGGGGTCGACGAGCGCCTGCGCACCCACCGCCGCGGCCTGCCGGGCGCCGACTTCAGCGTGTTCTACCACCTGATGTCGCTCGAGCGTAACAGCGACGTGATGATCAAGGTGGCCCTCTCCGAAGGCGACCTCAACCTGCCCACCGCCACCCGTATCTGGCCGAACGCCAACTGGTACGAGCGTGAGGTCTGGGACATGTACGGCATCAACTTCAACGGCCACCCGCACCTGGCCCGCATGCTGATGCCGTCGACCTGGCAGGGTCACCCGCTGCGCAAGGACTACCCGGCGCGCGCCACCGAGTTCGATCCCTACTCCCTCTCCGTCGCCAAGCAGGAGCTGGAGCAGGAAGCCCTGCGCTTCAAGCCTGAAGACTGGGGCATGAAGCGCCACGGCGAGAACGAGGACTTCATGTTCCTCAACCTCGGCCCGAACCACCCGTCCGCCCACGGTGCCTTCCGCATCATCCTGCAACTGGACGGCGAAGAGATCCTCGACTGCGTACCGGAGATCGGCTACCACCACCGTGGCGCCGAGAAGATGGCCGAGCGCCAGTCCTGGCACAGCTTCATCCCCTACACCGACCGTATCGACTACCTCGGCGGGGTGATGAACAACCTGCCGTACGTGCTCTCGGTGGAGAAGCTCGCCGGCATCAAGGTGCCGCAGCGCGTCGACGTGATCCGCATCATGATGTCGGAGTTCTTCCGCATCCTGAACCACCTGCTGTACCTGGGTACCTACATCCAGGACGTCGGTGCCATGACCCCGGTGTTCTTCACCTTCACCGACCGTCAGCGCGCCTACAAGGTGGTCGAGGCCATCACCGGCTTCCGCCTGCACCCGGCCTGGTACCGCATCGGCGGCGTCGCCCACGACCTGCCGCGCGGCTGGGACAAGCTGGTCCGCGAGTTCCTCGACTGGATGCCCAAGCGCCTCAACGAGTACGAGAAGGCCGCCCTGCAGAACAGCATCCTGCGTGGCCGGACCATCGGCGTGGCCCAGTACAACACCAAGGAAGCCCTCGAGTGGGGCACCACCGGTGCCGGCCTGCGCGCCACCGGCTGCGACTTCGACCTGCGCAAGGCCCGCCCCTACTCCGGCTACGAGAACTTCGAGTTCGAAGTGCCGCTGGCGGCCAACGGCGACGCCTACGACCGCTGCATGGTCAAGATGGGCGAGATGCGCCAGAGCCTGCGCATCATCGAGCAGTGCCTGAACAACATGCCCGAAGGCCCGTACAAGGCGGACCACCCGCTGACCACGCCGCCGCCCAAAGAGCGCACGCTGCAGCACATCGAGACCCTGATCACCCACTTCCTGCAGGTTTCCTGGGGCCCGGTCATGCCGGCCAACGAAGCCTTCCAGATGGTCGAAGCGACCAAGGGTATCAACAGCTATTACCTGACGAGCGATGGCAGCACCATGAGCTACCGGACCCGCATCCGGACGCCCAGCTTCCCGCACCTGCAGCAGATCCCCTCGGTCATCAACGGCAGCATGATCGCCGACCTGATCGCCTATCTGGGCAGCATCGACTTCGTTATGGCCGACGTGGACCGCTGATCATGAGCACCATCATCCAGACTGACCGTTTCGCCCTGAGCGAAACCGAGCGCTCGGCCATCGAGCACGAGATGCATCACTACGAGGACTCCCGCGCGGCGTCCATCGAAGCCCTGAAGATCGTCCAGAAGGAACGCGGCTGGGTGCCGGACGGCGCCATCCCGGCGATCGCCGACCTCCTCGGCATCCCCGACAGCGACGTCGAGGGCGTGGCCACCTTCTATAGCCAGATCTTCCGCCAGCCGGTAGGCCGCCACATCATCCGCGTCTGCGACAGCATGGTCTGCTACATCGGCGGCCACGAGTCGGTGGTCGGCGAGATCCAGAAGCAACTCGGCATCGGCCTCGGCCAGACCACCGCCGACGGCCGCTTCACCCTGCTGCCGGTGTGCTGCCTGGGCAACTGCGACAAGGCCCCGGCGCTGATGATCGACGACGACACCCACGGCAACCTCGAGCCCGCGGCCGTCGCCAAACTGCTGGAGGCCTACGCATGACCGTCCTCACCTCCTACGGCACGCCGAACCGCACCGCGCGCGCCGCGGAAACCCACCCGCTGACCTGGCGCCTGCGCGACGACGGCGCCCCGGTCTGGCTGGAGGAGTACCAGGCGAAGAACGGCTACGCCGCCGCGCGCAAGGCGCTGGCGCAGATGGCCACCGACGACATCGTGCAGACCGTCAAGGACTCCGGCCTCAAGGGCCGCGGCGGCGCCGGCTTCCCCACCGGGGTGAAGTGGGGCCTGATGCCCAAGGACGAGTCGCTGAACATCCGCTACCTGCTGTGCAACGCGGACGAGATGGAGCCCAACACCTGGAAGGACCGCATGCTCATGGAGCAGCTGCCGCACCTGCTGGTGGAAGGCATGCTGATCTCCGCGCGCGCGCTCAAGGCCTACCGTGGCTACATCTTCCTGCGCGGCGAGTACGTCGACGCGGCGCGCAACCTCAATCGCGCCATCGAGGAAGCCAAGGCCGCCGGCCTGCTCGGCAAGAACATCCTCGGCAGCGGCTTCGATTTCGAGCTGTTCGTCCACACCGGTGCCGGTCGCTACATCTGCGGTGAAGAAACCGCGCTGATCAACTCGCTGGAAGGCCGCCGCGCCAACCCGCGCTCCAAGCCGCCGTTCCCCGCCGCCGTCGGCGTCTGGGGCAAGCCGACCTGCGTCAACAACGTCGAGACCCTGTGCAACGTGCCGGCGATCGTCGAGCACGGCGTGGACTGGTACAAGACCCTGGCGCGCCCGGGCAGCGAAGACATGGGCACCAAGCTCATGGGCTTCTCCGGCAAGGTGAAGAACCCCGGCATCTGGGAGCTGCCCTTCGGCATCCCGGCCCGCGAGCTGTTCGAGGACTACGCCGGCGGCATGCGCGACGGCTACAAGCTCAAGGCCTGGCAGCCCGGCGGCGCCGGCACCGGCTTCCTGCTCCCGGAACACCTGGACGCGCTGTTCTACGCCGGCGGCGTAGCCAAGGTCGGCACCCGCATGGGCACCGGCCTGGCGATGGCCGTGGACGACAGCGTCAACATGGTTTCGCTGCTGCGCAACATGGAAGAGTTCTTCGCCCGCGAGTCCTGTGGCTGGTGCACCCCGTGCCGCGACGGCCTGCCGTGGAGCGTGAAGATCCTCCGCGCGCTGGAGCGTGGCGAAGGGCAGCCCGGCGACCTCGAGACTCTCGAGCAGCTGGTCAACTTCCTCGGCCCAGGCAAGACCTTCTGCGCCCACGCACCGGGCGCCGTCGAACCGCTGGGCAGTGCCTTGAAATACTTCCGTCCCGAGTTCGAAGCGGGCGTCTCCCGCCAGGCTCAGGCCGCGCCGCAAGCACATCGCGTCGGCGCGTAAAGCTTTAGAAGCCGGGCATTGCGCCCGGCGATGTTTCGTCGTTGCGCCGCGGCGCGCCGCCGGCCCGACGAAACCGTGATTTCTATTAGCCACGCCCGCTGACAACGGGCCGTTGAGAACTTGAACCATGGCCACTATCCACGTAGACGGCAAGACGTTAGAAGTCGATGGGGCGGACAACCTGTTGCAGGCCTGTCTGTCCCTCGGACTCGACATCCCCTACTTCTGCTGGCACCCGGCGCTCGGTAGCGTCGGCGCCTGCCGCCAGTGCGCGGTGAAGCAGTACACCGACGAGAACGACAAACGCGGTCGCATTGTCATGTCCTGCATGACCCCCGCCACCGACAACACCTGGATTTCCATCGAAGACGAAGAATCCAAGGCGTTCCGCGCCAGCGTCGTCGAATGGCTGATGACCAACCACCCGCACGACTGCCCGGTGTGCGAGGAAGGCGGTCACTGCCACCTGCAGGACATGACGGTGATGACCGGGCACAACGCCCGTCGCTACCGCTTCACCAAGCGCACCCACCAGAACCAGGAGCTCGGCCCGTTCATCGCCCACGAGATGAACCGCTGCATCGCCTGCTACCGCTGCGTGCGTTACTACAAGGACTACGCCGGCGGCACCGACCTGGGCGTCTACGGCGCGCACGACAACGTGTATTTCGGCCGCATCGAGGACGGCGTGCTGGAGAGCGAGTTCTCCGGCAACCTGACCGAGGTCTGCCCGACCGGCGTGTTCACCGACAAGACCCACTCCGAGCGCTACAACCGCAAGTGGGACATGCAGTTCGCCCCGAGCATCTGCCATGGCTGCTCCAGCGGCTGCAACATCAGCCCCGGTGAGCGCTACGGCGAGATCCGCCGCATCGAGAACCGTTACAACGGCTCGGTGAACCACTACTTCCTCTGCGACCGCGGCCGCTTCGGCTACGGCTACGTCAACCGCGAGGACCGTCCGCGCCAGCCGATGCTGGTGCTGAGCAAGCAGAAGCTGACCCTCGACGGCGCCCTCGACCAGGCCGCCGCCCTGCTCAAGGGCCGCAAGGTGATCGGCATCGGTTCGCCGCGCGCCAGCCTGGAAAGCAACTACGCGCTGTCCGAACTGGTCGGTGCCGGCAACTTCTACAGCGGCGTCGCCGCCGACGAACTGCAGCGCCTGCGCCTGGTGCTCAAGGTGATGCAGGAAGGCCCCCTGCCCTCCCCCACCATCCGTGACATCGAAGACCACGACGCGGTATTCGTGCTCGGCGAAGACCTGACCCAGACCGCCGCCCGCATCGCCCTGGCCCTGCGCCAGTCGGTGAAGGGCAAGGGCGAGGACATGGCCGCCGCGATGAAGATCCAGCCATGGCTCGACGCCGCGGTGAAGACCATCGCCCAGCACGAGAAGAACCCGCTGTTCATCGCCAGCCTGGCCGAGACCCGCCTGGACGACGTCGCCACCGAAAGCGTGCACGCCGCCCCCGAGGACCTGGCCCGCCTGGGCTTCGCCGTGGCCCACGCGATCGACGCGAGCGCCCCGGCCGTCACCGGCCTGGAGCCCGAAGCGCAGGCCCTGGCCCAGCGCATCGCCGACGCCCTGGTCGCCGCCAAGCGCCCGCTGGTCGTGGCCGGCACCTCCCTGGGCAGCAACGCCCTGATCGAGGCCGCCGCCAACATCGCCAGCGCGCTGAAGCAGCGTGAGAAGAACGGCTCGCTGAGCCTGGTGGTTCCCGAGGCCAACAGCCTGGGCCTGACCCTCTTCGGCGGCGAGTCCGTCGAGGCCGCCCTGCAGCAGCTGAGCTCCGGCGCCGCCGACGCCGTGGTGGTCCTGGAAAACGACCTGTACCGCCGCGCCGACGCCGCCCTGGTCGACGCCGCCCTGGCCGCCGCCAAGCTGGTGATCGTCGCCGACCACCAGCAGACGCCGACCAGCGCCAAGGCACACATCGTCCTGCCGGCCGCCAGCTTCGCCGAAGGCGACGGCACCCTGGTCAGCCAGGAAGGCCGCGCCCAGCGCTTCTTCCAGGTCTACGATCCGACCTACTACAACGCCGACAACCTGGTCCGCGAAGGCTGGCGCTGGCTGCACGCCCTGCACAGCACCCTCGAGGGCAAGCGCGTCGACTGGACCCAGCTGGACCACGTGATCGACGCCGTCATCGCCGCCAAGCCGCAACTGGCCGGCATCCGTGACGCCGCGCCGAACGCCGCGTTCCGCATCAAGGGCCTGAAGCTGGCGCGCGAACCGCACCGCTACTCCGGCCGCACCTCGATGCGCGCCAACATCAACGTCAGCGAGCCGCGCGCCCCGCAGGACATCGACAGCGCCTTCGCCTTCTCCATGGAAGGCTACGCCGGCAGCGCCGAACCGCGTCAGCAGATTCCCTTCGCCTGGTCCCCGGGCTGGAACTCGCCGCAGGCCTGGAACAAGTTCCAGGACGAAGTTGGCGGCCACCTGCGCGCCGGCGACCCGGGCGTGCGCCTGATCGAGGCCAAGGGCGAAGCCCTGTGGTTCATCGACGTCCCGGCGCCGTTCCACACCCCGGCCAGCCAGTTCAAGGTGGTGCCCTTCTACCACCTGTTCGGCAGCGAGGAGAACAGCTCCCGCGCAGCGCCTGTGCAGGAACGCATCCCGGCGACCTACGTCGCCCTGGGCCGCGACGAGGCCGAGCGCCTGGGCCTGACCGAAGGCGCGCAACTGCGCCTGAGCGTCAAGGGCCACGAGCTGCGCCTGCCGCTGCGCATCAGCGAAGAGCTGGGCGCCGGCCTGGTAGCCCTGCCGGCCGGCCTGGCCGGTATCCCCGCCGGTGTGTTCGGCGGTGTCGCTGAAGGTCTGCAGGAGGCTGCGCAATGAGTTTGATGAGCATGAGCTGGCTGACACCCGCCATCGTCGACATCATCATCGCGGTCATCAAGGCCATCGTCATCCTGCTCGCCGTGGTCGTCTGCGGCGCGCTGCTGAGCTGGGTCGAGCGTCGTCTGCTGGGCCTCTGGCAGGACCGCTACGGTCCCAACCGGGTCGGCCCGTTCGGCGCCTTCCAGCTCGGCGCGGACATGATCAAGATGTTCTTCAAGGAAGACTGGACCCCGCCGTTCGCCGACAAGATGATCTTCACCCTCGCCCCGGTCATCGCCATGGGCGCGCTGCTGATCGCCTTCGCCATCATCCCGATCACCCCGACCTGGGGCGTGGCGGACCTGAACATCGGCATCCTGTTCTTCTTCGCCATGGCCGGCCTGACCGTGTACGCGGTGCTCTTCGCCGGCTGGTCGAGCAACAACAAGTTCGCCCTGCTCGGCAGCCTGCGCGCCTCGGCCCAGACCATCTCCTACGAGGTGTTCCTGGCCCTGTCGCTGATGGGCATCGTGGCCCAGGTCGGCTCGTTCAGCATGCGCGACATCGTCGAATACCAGGCCCAGCACCTGTGGTTCATCATTCCGCAGTTCTTCGGCTTCTGCACCTTCATCATCGCCGGCGTCGCCGTGACCCACCGTCACCCGTTCGACCAGCCCGAAGCGGAGCAGGAACTGGCCGACGGCTACCACATCGAGTACGCCGGGATGAAATGGGGCATGTTCTTCGTCGGCGAGTACATCGGCATCGTGCTGGTGTCGGCGCTGCTGGTGACCCTGTTCTTCGGTGGCTGGCATGGTCCGTTCGACATCCTGCCGCAGATCCCCTTCGTCTGGTTCGCCCTGAAGACCAGCTTCTTCATCATGCTGTTCATCCTGATCCGCGCCTCGCTGCCGCGTCCGCGCTATGACCAGGTGATGGCCTTCAGCTGGAAGGTCTGCCTTCCGCTGACCCTGATCAACCTGCTGGTGACCGGCGCCTGCGTGCTGGCCGCGGCCCAGTAAGGAGAACCACCGTGATCAAAGAAATCCTGCACATCGTGCATGGCACCTACACCCAGCTGCGCAGCCTGGTGATGATCTTCGGCCATGCCTTCCGCAAGCGTGACACCCTGCAGTACCCGGAAGAGCCGGTCTACCTGCCGCCGCGCTACCGCGGCCGCATCGTCCTGACCCGCGACCCCGACGGCGAGGAGCGTTGCGTAGCCTGCAACCTGTGCGCCGTGGCCTGCCCGGTCGGCTGCATCGCGCTGCAGAAGGCCGAGACCGACGACGGCCGCTGGTACCCCGAGTTCTTCCGCATCAACTTCTCCCGCTGCATCTTCTGCGGCCTGTGCGAGGAAGCCTGCCCGACCACCGCGATCCAGCTGACCCCGGATTTCGAGATGGGCGAGTTCAAGCGCCAGGACCTGGTCTACGAGAAGGAAGACCTGCTGATCTCCGGCCCCGGCAAGAACCCGGACTACAACTTCTACCGCGTTGCCGGCATGGCCATCGCCGGCAAGCCGAAAGGCGCCGCGCAGAACGAGGCCGAACCGATCAACGTCAAGAGCCTGCTGCCGTAAGGAGACGTCGCGTGGAATTCGCTTTCTACTTCGCCGCCGGCGTCGCCGTGCTGGCAACCCTGCGGGTCATCACCAACAGCAACCCGGTGCATGCCCTGCTCTACCTCATCGTTTCGCTGCTCGCCGTGTCGATGACCTTCTTCAGCCTCGGCGCCCCGTTCGCCGGGGCCCTGGAGATCATCGTCTACGCCGGCGCGATCATGGTGCTGTTCGTCTTCGTGGTGATGATGCTCAACCTGGGACCTGCGATCGCCGAGCAGGAGCGCAAGTGGCTCAAGCCCTCGGTCTGGATCGGCCCGGGCGTGCTCTCCGCCGTGCTGCTCGTCGAGCTGCTGCTGGTCCTGTCGCGCAACCCCAGCGGTGCCGGCATCGGCCACACCACCGTGGACGCCAAGGCCGTGGGCATCGCCCTGTTCGGCCCCTACCTGCTGGTCGTCGAACTGGCCTCGATGCTGCTGCTGGCGGCACTGGTCGCCGCCTACCACCTCGGCCGCCACGAAGCGAAGGACTAACACCATGAATGCAATCCCCCTGGAACACGGGCTGGCACTCTCCGGCGTGCTGTTCTGCCTCGGTCTGGCCGGCCTGATGGTCCGGCGCAACATCCTGTTCGTTCTGATGAGCCTGGAAGTGATGATGAACGCCGCCGCGCTGGCCTTCGTGGTCGCCGGTAGCCGCTGGGGCCAACCCGACGGCCAGGTGATGTTCATCCTGGTGCTCAGCCTGGCCGCGGCCGAGGCGAGCATCGGTCTGGCGATCCTGCTGCAACTGTATCGCCGCTTCCATACCCTCGATGTCGACGCTGCAAGCGAGATGCGCGGATGAACCTGCTGCCCCTCACCTTCCTGTTCCCCCTGGTCGGCTTCCTGCTGCTGTCTTTCTCGCGCGGCAAGTGGTCGGAAAATCTCTCCGCGCTGGTAGGCGTCGGTTCGGTCGGCCTGTCCGCCCTCTCCGCCTTCTGGGCGATCTGGAGCTTCCATAGCGCGCCGCCGGAAGGCGGTGCCTACACCCTGGTCCTGTGGCAGTGGATGAACGTCGACGGCTTCGCGCCGAACTTCGCCCTGTACCTGGACGGGCTGTCGGTCACCATGCTCGGCGTGGTCACCGGTGTCGGCTTCCTGATCCACCTGTTCGCCAGCTGGTACATGCGCGGTGAAGCCGGTTACTCGCGCTTCTTCGCCTACACCAACCTGTTCATCGCCAGCATGCTGTTCCTGGTGCTGGGCGACAACCTGCTGTTCCTGTACTTCGGCTGGGAAGGCGTGGGCCTGTGCTCCTACCTGCTGATCGGCTTCTACTACAGCCATGTACCGAACGGCAACGCGGCGCTGAAGGCCTTCATCGTCACCCGCGTCGGCGACGTGTTCATGGCCTTCGGCCTGTTCATCCTGTTCCAGCAGCTCGGCACCCTGAACATCCAGGAACTGCTGGTGCTGGCGCCGCAGCACTTCGCCCAGGGCGACCTGTGGGTGAGCCTGGCGGCCCTGGCGCTGCTCGGTGGCGCGGTCGGTAAATCCGCCCAGCTGCCGCTGCAGACCTGGCTGGCGGACGCGATGGCCGGCCCGACCCCGGTCTCCGCACTGATCCACGCGGCGACCATGGTCACCGCGGGCGTCTACCTGATCGCCCGCTGCCACGGCATCTTCACCCTGGCCCCGAACGTGCTGGAACTGGTCGGCGTGATCGGCGCCGTGACCCTGGTCCTGGCCGGCTTCGCCGCCCTGGTGCAGACCGACATCAAGCGCATCCTCGCCTACTCGACCATGAGCCAGATCGGCTACATGTTCCTGGCCTTGGGCGTCGGCGCCTGGGACGCGGCGATCTTCCACCTGATGACCCACGCCTTCTTCAAGGCCCTGCTGTTCCTCGCTTCCGGTGCGGTGATCGTCGCCTGCCACCACGAGCAGGACATCTTCAAGATGGGTGGCCTGTGGAAGAAGCTGCCGCTGGCCTACGCGAGCTTCCTGGTCGGCGGCGCCGCCCTGGCCGCCCTGCCGCTGATCACCGCCGGCTTCTACTCCAAGGACGAGATCCTCTGGGAAGCCTTCGCCAGCGGTCACCAGAACCTGCTGATCGCCGGCCTGGTGGGTGCCTTCATGACCTCGATCTACACCTTCCGCCTGATCTTCATCGCCTTCCACGGCGAGCAGAAGACCGAGGCCCACGCCGGCCATGGCATCAGCCACTGGCTGCCGCTGTCGGTGCTGATCGTGCTCTCCACCTTCGTCGGCGCGATGATCACCCCGCCGCTGCACGGCGTGCTGCCGGAAAGCGTCGGGCATGCCGGTGGTGAAGCCCAGCACAGCCTGGAAATCGCCTCGGGCGCCATCGCCCTGGCCGGTATCCTGCTGGCCGGCCTGCTGTTCCTCGGCAAGCGTCGCTTCGTCAGCGCCCTGGCCAAGAGCGCGCCGGGCCGCTTCTTCGGCACCTGGTGGTACCACGCCTGGGGCTTCGACTGGCTGTACGACAAGCTGTTCGTGAAACCCTACCTGCTGCTCTGCCGCCTGCTCGGCCGCGACCCCATCGACCAGACCCTGGTCCTGGTGCCGCTGACCGCCCGCGGTGGGCACAACCTTCTGAGCCTGACCGAGAACGGCCGCCTGCGCTGGTACGCCGCTTCCCTGGTCGGCGGCGCGGTGCTGCTGCTCGCGCTGCTGCTGGCCTAACGCATTCACGAACGAGATCGAGCCCGTCATGATTCTGCCCTGGCTAATCCTGATCCCCTTCATCGGTGGCTTCCTCTGCTGGATCGCCGAGTACACCAGCAAGACCCTGCCCCGCTGGGTCGCGCTGGGTTCCATGACCCTGACCCTGGCCCTGAGCCTGTGGCTGTGGCACACCGGCAACTACCAGCTGGCCCCCGCCCCCGGCGGCGATCCGCAGTGGACCAGCGAGTTCAAGCTGCAATGGATCGAGCGCTTCGGCATCAGCGTGCACCTGGCGATGGATGGCCTGTCGCTGCTGATGGTCACCCTCACCGGCCTGCTCGGCGTACTGTCCGTGCTCTGCTCGTGGAACGAGATCCAGCGTCGCATCGGCTTCTTCCACCTGAACCTGCTGTGGATCCTCGGTGGGGTGATCGGCGTGTTCCTGGCCGTCGACCTGTTCCTGTTCTTCTTCTTCTGGGAAATGATGCTGGTGCCGATGTACTTCCTCATCGCGCTCTGGGGTCATAGCTCGGACGACGGCAAGAAGACCCGCATCTACGCCGCCACCAAGTTCTTCATCTTCACCCAGGCCAGCGGCCTGGTGATGCTGGTGGCGATCCTCGGCCTGGTGTTCGTCCATTACAACAGCACCGGCGTGCTGACCTTCAACTACGCCGAGCTGCTGAAGACCCCGATGAGCGAGCACGTCGAGTGGCTGCTGATGCTCGGCTTCTTCGTCGCCTTCGCGGTGAAGATGCCGGTCGTCCCGGTGCACTCCTGGCTGCCCGACGCCCACGCCCAGGCGCCGACCGCCGGTTCCGTGGACCTCGCCGGCATCCTGCTGAAGACCGCGGCCTACGGCCTGATCCGCTTCGCCCTGCCGCTGTTCCCCAACGCTTCGGCGGAGTTCGCCCCGATCGCCATGACCCTCGGCCTGATCGGCATCTTCTACGGCGCCCTGCTGTCCTTCGCGCAGACCGACATCAAGCGCCTGGTGGCTTACTCCAGCGTGTCGCACATGGGCTTCGTGATGATCGGCATCTACTCCGGCAGCCCCCAGGCGCTGCAGGGCGTGGTGGTGCAGATGATCGCCCACGGCCTCTCCGCCGCGGCGCTGTTCATCCTCTGCGGCCAGCTGTACGAGCGCCTGCACACCCGTGACATGCGCAAGATGGGCGGCCTGTGGTCGCGCATCCCGTACCTGCCGGCCGTGGCGCTGTTCTTCGCCACCGCCTCGCTGGGCCTGCCGGGTACCGGCAACTTCGTCGGCGAGTTCCTGATCCTGCTCGGCGCGTTCAAGTCGGTGCCGTGGATCATCGTCATCGCCACCTTCGGCCTGGTGTTCGGTTCGGTCTACTCGCTGATCATGATCCACCGCGCCTACTTCGGCCCGGCCAAGGCCGACACGCCGATCGCCGGCCTGAACGCCCGCGAGCTGAGCATGGTGCTGGGCCTCGCGGTCCTGCTGGTGCTGCTCGGTGTCTACCCGCAGCCGGTCCTCGATACCTCCGCCGCCACCATGCATGGTGTCCAGCAGTGGTTCGACGCCGCCCTTTCCACCCTTGCCGCACGGTAGTCGCGAAATGACCTTCACGATCCAACACTTCATCGCGCTCCTGCCGCTGCTCGTCACCAGCGCCACCCTGGTGGTGGTGATGCTGGCGATCGCCTGGAAGCGTAACCACCAACTGACCGGCACCCTCACCGTGATCGGTCTGAACCTGGCCCTGCTGTCGGTCCTCTGGGCCGCCAAGGTGACTCCGCTCGCCGTCACCCCGCTGCTGCAGATCGACAACTTCGCACTGTTCTACTCGGCGCTGATCCTGATCGCCGCCCTCGCCTGCTCGACCCTCGCCCATGCCTACATGGAGAGCTACCCGGGCAACCGCGAGGAGCTCTACCTGCTCCTGCTGCTGGCCACCGCCGGCGGCCTGGTGCTGGTGGCGGCGCAGAACCTGGCCGGCCTGTTCATCGGCCTGGAACTGCTCTCGGTGCCGGTCTACGGCATGGTCGCCTACGCCTTCTTCAACAAGCGCAGCCTGGAAGCCGGCATCAAGTACACCGTGCTCTCCGCCGCGGGCTCGGCCTTCCTGCTGTTCGGCATGGCCATGCTCTACGCCGAAGCCGGCAGCCTGAGCTTCGCCGGCCTGGGCAGCGCCCTGGCCGAAGGCACCGTGCACGGCCCGCTGCTGACCATCGGCGTCGGCATGATGATCGTCGGCCTGGGCTTCAAGCTGTCTCTGGCGCCCTTCCACCTGTGGACCCCGGACGTCTACGAAGGCGCCCCGGCCCCGGTGGCCGCGTTCCTCGCCACCGCCGCCAAGGTCGCCGTGTTCGCCGTGCTGCTGCGCCTGTTCCAGATCGCTCCGGCGGCCCTGCACAGCGGCGTGCTGCACATCGCCCTGGCGGTGATCGCGGTCGCCTCGATCCTGATCGGTAACCTGCTGGCGCTGACCCAGAGCAACCTCAAGCGCCTGCTCGGCTACTCGTCCATCGCCCACTTCGGCTACCTGCTGATCGCCGTGGTGGCGAGCAACGGCCTGGCCGTGGAAGCGGTCGGCGTGTACCTGACCACCTACGTGGTCACTTCGCTGGGCGCCTTCGGCGTGGTCACCCTGATGTCCACCCCGTACAGCGGCCGCGACGCCGACGCCCTGTTCGAGTACCGCGGCCTGTTCTGGCGCCGTCCGGTGCTGACCGCCGTGCTGACCGTGATGATGCTGTCCCTGGCCGGCATTCCGCTGACCGCCGGCTTCATCGGCAAGTTCTACATCGTCGCCAGCGGTGTCGAGTCGCACCTGTGGTGGCTGGTCGGCGCCCTGGTGCTGGGCAGCGCCATCGGCCTGTACTACTACCTGCGCGTCATGGTCACCCTGTTCCTGGTGGAACCGAACATGAAACGCCACGACGCGCCCCTGGACTGGGCCCAGCGCGCCGGCGGCATCATGCTGGTGGCCATCGCCCTGCTGGCGTTCTTCCTCGGCGTCTACCCGCAGCCGCTGCTGGACATCCTCCAGCACTCCGGCCTGGCGGTAGCCGTCGCCGGCTGATAGCCGCAAGCGCAGCAAAGAAAAACCCCGCCTCGGCGGGGTTTTTTGTTGC